>JBAXKQ010000023.1:0-25153 GCA_037135275.1 bacterium
AGCACGCCGTCAAGCCCAAGCCTCTTGATGAGGTCATCAGCCACTTCATTCGGAAGCGCCGTAAGAGCACCGAAAATCGCTTCCTCCGCCTTGGCCTGTGCAACCAGTTTCGCAAAACCGGCCGGCATCTTCAGCCGCTTGTCGGTAAAACCAACCTTCAGCTCTTCCGTAATCTCGCCGGCAAGTTTGGCTGCCGACAGTCTCTTCTTGCCCACGGCTTCCAGCAGGCCATCGAGGCACTTTTCCATGGACTGTTTCCGGAAATGACGCATGAACAGCGCCGGAGTGAGCTCAATTTCCCGTTCTGCCAGCAGCCGCTTGCTGATGTCAAAGAACAAAGAGCGTCCGTCAACCGCCGAGTGCTCCAGGTCAAAAAGTAACGCAATCGGCCTCTGCTTCGCCACCGGCTGACTATCCTTCTTCACTGATTCACCCGCCATCGTTGTCTCCTTGTTCGCTTGTAAAAGGTCGGACTATAGCCGCATATCACGGCCCCGTCAACTAATCCGCGAAAGATATCGCCGCAACGGGCGCATCCGCAATCAGGCGTGTCGCTAATCGAGTCCCGGCAGGCCACGCATTCCGGCTCGATCTGGTCAAATCCGTCCGACCGGAGCACACTATCTGCCTCAACTCAGCGGCCGCACAATCCTCTCATCACAAAGGGAATTTCGCGAATAACGTCACCGGCCAGCATCCCTGCCTGCGACAGACGCCACGCGGCCACATCACCCGCCCTGCCGTGAATGTAGACGGCAGCGCGAGCGGCTTCAAAAGGCGCAAACCCCTGCCCAAGAAGCCCGACAATGATGCCGGCAAGCACATCACCGGTTCCGCCGGTAGCCATGCCGGGGTTGCCGGTCATGTTGACGTGGGGCGTCCTGCCATTGCCTGCAACGACTGTGCCGGCACCCTTCAGGACAACAATAGCGGATGTTACCGCGGCCGCACCAAGTGCTGCCTCCACCTTGTTCGCCTCGACGGACCGCGTCTCGTCGGCCATGAAACGCGCAAGTTCACCGGCGTGAGGAGTCATCACAACGGGACAGTTCGCCGCGGGAATAAGGTTGTCACTTTTCTTCTGCACGTTCAGCGCATCGGCATCAAGCACTAAAGGAACCCTGCATCGCCTCAGCAGGTCAACCACCACCTTCCGGCATTCGTCGTGGGTCCCCATTCCGGGTCCGACGAGCACCGCGTCAAACCCCTCCAGGCTCCTGCCTCTGCCAGATGCGACCATGAAATCAGATGACAGGGTGCCGGCCTCGGTTTCCTTCGCGGGATGCACCATGGCCTCCTGTGCGTTTGCAGCCACCTGAGCCGCCACCGACCGCGGCGTAATGACAGATACCAATCCCGCTCCCGACCTGAGAGCGCCCTGCGCGGCCATGGCTGCCGCACCGCTGTAGCCGGCCGACCCGCCGACTACCAGCACATGGCCAAACGAGCCCTTGTGCGCATCACGCCTCCGCCGTTTGAACAGCTGGCGCACCTCTTCAAACACTATCAGTTCGACACCGCCGCTGATAGAATCCGCAAAGGCAGATGGAATGCCTATGTCCGCCACCATCAGGCTTCCCGTGTGCTCCTTCCCGGCCGGAGTCAGCATCCCCCTCTTCGCAAACCCCATTGTGACCGTCAAGTCGGCCAGGACCGCATCCCCCGATACCACACCAGTGTCTGCATCAAGGCCGGATGGCACGTCAATCGCCACGACCAGACACCTTTCGGAGAGCCTGTTGATCATGGCAATGGCGCCTGCCATCGTGCCGTGAACGCCGCCCCGAAGACCGGTGCCGAGCAGGCCGTCGACCACCACATTCCATCCTGCATCCGGAGCTGTGGTGCAACTCCAGTCCCTCTCCCTGTGCATTTCACGCATCCGCACGCCTGCCGCCAGCATCCTGTCCATGTGGGTTCTTGCATCACCACCAACGCTTCCGGCCTCGGCGGCAAGCCAGACATCGACACGGATTCCCCTTGCGGCGAGCACGCGGGCGGCTACAAAGGCATCCCCCGCATTGTTACCCTTGCCGGCGGCAACAAAGACCGACGGCCTGGAAATCCGGCCGAGGTCCACCAGCTCACAAACGGCATCAGCCACTGCTCCACCTGCGCGTTCCATAAGCATCTCGCCAGGCACACCGCACTCGCGCATCGTGCGTTCGTCCATTTCCTTCATTTGTGCCGGCGATACCACTTTCACGATGTCACTCCCAAAGACCGGCGGCGCTCACCCCGTCCGCCCGTTCCTGTACCCTCTCATCGCTCTCAGCATCTCCCTGACGGCCGGCTTCAACCCGGCGAATATCGCGCGGGACACTATGCTGTGCCCTATATTCAGCGTGTCGAGATAGGGGACCTCAAGAATCCGGCTTATGTTCTCAACGCTGATCCCGTGACCGGCATTGACCTGCAGGCCAAGCCTGTGCGCAAGCACGGCACCGTCAACAAGCCGCCTGAGTTCGGCCTTTGCGCGGGCTGCTGACCCGGAGTCACAGAAGGATCCGGTGTGAAGCTCCACGCACTGAACACCGAGGTCTGCGCAGGCGTTGAGCTGCCGGGCATCGGCTTCAACAAAGAGGCTTACCTTCACACCTGCGCCCGCCAGTGATTTCACGGTGGGCCTGAGTTTCCTTATCTGGCCGACAACATCCAGCCCCCCCTCGGTGGTCAGCTCGCGCCGGTTCTCCGGCACAAGGCAGACTTCATCAGGCTTCACCCGCAGTGCTATCCGGACTATCTCGGGGCTGTTGGCCATCTCAAGGTTCAGCGGAATGGAGAGGGCCTTTCGCAGCGCGAATACGTCTGAATCCTGTATGTGGCGCCTGTCCTCCCGGAGGTGCACCGTGATGCCGTGAGCACCGGCTTCCTCACACACGCGCGCAGCCTCTGCCACTGACGGGTACGCCGTCCCCCTCGCCTGCCGTAGAGTTGCCACGTGGTCGATGTTGACGCCAAGTCTAAGCATGAAGTACCCCCCTCTCAATCGCACTAACGTTACTCGACACTAGTCAATCCGCAGGCTCAATACCAGCACATTCCCGCCCTGCGTGCCGCCACATATCCCCTCGGAAAGAGCGGTAGAATTACCGCATTGCGAAGACCTCGGTCTGGAATCAGGCGTCAAGTGGATGCAACGGAATCCTCGCGTTCGCCATCTGAAAAGCGAACACGCCTCAGGTGCCGACCGCCTCGCCGCAGGAGCCGTCGAACAACGTCGACGCGAAACCGCCTGCCCTGATCTGCGCTACACAAACTCTTCACGCATACGATCGCAGTAGTACCGGACCATATCCCACTTTGCATCAGGGGCGATGCGATGATCAGGGCACGGGATATATCCGCCAAGGGCAACCAGTCGCTTGAGCCTCTCCACTTCCGCATCCACGGCGGCGCGATCGCGGGAAAACACGGTCTTGTTCATCCCGCCGACCCCTTTGAGTCCCTTGCCCAATTTCGTGCGCCATGGCTCGATCGAGGCATTCCATGTGCCGACCTCAATCGGGAACATTGTGTTCACGCCGTTCTCGATCCAGGTAGGCATGAGGGCGTCTATCCAGCCGTCGCAATCAACCGAGCAGATGTCCACGCCGTGCTTCCGCAGCAATTCCGTGATGCGCTTGTAGTGAGGCCCGATCTTCTCCATGAACACATTGGGGGAAATGCACGGCCCGTTCTTGAAGCAGATATCCTCCCAGAAGTGCGCAAAGTCAAACTTCGCGCCAGATTCCAGACAGAATTTCACATTCTGATAGCAGAGCTCGCCAGTGGTGTCGATGATCTCGGTGAACAGGGCTTCATCATCGGCCTGAAGGTAGCAGCTGCCCTCGAAAGTCAGCGTTGTCCGGATCTTTCCGTACAGACTTCCGCAGTACAGTCCGAGCGGATTGTCGCGCTTTCCAGATGTGAGTTGTTGCAGCGCGGCCTTGTCCATACGATCCTCGGACCACCGGAGCCGCCACTTGAAGTCCCTCTCCCAAACATCCCGGGTCTTGAGTACATAATCAACGTGCGCCGGAATGGATCCAGCACCGGGCTGGTACCAATAGACGACCCCATCGTTCTCCATGACGTGCGAGGATCCGTCCGGAAACTCGGCAACAACCTTCCGATCCAGCCCCGGCCGGAGCCATGCATCGGTGTTGAACATGTTCTGCCAGTTGAAATCGAAACCCAGCTTCGCTGACAGAGCGGTATCCTTGGCGCTACCGTCACTTGCGCCGTCAACCTCCTCCGCAGTCAGGTGTCCTTCTGCGACCCATTTCTGAAGGGTCTCCCACCAGTATCCGAAATGAACCACGGGCAACCTGTCATAGTCCTGATAACGGAGAACAGCCAATGCGCGCTCACGATTTGTCATGTTTCTCTCCAATTAATTCCCGTCGTGGTGTTCCAGAAACACTGGCACATGCGGTGTACTCAGAACCTGCCAGAGCAGGCCGCGAGCCGCGCGGGTAGAACCTCATGGGTGTTGCCCGTTCAAACTCACTTTGCCCTGCCAGCCACCGATAGCGTCAAGTGTCAGCTATTCCTGAGCAGCCACGCCGGACTTCTTCGTTACCTCCTCATAGCCGACAATATCGGAGGTCTTGACAACAATAGCTTTTGAATACAGCTCAGCCTGCAGGAGGCTGCTCCTGGCAGCCTCAAGTTCATCCCTGGCTCCAAGGGCGGCGGCGAGACTGGTTGCGCTACCGCCTGACACCCGTTCAAGCGATGCGATATTCCGCTCGAGTTCCTGCACTTTCGATTGCAGGTCCTTGATGTTCACCTTCGCGGACTCGCGTTTGGCCACGCTCTCCCATGTCGCGATCGCCTTGCGGTTAAACTGGCACCTGAGAACAGTGCCGGTCGGACAATTGAAAAGCGGATGCCGGTCGCTCACGACAATGTCTGTTTCCCTGGCTGTACGAGACTTCGGCGAGAGCGTCTTGCACACAAACAACCACTGCACTTCTGTGCGACCGTCAAGGTAGTACATCTCACGCCACAGCTTGTAGCCGGTAACCTCGAGGACAAACTCTTCCCTGCTGTTGTACCAGTCGCCGAGCGATGCACACCCGGTCCCCAGCACTATCAGGGTCAGGAATATGTAGAATCTTCTCATCTGCCTTCTCTATTCGCTGCCCAGTAGCAGGATCCGTGCATACTATGCATCGTCCTCGCCGCCCGCAAGGAGCAATCGTATCCATTTTCGCGGCGAAGGTCTCCTCTTGAAAAAGGAGAGGATGAAATCCTCATCACGCTGGTTGATGTACTTGGTTCTCCCACCGGGCCGCCGGTTGATCGTGTCGATCACAATGTCCAGGATGGCCTGCCGGAGAAGCCGGGCCCGTTCGCTCTCGACCATCAGCATGGCAAGATTCAGGAATGCCGGAAATCGAAGACCCCCAGCACGGTGGTTTTGGTAAGGAAATCCGCTTCCTTACCAAACTGGGGATCTCCCTTGAGCATCGCCAGTGTTTTCAGGGAACTTTTCAGGGAACCTTCTCCCGCGCCAGTGAAGGGATCAGGACGGAGTACCAGACCTTCGCTCTCTCTCGGTTCCGGCGCATAGAAGCCGGAGGCGGCCCATTCACCTTGGTTCAGGTATTCATTGGGGCGCGAGTCGTAGAGGATGCGATAACGTAGTGGAAGCGCGACGCAAGCGTCAAGGTCAACTCCGGGCAAGAGACGAAATGGCTGAGAAGCGGCCGGCGGTGCTCATGTGCCGGAGAAATTGGCTGACGGCTCGTTCGCCGTGTGCATGACAACGCGGTTCCGCCCTTCCTTTTTTGCGCGATAAAGCGCTGCATCCGCGTTGTGGATGATCCCTCGATAATCGTCAGTTCCCAGGCTCAAACTGGCGACGCCGATGCTGACCGTGATGCGAATCTGCTGCTGACAATGGGGAGCGGTTGTCACGCCCCATTCCTGCATCTCCACATGTTGCCGCATTCGTTCCGCCAGTTGACCCGCCGAAGCCAGGGTGGTGTTAGGCGCTACAATCACGATTTCTTCCCCGCCGTAGCGGGCAACCATGTCCGTTCCGCGAACTGTTCCCAGCAGTAACTGACCCAAGGCGATAAGGACCTGGTCCCCGGCTCTGTGACCGTAGGTATCGTTGACGTGCTTGAAGTGATCCACATCGACCAACAGCACGGACAAGGGGAGGGCATAGCGCTCGGCCCGGGCGTACTCCTCCTCGATCCGGCGATCCAGATAACGGCGGTTATAGATGCCGATCAGGGGATCCGTGATGTTCTCTTGCTCCAACTGCGATATCCGACGGATATCGGTTGCGGTCTGGAGCGAAAGGGTCACCGCCAGCCAGACGAAGTCCGCGCCCAGGAAGAAGATGACTGGAACAAGGAGGTTGAGCCAAGCCCCAGGATGTTGCCAGAAGACGATGACATACGTGAGATAACCCACGAGGAATAGAACGATAAGCAGCCTCAAGGCATGCCATCGGCTTCGTACCGGTCCTGATGGGAGCAGCGCAATGAGCCGATGAGCCGGGACAAGGGCAGCGATCAGGCAAAGCGTGCCCACAGCCAACAGACCGTTCGTTGCCAGTTTGAGGAAGATTTCGGAATATGTCATGGGTTCACATCCCAAGCGTGATCCTGCCCGTAAGGGACTGTCTTCTTTACGCAGTTTCCCACGCCGAGATCATGAGGTCAATCCCGAAGTCTCATTTGGAGCACTGTAACAGTCTAGCCGAATCCGCACATCTACACATGCGCTGATCTGGTTCAAACCTACAAGTAACGAATAACGCTTTCGTTCGGGAAGTCCGCGGGGACAGACCTCAGCCAAGATCCCCGGCCCTATATAACACATTCATGCACAGATTGTTGCAGACACCAGATCTGTCCCCGTTCAGATCTGTCCCCGTTCAGATGTCTTTGAAAATGGGAAACCACGCCTGCCCGGCACTGCTACGCCGCTTCAGCGCGCCATGCAGATGCGGTACAATATCCGGAGCGGAGCGCTTGTGCCGGAATTCAACATCATCTCTTCACTGCTTGTCGCCCGGCAATCTCTCGGTTACTATCCAGCCTTGATGACAGGACATGGGAGTGAATGGTGCCTGGTGGTGCCCCTGGTCTTCAAAACCAGTGTGGGGCTGTAACAGGTCCCGGGTCGGGTTCGATTCCCACTCATTCCCGCCATTATCCGGCAGTCCCCTTTCCGCGAGGTCGGCCATGGCTCTTCTTGACTGGTGTGCTCTTACTGTGGTTGCTGGCCTCGTATGCAGCGGATTGTTCGCTGTCTACCGGCAACAGGCCAGGACACCCGAGGAGCGCCGCGACAGGCACGCCATCGGCATAGGTCTTCCCTGGATGGTGCCGGGTGCAATCTTAGTCATGGCAGCAGCCTTCGACAGCCGCCTTATGAAGAGCTTCTTCAAGCCGTTTCTTGAGGCCGCCAACTGACATCATGACTGACTTCTTCATTTGCCCAGTGTGCGGGGAGGAGGTGCCGGAGGACGCCCTGGCCTGTCCGGGCTGTGGCGCTGACGAGACCACCGGCTGGAGTAATGCGGCTCAACACTACGGGCTCGACATCCCCGACAGCGAGTTCAATTACGGCGATTTTGCAAAGGCTGAGTTTGGCGCGTCGGCCAAGCCGCGCAGAATAGGCTGGCTCTGGTGGGTGGCGGGAATCCTCACGCTCCTGGCTTTTCTCCGGCTGCTCCTTGGCGGCATCCTGATTTGAGGAACACATCTGGCGATGGCCTCGACAGCGGGTGCTGCGCCAGCGCTGCTATTCGCCCGCAGCCGCCAGGATTGCCGCGCCGAGGGCCCCAGTCAGTTGCGGCTGCTCCGCAGTACGAATCGGGTGCCCGATCGCCCGCGCCAGCGCCCTGGCTATTCCCGGAACCATAGCGACACCGCCGGTAAAAACTATTGGCGTCGTGACATTCCTGCCTGCCATGACTGCGACCCGCGCAGCCATGGCGACCTGGACGCCCGCAGCAATCCTGGCCGGCGCTGTGCCGGATGCCAGCAGCCCGACGATCTCCGTTTCAGCGAACACAACGCACGTACTGTTGATCGGCACAGGATTGCGTGTCCGTCCCGAAAGCGCGCCAAGGTGATCCAGCCGGACCCGCAGTCGCTCCGCCACAACCTCAAGGAATCGGCCGGTGCCGGCCGCACACCGGTCGTTCATGACAAAATCCCGCACCGCTCCGTCAGCATCCAGCCTCATCACCTTGCTGTCCTGCCCGCCGATATCGATAACAGTCCTGGCATCACAATCCTGCTCCCGCACGCCGGCAGCGTGGCACGTAATCTCCGTAATGGTCGTGCCGGCGAACGATATCGCATCACGGCCGTAGCCAGTGGCAACGATCCGCCGGATGTCCTTCCTGCGCAGCCCGCCTTTCTTAAGGACCTTATCAAGCAGCCGTCCGGCAAGATCAGCCTGCCTGACGCCCTGATCAGCAACGCCCGAAGCAACAACCTTCCGTCTTGTACCATCCAGCACGACGACCTTGACGGTCCTGGATCCGGCGTCAATGCCCGCAAAGATCATGATTTGTATCGCCCCCTGACGGTTTCAAAGAGCGCCTGGACTCGCGTTTCTATGCGTGCCGAGTCTGAAGGCGAATAGTCCGTCTCGATCCTCAGGTACGGCAGCCCCAACTCCCCCGCAAGTCTCTTCACGCGAAACGACTCCACGTCGTAGGTCAGGCAAGCCTGCCATATGACTTCCACGACGCATTGCGGGCGGAAATCGCGCACCAGCTCGTGGAGCGAGTCAAGCCTCCTGTCATTGCGCGTCATCACCGAGCACGGCAGGTGAAAGTATTTCCCGGCAATCGCGAGCATGGGATCCGGGGCCGCGGCATCCACATCCTCGAGGATCGGCTTGAGTCCGGTGCAGTTCTCCTGGCAGACAACCAGGCCACCACTGTTCTCGATCAGGCCCACCACCCGTTCCGCGCCGTGCGGTATGGGAACACCTGTCAGCAGCACCCGTGTGCGTGAACGCGCCGACGGTTTCAGAATGCGGCCTGGCAGCACCTTCAGCGCCCGCCTGTACTGCGCGAGATCCGAGGGAATGCACGAAATGATGCTCTTCATGCCAAGCAGTTCGAGGCCGGTGATCGGCGGAACTTCGGCTTTCATGAGACCAGCCAGATCACGCCTGAGACCCCGTTCGCGATTCATCAGGGCTATGGCTTTGCGCAGTCCGCTGCCGGTGATGCGCTTCTTGAACCGCTCCTCAAGGACTTCCTTCAGCTTGTGCAACTCGCGGACCCAATGGCGCATGGCATCCTGGTCGCCCGGCTTCTGCGGCAGTTCCATAACGTGCACCGGCCGGCTTTCCGCCATCAACTCATACATCTTCTTCTTACCGTCACAAGTAGTCTCTGCAACAACGAGTTCAGCCATCTCCAGGAACGGGTTTTCCCTCCTGACGCTGTATCCGAATGTTGACTTGATGAGAGGGCACAGGTTTGACGGGAGCATCTCCTCAGCCGCCGGAATCATGTCCGCATCGCCACCACAGAGGCAGACCGGCACTCCGCCAGCCGCCATGATCAGTTCCCGCGGCGTGTACTCGCACGCCATGCCAACCACGTGCCCTCCCCGCTTGATCCTGGCCCTGGCGTGATCGAGACAATGCTCAACCATGCCGCCGAACCACACAAGCGGGCCGTCAACCGCGTGGCGTTGTGACCTCTGGCTCCTCATAATGCGACTCATCGTACAGGGGGTGCCCTGCACTGTCAAAGGTTAGACCATCCGAAATCAGCCAACTCACGCCCCAGATGGGGCAAAATGTGCAGGGTGGAGCTCTGGCGCTGCCCGCCCTGCAATGCGGCGCCGTACACAAAGCGCTTGACTCCAGCCCCTACCTCTGTAATAAAGGCGGCAAGAAAAGAGACCGCTATGAAACAACTTAGTTGGATTTGCGTGGCAATGTCACTTCTGTGTGGCGCGACAGCCTTCTGTGAGGAAGGTAGCGAGACCGCGGCCACCGTGAAGGCGGAACCTATTTCCAACCTGGCTCCCGGCGGCCCGACGGAAGAACAGATCGCCGAGATGAAGACCGAGTGGACGGATGACAAGCGGAAGAGTCGCCTTCATTTCGCCGCCGGGTTCAGCAAGGCAGCAATCAACGAGCAGGAAAAGAAGAAGTACGAGAAGTCCGGCAAGATTCCGATCCGGATCACTGCTGACTTCGTTGAAATCAAGGAAGTCGGCGGCAAGGAAGTCAGCAAGCGGCTTGGCGGCAGCATAAAACTGTGCGTGAAGGATTCCGATGGCAAGGTGCTGATAAGAAAGTCGGTCCCTGTCGAAAAAATGTGCCCCTCTTGAGGGGGCAGCGGCGGCTACTTCGGTGAAGTGGCCAAATCTGGAACGTACACGGCGGTAGTGTGGATTGATGCCGGCAAGGAAAAGGGTGTCTTCGGCAAGTCGATAACCGAAACCTTCTAACAGCCACAACGCCCGTCGTTACGACAAAATGCCGAGTCTAACCACAAGACGGCGCATCATTCAGGTCCTCACCGGAGTGCTACTGACCTGCAATTTCACTGTCTTCACGTCCTCCACTGTCTTCTTCGGCTCGGTTTGCCTGCCGATCATCCACTGCAACGCATGCCCTCTCACCTGGTTTGCATGCCCGATATACACGATATCTGAATTGATTCAGTTCCATGCCGTGCCATGGTTGACGCTCGGGCTGATCGCGGGATTCGGGGTCTTCCTCGGTAGATTCTTCTGCGGCTGGGTGTGCCCCATCGGACTGCTGCAGGATCTCGTGCACGGTATCCCCTCGCCCAAGATCCGGTTTCCTTCGTTTCTTCGCTGGATGAAATATGTCTTTCTCATCGCGGGCGTCGGCCTTGTTGCGTTCTTCGCCGGCAAGGAGGTGCTGTACTTCTTCTGCAAGTATTGCCCCGTGGCAACCATCGAGGTGGCGGTGCCCCAGATGATCGTCGACAGGGATTGGACCATGGACACATGGCGGATCTTGCGACTATCCGTCCTTGCTCTGGTGTTGGTGCTGGTCCTCTTCAACATCCGGAGCTTCTGCAAGATAATGTGCCCGGTGGGCGCACTCGTAGCCGTGGCAAACAAGTTCTCCCTCTACACAATACGGCTGGACCCCGGCAAATGCGTTCACTGCCGCAAGTGCGACAAGGCCTGCCCCATGGATGTTCCTGTAGAAAACACCAGCCGGACCGGTCGCTCAGTGAATCGCCACACCGAATGCATAGAATGCCTGAAGTGCCAGGAGGTCTGCCCCGTCAAGGCTATTACCAACAACAGTGGAAGCCCCGGCATCTGGCTGAAACAAACATTCGCCAAGTACTTGACAAATGTTGTGCGACGGCGCTATTAGTGTGGTCAGCATGGTTAGTGAGTATTTGCTGCGCATTGCGTTGGAGTGATGTTTCGATCCAACTGGGGGGGGGGCGTTCCATGAAGCGGTTCATATTACCGGCAATGCTTCTATTCATGCTGTGTGCCGTTACCGCAAGGGCGCAGTCCTGCGATTCAAACACCAATTCGGATGACAAGGTGTTCGTCACCAAGGCGCAGGAGCTGACACAAGGCAAGAATACTCGTCTCGAAAAACTCCAGGCTATCCACTCCTTCGTACGTACCGAGATTTCACAGGCAAAGACGGAGTTTGGTTGAGGCGGACGCACTGAAGTGCCGCCCAGCCGTGCGCTGAGCAACAAAAGCGGAGACCAGAAGTCGCGTGCGGAGCTCCTCGGGAAGCTGCTTGTGGCTGCCGGTGAGAAACCCTACATCCTGACCCACGGCACTGATCGCAGTGCCTACTTCCTGGTCTTGGCCGCCGTGACCGAGGACGAGGTGAAGTCATGGACGTCTTCCCTTACGAACGCACCCACGATAATTGCGCTGGGACCTGTCAGGGCGCTGCCTCTGCAGCTTGAGAAAGACTCGCCTATTGGTACGATTTCAAAACGCCTTTACGACACCGGCGGTGGCGGCTGGACAGCCACAATCGCAATAACCCGCTTCAAGTAGAACCGGCATTGGCAATATCCTGGAGGCAAAAACATGACTCGCGGTCTCATGCTGTCGTTTCTGTCCACACTCCTGACTGCCTGCACTGGATGGAGCCTTACGCTCAGCGGCACGGTGGTTGAGCCGGACGGGAAGACCCCTGTCCAAGGCATAGTTGTCCAGGTTGAGCACCACGAGAATCGGAAGGCTGCTGCGCCGGACAGCTTTCTCGCAAAAGCCATCACCGGGACCAACGGCGGATTTGCCATCACAATCCCGGACTCACAAGCACAGTACATGGTGTTTCTCTCCGACGAAAAAGGCCACGTCTTCACGGGCTATGCGCATGTGAGCACCAACACCAGCTACGGAACAATGGTGCTGCAACGCGGTTGCGCCCTGGGCGGCAAAGTCCGCGATGCGGCAGGCAAGCCTGTGCAGGGCGCGCAGGTCGCGCTGGACATCCGTCTCCATGAGTATACCTGCAGCCACTTCATCGAAGCAGCGCGTGCCGTTACCGATTCCAACGGCGAGTTCTCCTTCTCAGACCTCAGCCCGGCCGAATATAGCTATAGGATGACATCACCAGACCTCGTCGCGAAGGGCGGAACTTGCCAGGTCTCCGACGAACTCGCATACCTTGAGATCCGTCTGGAGAATCCTGCCTCCATAAAGGGATGTGTAAAGAACGAGCAGGGCCAGCCGGTTGCCGGGGTTGCCATCGTGAGTGAAATGGGCCGCCGGACGCTGACGGACGAGCTCGGAAACTATGTACTGCCGGGGCTGGTTGCCGGCCCTCACCGGTTGAGTGTTTCAGGCGGCGGCTACGTGGCCAGGGACGGTTCTGACATCACTGTCAGGTGCACAGCCGGAGAGACCGCCACGCGGGATATCACAGTAATCAAGGCAGGCAGCCTCAGGCTGGTGCTGCAGCCGGCAGAGGCCGGGGCCATTGTCCCTGAGACCCTTCAGGTCATGTTTACCATGGCAGGAGGCAGCATCTCTGCCCGCACTCGCTTCATGGAAAGCCTCGATGCCGCAGTAAGCAACAACGCAGCCATATTCAATAATATCCCGCCAGGCAAGTACAACATTCAGTCAGCCAACGAAGATACTGCACGTTTCTCGACAAACGTCGTGATTGCCGGCGGCCAGCAGACTGAGCAGGTCATTACCCTCGCCAAGGCAATAAGCGTGAAAGGCAAAGTAGTTGGCACGGACGGAACTCCCCTGTCCGACGCAACTGTGGTTGCACAGGCAATGGTGCAAGAGGGCTCGTTCCCGTTCGGCGCCCTCTTTGCCCGCCCCGACTACACGGTCAACGCAAAGCGCGACCAGACAAGTGAAACCGGCGAATTCAATCTTGCCGGGCTCCGGCCTGGCAGATGGCAACTCACGGTGACCCACTCCGGAGGATCATCAACCAACCGGACCATTGTGATTACGGGGAGCGTTACCATCGACCCCCCGTTTGTCGTAAGCGAGGGGATGAAGATCTCTGGAATCGTGCTCGAGGCGGACGGCAAACCAGCCTCCGACGTCCTTGTGACCGCATCCTTCAAACCGACCGCAGGCGACCAGTCCCAATTCGCCATGTACGGTATGGAGCAGAAAAGCGCAAACGTTTCGGCTGACGGCAAGTTCGTCCTGGCCGGCCTTGATGCCGGCACCTATGCGCTGCAGGTCACCTGTGGCAGAAGCTCCGAGCCGGAGACAACCCTTGACAGCGTCCAGGCCGGGGCCGACGACATAGTGATCACCCTGGCCCGCAAGCACACTATCGACATAGAGGTCACCGGCACGGACGGCAGCCCCCTCAAGGGCGTTACTGTGTATGCGACCAAGCACCTTCAAGAAGGACAGGACTTCTACATGTCGGAACGCATGCAGACGGGAGACAGGTCTGTCACCGACAGCAACGGCAAACTCACACTATCCTTGCGGGCCGGGACAAAGTACCGCATCTCCTGCTCTCTCCACCCTATGCTGCCCCGGAAGAAGACACTTGACCTGCAGGATGGCGCCACGCCTCCGGCTTCACCAGTCAAGATCGTGATGGAGCCGGGACAGATCGTGACCGGAACGGTCACGGGAAGTGACGGCAAGCCGGTTTCCGGCCTCACGGTAAGCTTCACCTCCGGTAACTCCGGATTTGCGGAAATGTATGCACAGGCAGAGATGGAGTCGCTCGGCGAATGGGACGAGGATGGCGAGCAGCCAGAGCCATCGTCACGACTGCCAAAGCCCACAGACGCGCAGGGGCGCTTTTCTGTAGATGGTGTTGCCCCTGGGGTGACAGCACTCACTGTCCTCTCCCGCACGAATAACGAGCGCATAGTGCTTCTGCGGAAGGATGTAAAGGTCGAGAAAGGCAAGCCTAACGACATCAGCGTTCAACTGCCGCCTCTCTGCGCCGTCAAGGGGATTGTGCTGGATGCGCAGGGCTCACCCATGCCTGGCTGCCAGGTGTTCATGATGTCTTCCACCCCCCCCATCGTTGCATCACGAAACACCGAGACTGACGAAAACGGGGCATTCCTCTTCACAGATGTTCCGGCAGGCAAGTACACGATTCAGTGGATGAACGCCAATGCCGGGGACGCGTTCCGGCCCTCGCGGAAGGCCCTGGATCTCAAAGGTGGCAGGACCGAGGAATTGATCCTGGGCGGGAAGAAACAAGACGGCCTTACGCTCACCATAGCCGGAACAGTGATAATCGATGGGACGCCGGCCACGGGCGGCACGCTCAGCTTGATGCATGACGCCGGGAATGCGGCCAGCGTCGACATGCTGTTCGGGGCACCAAATGCCGCCACAGTCACAAGCGACGGCACTTTCAAAGTCAGCGGCGTCACCACAGGCGCCTACGTATACTACTACATGGGTACCGACGGCGCCGGGATGCCGGCACACGAATCAACCGCCAGCGGCTCTATCACCTGTAACGCTGACACCAGCAATCTCGTGATTTCGATCTCTGGGGGCACTGTGACCGGGACTGTAACTGACCCTGACGGCAAGCCGATCCCCGGCGCCAGTATCATCCTTGCGCCCCCCCGTATGACTACGACTTTGCGCGAATACAGGGTGAAATCCGGAATCACAGGACCCGAGGGCAATTACAGCATAAGGCATGTACCGCCCGGCGCATACAGACTGGGCGCACAGCACGACGAATTTGCGGCGACGACTATTCCGAGGGTCGAAGTATCCGTCAGCAGCAACACCTGGAACCTGACTTTGGCCAAAGGAGCCACCGTGTCAGGGACGGTAACTGATGACACCGGCTCACCGATCGCAGGGGCTATGATTCTGGCCGCCTCTGACGTCGAGTCATTCGAAGACTTCCAGGAGGACCGCGCTTTTGGGACGTCGGGTGAGGATGGCTCGTTTTCCTTGAGGCCGCCCCTCCCCCCCGGCAAACACCGGATTCTTGCGACCAGCCAGGGTTTCACCGTTGAGTCCTTGATCATATCCACCCCCTCTGTAACCAACTTCAACCCGGTCTTGTCCGTCGGTGGCGACATAGCCGTGACAATTACCGAAAACGGCAAACCGGTGGCCGGAAAAGCCGTTCATGCCAAGGACAGCGACGGTACCGGGATCTTCCGCATCAGGGCCGCCACGGAAATCTTCGCGCTGTCACCGATACGGGGGATGGCAACAGCTGTCACTGACGAGACGGGCAAGACACGCATACTCGGCCTGCGCCCCGGCAGGTATTCAGTCTCGGTAGAAGGCAGCGGGAAGTCGGTGGACGTGACAGTCAAGCAGCTGGAAGCCACCGATGTGACACTGGATTTGTAGTTTCCTGCTGTCTTTCTTCGCGGTTTCCACTATGTTGCTGGCGTGTGCCGGTGGCAGACGTTTGCCCCCCGGCACGTTGACTTCACTATATGTCAGCAGGAAACCATAGATCGCCATAGACACTGGGGGGGCGCGTCCCATCCAGCCGCCGGTTGTCCGGAGGCGGATGCTGTCAGCGCAGCCGACTATTACCACCGCCATGAACAACACGGCCGATGTCCCGCTCGCCGCCTCACTGCCTTTCCTGCTGATGCTGGGGGCTGTGGCCATTTGTCCAATGTTCGTCGAGCACTTCTGGGGCCGGAACAGGAACAAACTGGCAATTGCCCTTCTGCTGAGCGCTCCAGTCATCGTCTATTTCCTGAACATTGGCAGGAGCCTTGCCATCTATGAGTCCATAGTGTTCGACTATGTTCCGTTCATAATCCTGCTCGGCGCACTCTTCGTGATCACTGGCGGCATCCACATAGACACTGACATCAGCGGCAGTCCCCGCTCTAACACCGCACTCCTGCTGCTTGGCACGATCCTGGCTTCAGCCCTTGGAACAACAGGCGCCGCAATGCTCCTGATCCGCCCCCTGCTCCACGCCAACAGGCACCGCAAGTTCAAGTCGCATACCGTACTGTTCTTCATCGCCACCGCCTGCAACTGCGGCGGCCTGCTAACCCCGCTCGGCGACCCTCCGCTCTTCATGATGTATCTCAGGGGAGCCCCGTTCGAGTGGTTCCTCCGGCTCTGGCCGATGTGGGCTGGGGTGAACGCACTGCTGCTGGGAATATTCTACCTTGTTGACCGCCGGTTCTGGTTGAAGGAGGATCCCGGGGCACGCGAAGGCCGGTTGTCACGCTGGCCGTCCATATCCATCCGCGGGGGCGCCAATTTCCTGTGGCTTGCCGGAATCCTGGCGGCGGTTGCCGCGATCAACAAGGAAACAATACCCATCCTTGGCTCCAACCACTACTACCCGTTTGCCAGGGAGATAGTCATACTCCTCATGGCGGGGCTGTCCCTGGCGTTGACCACGCGCGAGGTCCGCTCTGCCAATCATTTCAACTGGCAGCCGATCACGGAGGTCGCCTGTATCTTCCTCGGTGTATTCATCACAATGGTTCCCTGCCTCATCTACCTCCGTCAGAATGCGTCATCCCTGGGAATATCGAGTCCAACCGCCTTCTACTACGCGTCAGGATTCCTGAGCGCCCTGCTTGACAACACGCCGACGGCGCTGACATTCCACTCACTAGCCCTCGGCACAGGTCTGAACGCCCCGGATATGGTCGCCGGCATACCTTCAACCGTGATGGCTGCCATTTGCTGCGGCGCCGTGTTCTTCGGAGCCATGACCTACATCGGCAACGGCCCAAATTTCATGGTGAAGACCATTGCCGAGCACAGAAGCGTCAAGATGCCGGGTTTCTTCGCATACATCTGGATCTTCTCCCTGCCTGTGATGCTTCCCGTGTTTGCGCTGGTCCAGCTCTGCCTGCTCTGACCGCCCCATCAAAGATACATTTCTCCGCAAGTTTACGTTGTCTCATCCGGCCACCCCTGCTATTAACACGCCTCTCCCATGCGATACGCCATTGTTTCGGACATACATTCGAACCTGCAGGCATGGAACGCGGTCCTCCTCGACATACGCAGCCTTGGTGTCGACCGCATAATATGCCTGGGTGACATAGTCGGATACGGCCCCAATCCCGTTGAGGTTCTGGAGTCCGTCCACGCGAACGTCGACCACTTCGTTCTCGGAAACCACGACGCGGTCATCTGCTCAAAGTTGGACGACGAGCTGTTCGCGGATTCCGCCAGAACCGTGCTGGAATGGACGAGGCAACGCGTCGGCAGGAATGCCGCCGCGTTCCTTTCGAGGCTTCCCCTCACCCTGGACGGCGGAACGTTCCGCTGCGCCCACGGAGACTTTGCAGATCCGGGCTACTTCAATTACGTGACCGAACCGCATGAGGCAATGCCGTCCTGGAATGCCGTCGGGGAGCAGCTCCTGTTTGTGGGACACACCCACCTGCCCTCCATCTTCCTTCTGGGGCGCAGTGGAACGCCCCACCGGGTCCCTGCCCAGGATTTCGTCATTGAGCCTGAGAAGCGCTACATCGTCAACCCGGGCTCGGTGGGCCAGCCGCGCGACGGGGATGCCCGCGCATCCTATTGCGTGTATGACCAGGATGCCGGCGAGGTTCGCTGGCGGCGCATCCCGTTTGATATCGATGCGTGCAGGGCGGCAATCGCCACGGCTGGCATACCGGCCGAGGCCAGCTGCTTTCTGGACTACGACCCGCGCAAAGGTGTGCGGCCGCTCAGGGACATCGTCAATTTCAGTCCGGCCACAAACCCGCGACAGGCGGCCCACAACGTGGAGGCGGTTCACACGCTGGAGGTCCTGCAGAAACGGGTGCGGCGCTGGAAACTCATGTTCGCGCTGTCTTCAACAGCGGCATTGCTCCTCATGGTCGCGGTGGCCAGGGCATGGATGCTCAAGACAGATCGACACGCCACAATCGGCGACGCCGCGTTCGCCGCACCGGTCAGGGCCTCCATTTTTGCCGCTGACACGAACATGCTTTCCTGTCCTACAAATGCCATTGCACCAGGTTCGCCGATCGCCGGATGGACCGTCTTCCTGTCAGATACGGCCGCGCAGGGCGCTGGGCTGGAGTCTGGCGGCCCGCAAAGTCCCCCATGCATGACCCTGCAGTCTGATGGCGGCGAGATCAGGGTATCCTCACGCGGTTTCATCGTGGAGCCAGGCACCAAGCTGCAAATGTCGGCACTCTTCAGGCACGAGCCCGGTTTTACCGGTGACATATGGATCGGGCTTGAGCTCACCCGGCAAACGCCTGGCGGGGAAACGATCAACCACATCAACCCTAAGCCGCCGTCTGCAAGCAGGAAGGACGGATGGCTCGCGGCACAGGGAACAGTCACCATGCCACCCGGGGCAAAGCTCATCAGGTTTGAGATCTACGGAAAGTTCAACGGAAACACGCGCGTCAGCAGCATCAGCCTGAAGAAGAAACAAGCCTCAGTATCGGAAGATTAGCAAGGCCGGCCACCTGTCGCCACGGGACGGCATTCTACTTCCCGCCATCCTTGCGCAGGGCTGCCGCATAGAGACCGTCGGTGCCGGAATCGATCGGGAAAAGGGTTATCTCTCGTTCCAGCACGAACTCCGGATGCGCCTGCAGCCATCCCCTGATCTGCACGGCGCCTTCTTCCCCCTCAATACTGCACGTACTGTAGACCAGCGTTCCGCCCGGCTTGAGCAACGGTGCAAGCCCCTTGAGGATCAATCGTTGCGTCTTGCGAAGGGTCTCGAACCTCTCCGTGCTGAATCGCCAGCGCGCATCTGCCCGCCGCCTGAGCACCCCGGTGTTACTGCACGGAACATCGGCAAGAATTCTGTCAAACTTGTCGCCGCCAAGCACCTTGCCGGCAGCGGCCGCATCGCCGGTGACAATCTTGACCGAGTCAAACCGCATCCTGGCCAGGTTTTCCCTCAGCTCAACCAGCCGGTCATCCCTGAGATCCATTGCAGTGAGACTGCCTGACGGCCCTATCCTTTCGGCTATCAGCATGGTCTTTCCACCCGGCGCTGCGCAGGCATCAAGGACGCAATCTCCAGGCTTTGGATCAAGGAGCTTCACCGGAGTCAGCATGGACGCATCCTGAACGCTGAACAGGCCGTCGGCGTACCCTGGCAGCTCCCTCACGGAAATGCCACGCGGCACAATGATGCAATTCCTGGACTCGAATGGATGCGGTGTTGCGTCCTGGCCCATTGCCTTCAGCAATTCCGAGTAGTCCGCGATCGTAGTGCGGGCAAGATTCAAACAGATGACAACATCCGGCGAGCCGTTGTTCCACTTGCACAAGCGCACAGTCCGGCCGGCGGTGAACTGGGTCTTCCAACGGTCTACGAGCAGATCAGGATGTGATTCCCTTACGGCAAGAGGCTGGGCCTTGAGGGCACGGATGATGGCCTGTTTTTCACGCAGCGCCCGCCGGAGCACGGCGTTGACAAAACCACTTCCTCCCGCTGAAAGCCTCCTCTTTGAAGCCTCAACCGTCTCGCTCACAGCCGCATAGTCCGCGACATCGGTCATGAATATGATCTGGTAGAGTCCCACAAGCAGGTATGGCACCGCGACCGGCTCTGTCTTGCCGGTGACACACTTCTTCATGATCCAGGTGAGCGTCCGCCAGCGTTTGACACTGCCGTACACAACCTCCATCACAAAAGCACGGTCAGCTGCGACCGTGTCCATGAGACGGTCCGGAAAATCCTTTGTGCGCAACCAGTTGGCAAGGATTTCCGCCGCGGTATTACGAGAATTCACCGAAATAGTTTCTTTGTCAGCCATGTTCACCCGCGGGTAGTCAACTTCCATCACCTGCCTGTACCAGCCCGGCATAGTATCCCATCCTCAGTCATACAGGAAGCAGGGATGTGAACTATATGAGTTGCCGATTGCCGGCAGCTGCAATGCGCCAATCATGAGAACGGAGAGCATCAAGTCGTCGCTGGCTCCGGGGGCGTGTTGCCTGCGGGCTCCACCGGCGCGGGTGCCGGCTCAGGCTTCACCGGATCAGACGACATCCCTAGCAGGCCGGCAACCTCCGTCTGGACAGACTCCAACTGAGCAAGCCTGAGCCTCGGGTCCGGAATCATGAAGATCTCGCCTGTCTTCTTGTGCTCGTAGACCAGCACCTGCGTACCATCATCCTTCAGCTGGATGTCACGCTCCACAAATATCTTCTTCCGCTCGAGCATAACGGCGAGAACGTACACCACGTTCTTGTTCGCAGGATCGCCGATTTCCATGTAATTTCGCAGGAGGGATTCGGCGTTCTCTTTCTTCAACACTTCCTTTGCCGGCGGCTCCGGCGGCTTGAAGACGCCCTTCCAGGAGCTATGGTTAACAATCCTGCCGACATCAGGCTTGTCCCAGCACATCTCACAGAAGTCCCGCCGTTCAAACCCTTCCTGGGCAGAAATCAACGTCGACACATACGGCTGATCTTCAAGGAATGGAACGTCGCATTTTCCACACTTTCCGCTGCACGCTTGAATATTCCAGTCCTGACTCATGCCTAAATGTCCTCACAACTGCAGTATTCGGCAAGCATGTCGTAGCCCCGCGTGCCGACATACCTGGCTGTAATAAAAACCCCGGCGCGAATTCCTGAAGGAACCCCGCTGATGAGTGTCTCACCGTCGATTTCCGGCGCGCTGCGGCCGGATCTTGCCCTCAGGCTCCCGGCAGTTCTTCTCACTGCTGGCCCTTCTACCAGAAAAGTATCTTTTCGGCCAACAAGTTTGCGGCCATTCTTCCTGACAATACCCCGCTGCAGAAGCATCAGCTCCCCACGCCGCTCCTCAGCCGTGCGACGCGGTACTCGCCCGGCCATCGTCGCTGCCGGCGTTCCCTCCTCCGCAGAATACGCGAACACACCCAGATGATCGAACTGCGCACTTTCGACAAATCGCCGCAGGTGCAGGAATCGCTCCCTGGTTTCGCCGGGATGTCCAACCAGGCACGTGGTCCTGAGCGTAACCCCCGGGATGACCTTGCGAATGCGCTCAGGGAGGCCGGTGATCACTGCCTTGCCGGACGGCCTGCGCATGATCCGCAGCATGTCGGGATGGCTGTGCTGGATCGGCAGGTCCAGGTACTTGCACACCTGCGGGACTTCTGCAATCGCATCGAGCAAAGAGTCTGTGACATGGGCCGGGTGGCCGTAGAGAAGCCGCACACGGAATCCGCCGCCCAGCCGGCCGAGTGCGCGCAGGAGTGACGGCAGATCGGAGCCTGCCCCGAGGTCCTTGCCATAGCTCGTCGTGTCCTGGGAGATCAGAATCAGTTCGCGGATTCCCTTCCCAAGCAGCGATTCAGCCTGCCTCACAATGGCGTCGACCCTGCGGGACCTGTAAGATCCGCGGATGGACGGGATAATGCAGAACGAACACCTGTGGTTGCAGCCTTCGGCTATCTTGATGTATGCGTAGCTGCCGCCGGTAAGGACGACACCATCCTTCACCGGCTCAAATACCCGCCGCGCTTCCGGAGGAACGATGTAGGATCCCCTGCCCTCGCCCTGCACCAGGCGCCTCACCAGCGGTACTATCTCGTCCAATGCATCCAGCCCGAGGTATGCGTCAACCTCAGGCATGCTTTCGCGAAGGTCCCTGCCGTATCGCTGCGACAGGCAGCCGGCAACAATCACCGCCCTGTGGCGGCCGGAATCCCTGGCGGCGCACGCCTCCAGAATGGCGTCGATGGATTCGGTCTTTGCATCGCCTATGAACGCGCATGTATTGACGATAAGGACGTCAGCTTCGTCGGGGCGCGGGGCAAGCGAGATGTTTCCCGAGGCCAGGAGGGATGCCATGTGCTCGGAGTCAACAAGGTTCTTGGCGCAGCCGAGGCTGACAAAGCCGACTGTCGGGGCACGCTCGATGGGTCTTTTTCGCTTCATGGTAGATAGAGGGTCAATGGGCGATCGATCATCTGTCTGAATCGACGTAGGGCGCCGGTAGTTCGTTCCCGATCCGGGACGTATCCCACCCCTTACCCTTCCCGGCGGGCGAAGGAACACTCGGCTGAGCGCATTGCCTCAGGCCAGAGACTATAAAGACCAGCACCACCAGGAGGCCGAGGCCTAGCAATGCGAATTTCAACGGTTCCTCGACTATCATTGCCTTCAGGTGGGCCGGTTCGGTCGGGATTGAGAACTCGCGGAAGATATTCAGCCTGGACCATTCAAACTTGGACAACGGCTCCTTTTCAGGCTCAACCGTCGCCGGCTCACCGCTCCGATCAGGATGCTCGACCACGCATCCTGTATCCTTGCCCAGTGTCGGCGCGGGCGGGGGGCCGAATTGTTCCTTGTAAGTGGTGATCAGCGGCGTTGAATCAAGCCCAAGGTATTCCGCATAGATCTTGATGAAACCCCTGCAGTAGATGGGGGCTGATATGCTGCTGAAGTCATCGTTCTCCATATCCTCGATGATCTGCATCTTGATACGCGTCGCGGCGGCGGCCTGTGAAGGGGTCACTCCCTTTGCAAGCCTGGCGTTGCGCAGCTTTTCACCGATGGCACCCATGAATCACATCCCGTCCCCGCCGGTCCTTCAGGCGTTATTTCCCGTGTCGCCGGTGTTTTCAGGCACTGGTTGGGCAGTTTCGCCCATCTCAACATCCAGATCAATTAGAATCTCGCGCGGGTCAGATCCTCGCGGCGGCCCCACAATGCCACGCTCCTCCATGATATCCATGATGCGCGCAGCCCTGGTGTAGCCAATGCGCAGCCTCCTCTGCAGGGATGACGTCGAGGCACGCTTCGTCTCGCGTATTATCTGAATCGACTGTTCAAGCAATTCGTCGTCAACACCATCCTCGCCACCGCCGCCTTCGTCACCACTGCCACCGCCACCGCCGCCGGACACTTTGTCCTGGATCGCAAGCTGGTACCGTGGTTCGCCCTGAGCCTGTATCGACCGTAGCACCCGGTTGCTCTCCTCGTCAGTAACGAAACACCCCTGGGCACGGGTGGTCTTGTTGCTGCCAGGCGGCAGGAACAGCATGTCGCCCCGGCCGAGCAGGTTGTCGGCGCCGTTACAGTCCAGGATGGTCCGGCTGTCCACGCGCTGCGCCACCTGGAACGCAATACGCGCCGGAAAATTGGCCTTGATGGTTCCAGTGATGACATTCACCGACGGTCTCTGGGTAGCGAGAATCATGTGTATGCCCACGGCGCGCGAGAGTTGAGCAAGTCGTGCGATGCAGTTTTCAATGTCAGCCTGGGCGACGAGCATGAGGTCGGCCAGTTCATCCACGACTATCACTATGTAGGCAAGCCGGCACGGTACCGCATTGATAGGCTCAGCCTCTATGGCCGTCATGGTCGGCGCGCCCGCCGCCGCATCCGGCCTGCCATTGTAGCCCTCGATGTTCCTCACCCCGACTCTTGCAAACAGCTTGTACCGTTTTTCCATCTCATTGATCGCCCATCTCAGTCCGATCGCAACCTTGCGCGGGTCGGTGATAACCGGCGAGACAAGGTGCGGCAGCCTGTTATAGGCCGAGAATTCGACAATCTTGGGATCAACAAGCATCAACCTCAGCTGGTCGGGCGTAAGGCGCATGAGCAGGCCGAGCAGGCACGAGTGCATGCAGACCGTCTTGCCGGACCCCGTCGCTCCTGCGATCAGCAGGTGCGGCATGGCCGCCAGGTCCGCCACGACATCCGCGCCACTGACATCCTTGCCCAGCGCAAGCGGCAACGCAGCCGTCGACATCTGCCACGTGTGGCCCTCGAGTATGTCGCGCAGGAACACTTTGCTGGCGATTGCGTTGGGTACTTCCACGCCAACCACGCCCTTCCCCGGGACTGGAGCCTGGATGATTACGCTTGTGGCCTTGAGAGCCAGTGCAATGTTGTTGCTGAGGGAGGCTATGCGCTCCACGCGAACGCCGGCGGCCGGAAGGAGCTCGTAACGCGTGACAACCGGCCCCTGCTCAACATTGGTGACCTCGGTCTGGATATCGAACTCGGCAAGGGTTTCCTTGATGACGTGTCCGGTTGTGGCGGAATCCCCCTTTATAACCCTCTCCGCGGCGGGCGGTAATTCCGCCAGCAAGGTGACGGGCGGCAACTGGTATGGCCGTATCTCCGCTGCCGGCACCGGCGACGCGACGCCATCATCCGAAGGCTGCAACTTTGCCTCCGACCTGGAAACCGCCGACGCTGCAATTGTCCGGGCCTTCGCCTTCTCCTTCTCGCGCTCCCTCGCCTGGGTCATTGCCAGGGCCTGCTGCTTGAGCTTCTCGGCTTCGGCGGCCACTTTCCGCTTTTCCACCTCGGCGGCCGATTTCAGCTTTTCGGCCTCGGTCGCCAGTTTCAATCTCTCCGCCTCCGCCGCCAGCTGCCTCTGGCTTTGAGCTGCGGCCGGTTGTTTCTGCCTCTCCGCCTCTGGCTCGGCCGGCTGGATCATGGATGGCTTCTGCTGTGCCTGTTGCGATTCGCGGCGCACCGCTTCTTCCAGAGCCGCGCGCTTCTTCTCAAGTTGCCGCGACTGCTTCTCAATCTGCTCACGGCGGCTGTCGCCCTGGGAGGACCGTTCCTCGTGCGACGCCTTCCACTCCTGGATCTGTGCTGCCGCCCCGCGCGCGCCGGCGACAATTGTCTGCACGCCAACAAGCTTTACAAAGGCCACAACCAGTATGATTGAGCCTATAATCAGGGTCCCCGAGACTTCTATCGCCGGGATAAGCACGTTTCGCACAGCCACACCCACCGGAATCCCGCCGACCGGCATATTGCTCCCGGCCAGCCAGCCC
>JBAXKQ010000024.1:0-24484 GCA_037135275.1 bacterium
AGGCTGATCGGGGTCAAACCTACAAGTAACGAATAACGCTTGCGCATTGAGAGTGGCGGGCGCATATTCAAGGCATGCCTCGACATCTGAGAGTGGAGTTCCCAGGCGCGATCTATCATGTGACGATTCGCGGGAACGCCAGACAGCGGATATTCGCTGACGATCGGGATTATGAACGCTTTCTTGAGCGTCTGGCCGAAAGCGTCGAAACGTATCGGATTCGCCTGTATCTATTTTGCCTCTTAGGAAACCACGCACATCTCCTGCTAGAAACCCCGGATACTAATCTCAGCCGGTTCATGCAAAGCGTCGAGACCGGCTACACTGTATACTACAACCTCCGCCACAGGACGGTCGGGCACCTGTTCCAGGGGAGGTACGGGGCCAAGCTGGTTGACGGCGACGACTACCTGATGAAGCTTAGCAGATACATCCACCTGAATCCGGTGTTCACCGCGCGGATGAAAGCGATGCCAAGGGAGCAACGAATATCGTGCCTTCGTGATTACCGCTGGAGCAGCTATCGGAGCTATGTCGGGCTGGCGAAAGAGCTGAAGTGCGTGACTTATGGGCCGATCCTGGCGCAGATGGGTGGAAGAAAAGGACAGAGGAAGCGGCTGTACCGGGAATTTGTAGAAGGCGGCATAGCGGGAGCGGATGACGAGTTCCTGGAGTCTCTCAAGATGTCGCCCCACGCCATCGGCGGGGATGAGTTCCTTGCCTGGGCACGAGAGCTGTACCTGCAACTGGCGGAGAAGCAGGAGGCTACGGAGGACGTTGCTTTCCGGCAAGAGGCTCGACGATTGCCAAGCGAGGCAATCCTTGATGTAGTATGCGGCCATCTTGGCATCAAGGCGGGCCGGCTGCAGGAGCGGATGAGGAATTCGGTCGTCAGGCCAGTTGCGGCGATGATGTTGAGCAGGTATGGTGGCTTGACTAACAGAGCCATTGCCAGAATGCTTCGGCTGAGTTCAGCTGGCACCGTGACTTTCCAGCTGCGATCGGCGGCGGGCATCACGGACAAGGCGAAGAAGGCAACGGTGGCTGCCATCGAGGCCGAACTGGCCCGCAGAATGTCCAAAGTTCAGGCCGAGTGAAGGGTTTATTCGTTACTTGTAGGTTTGACCCTGTCTCATGTCCCTTCATGCTTTTGTGTGCTTTTCCTGGTGCTACCGTTTGGGAGGGGCCTCGCCAGGGACACCCATCAAACAGTTGTTACTGATAATCAACGATCTGAAGCCGCCGGGTTGAGACCCACGCTACCACGAGGGCGCCCCCTTTGATCATGATCACCGTCGGGTGTGGTATCGGGGTCGCAGCCCTGCTCTCTAAAGGTCGTGGTGTGGCTACCAGGTCCCCGAGAGGGTCCCAAGGCTCATGCCGTGGCCAATTACTCGTCGGAAGATGATCGGCCGGCTTCGGATGCGATCTTGCGTTGAAGCCTGCGGTGGCGCCATACGCCGAACACCGCCGTGAACAAAGCAGTGGCGAATATGGCCAGGCTTATGGCGGTCATAACGGTATCTTTTGACAGGTACAGGACTGTTACCGACGTTGCGAAGAGCATGATGGCGGTACGCACGTAGGACAGTAGGGTGCGCTCGTTCGCCATGGCCGTGCGCTCGACGGCCAGCGGGTCGCCGGCGGGCTTACCGTTATCCGCTTTCCTACCGCTCTTCATGTGTTTGCCTGACCCCCGGCGATTGAGCCTCTCCTCCAATGAATGACGCATTCTTATTCATCGCAGCAGCCAACTCAAGGTGTTTCTTCGCATTGACTGGCAATGGTGATCGTGGTACTTACGGCGACTCAACACCGGAGGGCGAGATGCACAGAGCAAACAGTATTCCGATCGCGACCAGAGAGTGGAAAGCGCTTGAGGAGCACTTTGACCAGGTTCAGCCGTTACACCTCAGGGAGCTGTTCCGGCGGGATCCCGGCCGGGCCGAGCGCTTTTCGCTTGGTGCCGCAGGCCTCGACCTGGATTACTCCAAGAACCGGATTGTGCCTGAGACAATGCAGAAGCTATTCGCCCTCGCGCGTGTCTGCAACCTGCACCAGGCCATAACGGACATGTTCAGCGGGCGCCCGATCAATGAAACCGAGGGACGCTCTGTCCTGCACATCGCCCTCAGGAACATGTCGGATACACCCATCGTTGTGAACAACGAGGACGTGATGCCAGGGGTCCGGTCTGTGCTGGCAAGGATGTCCGCGTTCTCTGATGATATCCGCTCCGGACGGTGGCTGGGCTACACTGGAATGCCGATCCGGAACATCGTAAACATCGGAATAGGCGGTTCCCACCTCGGGCCGGCCATGGCGTGCGATGCCCTCAAGCCATACTCGGACCGCAACCTGGTCGTCCGCTTCGTATCGAATGTCGATGAAAGTGATTTCCGGGAACAGACCTGGGATCTCAATCCGGCGGAAACGCTCTTCGTCGTTGCATCAAAGACTTTTACGACCGAGGAGACGATGGCCAACGCGCGTCTTGCCAGGACCTGGAGCCTGGAGTCGCTGCGTGACGTGAAATCCGTTGCCAGGCATTTCGTGGCGGTGTCCACTAATGCCAGGGAAGTGGCGGCATTCGGGATAGACACGGCCAACATGTTCGAGTTCTGGGAGTGGGTTGGCGGCCGGTATTCGCTGTGTTCGGCCATTGGCCTGCCGCTGATGATTGCGATCGGACCGGAGCGGTTCAAGGAAATGCTGGGCGGGTTCCATGCCATGGACCGGCATTTTGCGGAGGAGCCGGTCGAGAGGAACATGCCGGCGATCCTCGGGCTCCTCGGCGTCTGGTACAACAACTTCTTCGGTGCGCAGAGTTGTGCGGTGCTGCCGTACTGCCAGAGCCTTGCGCGTTTTCCCGCGTACCTGCAGCAGCTTGATATGGAGAGTAACGGGAAGAGCGTCGACAAGCATGGAGCAAAGACCGCGTGGCAGACTGGTCCCGTCATATGGGGGGAACCCGGGACGAACGGCCAGCACGCGTTCTATCAGCTCATACACCAGGGAACGAAGCTGATACCGGCCGATTTCATTGGCTTCCACAAGCTGCCGCTGTCGGGTGCGGAGCAGCATGACCGGCTCATGGCCAACTTCTTTGCGCAGACGGAAGCCCTTGCCGTGGGGCGGACCGCGTCAGAGGTGATGACCGAGGGCAACGTGTCAGAGAAGATTATTCCGCACCGTGTGTTCGAGGGGAACCGGCCAACGAACACCATCATCGCTGACAATCTCACGCCTGGCACGCTGGGGGCGCTAGTTGCGCTTTACGAGCATAAGGTGTTTGTGCAGGGAGTCATCTGGAACGTCTTCTCATTCGACCAGTGGGGTGTGCAGCTCGGAAAGCAGCTGGCAGGAAGGATCTATCCGGAGCTGCATGCGGAGGGTGAACCGGATCTGCACCATGACAGCTCAACCAACAAGCTGATAGTCGCCTATCGCAAAGCGCGGCGCAGCACGTAGTCTCATTCGTCAATCCGGATCGAAGTCGATTGGATGATTCTTTCCTGGATGTCGCTGAACCGGTTGGCGTTGCGTCTCTCCCTCGCGACCCCGGGCTCCCACGAGCCCGTGGCGGAATTCAGAACCCAGTTGTCAAAATCGATCTGCAGGCGCCTGCCTCCGATCTCGTTTCTGATCTTCCTGAAGATGATCTCAACACTGGAAGGGGACAGCGGGGAATCGGCTCCGGGCAGTTTCATCAGGGAGCCCCTGATGTGAACGCTGTCCTTCAAGGTGTGTATGGAAACGCGGCCCAGGTCAATCCAGTACGTCACCAGAACGCGGCGTGCGCTCCTGTTGACCTCGAGATTGTTTTGCTCCCCGTGTTTCACTCGTCTTCCTGTGCTGGTCCGATGAGGCCTTCAACCTTTTCGACCAGCGTGTCGATGTCGAATGGCTTGTAGAGGATGTCCGTGTTACCGTCAGAAAACTCTTCCCGCCACATGTGGACCATGGGTTCCGACTTCGCCGCGAACGAGGCGGGGTAGGCGGTTACAAAGAGCACGGCAACCGGTGTTTTCTTCTTCTTGATCTGCTCGTAGATCTCGAAGCCGTTGGCCTTGGGCATTTTTACGTCGAGCATTATCAGGTCAAAATCCTCCTTCTCGAGGATTGCCAGGGCCTGTTCGGAGTCGCTGCACGTCTTGATGTCGTATTTCTTGGCCTTGAGCGCGCGCTCAAAGCACCTCAGTACTGCCTCTTCATCGTCAACAGAAAGGATCTTTTTCATCAACATTCCTTGAGCCTCGGCGCCACGTGCAGCTTGTCCGGCGGTTCGCTCGCGACATTGCAGAGCGGATCGGCCTCCGGGATGCGCAATGCGTCACCCTCATCCTTGGAGGGCCTTATATCCTCAGCGACAGACGGCTTCAAGCGCAAACTCGAGCTTCAAACGGGCAGGCATGTCGCAGTAGACCGCGATCAAAGGGGAAAGTTCATTGTGGTCCGGTGCCCTCGCTCATGCTTCGCAGCTATGTGCCGTTGTCGTCACCACGTAGCTACGAGCGTTAGCGAGTGGTGGAGTTGTCGAGCGGCTGGGGCTGGCGTGTGTAGCGAGTGATCTCTGCGCAGTGCGTGTCGACACATTTCGGCGGAGATCTTTCGCGTCAGGTCGGTCCCCGGCTGCGTTGTCGCATGCGGCGCGGACACGAGTCCAGCGCCGCAAGCGACGCCTTGCCGGACGGAACCAGACCGGTGTGGTGGATGGAGACGGCGGGGTGGTGGGCGGTCTGGTTCCTGGATCCGACCTGCCGCGAAACCTCTCCGCACTTCGAAATCTGTCGACTCAAGCATCCGCGCCTGGCTTGATGTGCCGCTGGCTGATTCCACCCCCGGTGGCAAGCACGACGGCGCGGAGGGCATGGGGGTTGCGCCATCCCTCCAGAAGCGTATGCTGTGCGTGGACGGCATCGAAATCGAAATCGCTATCGGGTCTCGATACCGGTTCCGAGAATCATTCACCATTCACAGCCATTGTCTCACAATGTGGGCAGTTCACGGATTGTGATGATGTGGTCCGGGGCCGCGCCTGTGTTCCCTGACAATCGGAACGCCGACATGGTGCTTGTCAGCACGTGCATATGGCGGGGGACCGATCTCAACGCGGTCGTGCCAGTCCTCCTCCGACAGGTGCTGCGTGGACGCGTGACTTCCGTGTTTCCGGCTGTGCTGCATGATCCGGTATTCCCTTCCGGCGAGGAAGTAGAGGAAGACTGCGATTACCGGCAGAGTCCAGACTCCCCACCGGACAGCGGCCACTATACCGGCCACCAGCAGGACCAGTGCGCCAGCCCTGCCGATCAGGGATGCCACCAGGGCGGCGCGCGAACGGCCGAGCGGACCGGTCAGTGCGGCACAGAGTACACGTCCGCCATCCATAGGGGACGCGGGTAGCAGGTTGAAGATGCAAAGGACGAGGTTGGCCAGTCCCAGGAGCTGCACGAGGTTGATGGGCCTGCCATAGATCTCCAGCACAGGCCGAGGATATGGCAGCAATCCGCCTCCGAAGAAGAGGACCACGAACAGGAGCAGGCTCACAGCCGGGCCGGCGAGAGCCATCAACGCCTCGTCCCGCGGCTTCGCCGGCATCCGCTCAATTCTGGCGATACCGCCGATCGGGAAGATCAACAGGATTTCCCTTACCCCGCATCCTTTGTGTACAGCCACAAGACAATGTCCCAGCTCGTGCAATGTGATTGAAACCAGCATGCCGAGGAGGCTGAAGATGATGAAGCCAGCGGCGGTGAAGTCCATGAGGAGAAAGGGGACTATGAGGACAATGGATGCATGCAGCCTGAGCGGGATGCCCCACACCTTGAGGATTGGAACCGACCACCTTGAGGCATCAAGCCATGCTGACCATTTTGGACTCATGTCCGGCAGCATAGCGTGTGCCGCTGCAACAAGCCAGTCGGGATGGTTGGCGGCCCTTGCGTGTTGTGCGGGAGGTGGACAGACAGTCCGGCCGGACCGGAATTGATGTCACCGCTTGCCCGGGTGATGAAAGACGATATCACCGACCCTGACACCAAGCGCTTCAGCCACGACGCTGCACTTCGCCTTCAGCAGGGAATAGATGTTGCCTGGCAGGTCGTGGCAAGTCTCGAAGTTGCCGTGCCCCTTCGCGATGATGATATCGGCGGCCCTGAACGCGGCCTTGAACTGCCGGGACGCCCTCTTCCAGTTGACACCGATGTCGTTGGATCCAGTCTCGATGACCTTCGCCAGCCGGGTCATGCCCGAGACATCAGCGTCGTGCATTGTCGCATCGTTGATGACCGGCCCGGACTTGACCGTGAAAGTAACGGCGGTTCCGGTCCTGAGGATCTGCTCGACGAGCAGGGTGTCGAACACTATCTCGCCGGCGTTGTCGCCCAGGTAGAGAAGGCTCCGGCCGGGCCCGAGATCCTTTCTAAACCGTGCAATTGAGTTCACGGCGAATTTGGTGCGCATTGCGGCCCTGATATCCCTGCCGATGTCGAACTCGTGACCGATCCCCAGGTCGATGATGTTGCCGCCGACAGCCGCGTGCAGCGCAGTGACGAGCGGGTCGCCGGAGCGGGTCACCAGTTTGCGTATGTCCGGAAGGAGGGCAAGGGCAAGCCGGTTTGTTTCATCCTTCTGCGCCTTGAACGGGTCGGCGACTCCAGTCACCCTCGAGACTATTGTGTAAGCCGGCTGGGAATAGGCAGCGGGGCTCATTCTCATGGAACGCCCCGGGATCCGGCGGGCAACTTCCACGAGGATCCGGCCGAGGACAGCGGGGCTACCGCCGGCGATTCTACCGGTGTTGAGGGCCTGCCGGAACAGGCAGGGTATGCAATCCGGGTGGGTGTTCATGGTGAGCGTTCCTCAATCTTCTGAAATGTGCCCGTCGGCCAGGCGCAGCACGCGGTTGCACTGGCTGGCCACCTTCTCGTTGTGTGTCACGAGTATTACGGTGCGTTTCCTTGTCTTTGAAAGGCCGAAGAGCACGTCCAGCACCTGTGCGCCAGTCGTCTCATCGAGATTCCCGGTGGGCTCATCTGCCAGGACGAGCTCCGGGTTGTTCATGAGTGCGCGCGCGAGGGCAAGCCGTTGCTGCTCGCCGCCGGAGAGTTCAAGCGGCATGTGATCGGCCCTTTGGGAGAGTCCGACCGCTGCGAGCAGTTCCATGGCGCGCTGGCGGATGTCCGTGCCAGGCTCAATCTCGCTCATCGCGGCCATCGACGGCAGGATGGTGTTCTCCAGCACGGTCAACTCGGGAAGCAGGTGATAGGCCTGGAAGACGAAGCCGATGTGCCTTGCGCGCAGCCCGGTCCGGAATCGCGCTGCTGCGATCCGTTCCCTGATGGACGCGCGAACGGGACTCGCCGAGGGGCCGTCCGGGTGGTACAGGCTCCTGCCCTTGAAGGTGACCGTGCCTGTGTCCGGTGCGTCAAGGCCTCCGAGGATGTGCAGGAGCGTACTCTTGCCGGCGCCGCTTCTGCCGACGATCGCGACCGTCTCGCCAGGCTCAACCGCGAGTGATGCGCCAGAAAGCACCTGCACGAGGATCTTTCCCGGTGAATACCTTTTTGAAATGTTACTTGCCTCAATAAGGGGCATTATCCCTGTTCCCTTCTATTCGTGCCTCAGTGCGTCCACGGGCCTGAGCGCTGCCGCCCTCGAGGCCGGAACTATGCTTGCCAGTGTGCACAGCACGAAGACCGACAATGAAATCGTGATGACATCGCCCGGGGTTGTGTGTGAAGGAATTTCGCTCAGCAGGTATATTGACTTCGGGAAGAGGTCGATTCCGAACCATGAGGAAAGCCCCTGCAGGATTTCGTGGCGGTAGTGAAGGCACAACTTGCCCGCGCAGATGCCGCAGACAACGCCCACGACGGACTGGATCCACCCGTGCCAGATGAACACGCTCATGATCTGCAGCGGGGCGAAGCCCATGGCTTTCAGCAGGCCGATCTCGTCTGTCTTCTGGACGCCGATCAGCAGGAGAGTGACGGTAACCGTGAACATTGCGACGATAGTGACGAACGTCAGGAGAAGGAACATCATGCCCTTTTCCACCTTGAGCGTGTCAAACAACGTCTTGTTCATGTCCATCCAGGTCAGCGCCATGTACTCCGGGCCCAGCGCGGCCTCAATCCGGTCGCCGAGTTCCGACGCCTTCGACGGGTCATCCGTCATGACCCGTATCGCCATGGATCCTCGCTCCATGCCGCACATCTCCCTGGCTGTTTCGAGTGAAGCTATGATGAAGACGCTGTCGAAATCCCACATTCCGAGCTCGAAGATGCCCGACACCGTCAATTCGTCAGGGAGCCGTATCTCGTTCTCGACCATGACGCACCGTGGCGAGTAGATGACCACCTTGCTGCCGATTCCCAACCCGAGGCGCCTGGCAAGGTCGACGCCGACGACCACATTACCCTCTGACAGGTCGAACTTGCCTTCGACCATGCTGCCCGGCAGTTTGCTGACTGTTTCAGCCCCGTCGGGCTCAATTCCCATCAGGAACGGGGCCGCGCTTTCGTCCCCTCTCTGTACGAGGACCACGGTTTGAACATGCTGCGCCGCGCCTGTCACCCCCTTCATCTTCCGTACGGTTGACAGGACCTGTTCGTCGTTTGTGATTGTTCCGCCGGCCCGCGGCAAAATCGTCAGGTGTGCGGCAAACCCCTGTATCTTCTCGTTCCACATATCGTCGAAACCGGTCATTATGGACATGACAATGACCAGGATGGCGACGCCGAGCATGACGCCCACGATGGAGATGATCGTCACGACCGAGATGAACGACCGCTTCGGCTTCAGGTATTTCAGTGCCAGGAAGAGGGGAAACGGCATCACGTCTGGGGCCTCAACTGCGGGAACAGTATGACATCACGGATTGCTTCCGAACCTGTCAGTATCATGAGCAGGCGGTCAATGCCAACCCCCATGCCGCCGGCCGGCGGCATCCCGTGCTCGAGGGCCTCGAGGAAATCCTCGTCCACCTTCTCCTTCTTCGCGGCGGCCTGCGCTTCGAGGCGCTTTCTCTGCTCGAGAGGGTCATTGAGTTCGCTGTAGCCGGGGGCGATTTCCTTGCCGCCTATCTCCAGTTCGAACACATCCACGCAGGTGGGGTCGTCTTCGCAGGCTTTCGCCAGTGGGACAAGCTCGGCCGGCAGCCTGGTGACGAAGACGGGCTGCTGCAGCGTTCGCTCGATGGTTTTTTCGTACACTTCGTGCGTGATCATGCCCATGGTCCAGCCGGGCTCAGTCTCGAGCCCTAGTGCGTTGGCCTTCCTCGCTGCCTCAGCCGCTGACAGTGAAAACCAGTCCGCCCCCATCTTCTGGGTGATGAGATCGCGGTATGGCACTTCGCGCCACGGCGGGGTGAGGTCGATCATGTTCTCGCCCTCGCCGAACTTCAGCGTACCGAATACGGTCTCTGCGACGTGTACGATCATGCCCTGCACAAGCTCCTTCATGCCGCGCATGTCCGAGTATGCCTCGTAGACCTCGAGCATCGTGAATTCGGGATTGTGTGTGCGGTCGAGCCCTTCGTTTCTGAAATTCCTGTTGAGCTCGAACACCTTGTCGAAACCGCCGACCAGGAGCCGCTTGAGGAACAGCTCCGGTGCGATCCGCAGGTACATGTCGGCGCTGAGGGCAGTGTAGTGGGTCTTGAACGGGTTGGCGGCCGCTCCGCCGGGTTGAGCCTGGATCATGGGGGTCTCGACTTCTGCGAAACCGCGATCCTGCAGGTACTTGCGAATCTCGCGCACTGCCATGATCCGCTTGTCGAACAGAGCCCTGGACTCGGGGTTGGATATGAGGTCCAGGTAGCGCTGGCGATAGCGACCTTCGACGTCCTTCAGGCCATGCCACTTTTCGGGCAGAGGCAGCAGCGCCTTCGAAAGGAGAGTCAGCCTGTCGATCTTGATTGTCTGCTCGCCCATCCTGGTTGTGAAGAGTGAGCCTTCGATCCCGACATGATCGCCGATATCCAGGCACCGGATGGACTCGAAGACCTGCTCGCCGAGGTGCTTCTGCTGGGCGTAGATCTGGATCCGGCCGCTGCCGTCGGCAATGTCGGCGAAGATGCTCTTCCCCATATCCCTGAAAGTCATGATCCGGCCCGCCGCGGAGACCACCTTCTCCTCCTGGAATGCGGCCTTGATCTCGCGAATGTTGGAGGACCTGTGGAAAGCGTGGCCGAAGGGTTTGTGGCCCAGGGCTTCGAGCTTCTGCATGTTGACAAGGCGCTGTTGGCGGTATTCGTTGACGGGCGTGGTGGTCATTATCTGAATTCTCCTGTTGATGTATCAAGCATGCCGGCCCCCCTCGAGGGTCGGACGATGCGGCTGTCGCACGGCCTGCCGAACCTGGCCGCGAATGCGGTAGACAGCGCTGAAGCCGTTGCCTCCGCCGTTGCCTCGCCGGTCAGCACTATCGCGCAGCCGCCGAATCCGCCGCCCGACAGCCTCGCGCCTGAGACATCCGGCATTGTCATGGCGCTGTCGACGATGAAGTCCAGCTCGACACACGAGTTTTCGAAGTTCTTTCTCGAGCTGTCGTGCGACTCGAACATCAGTTCGCCGAACTTCCGCAACCTGCCTTCGGCCAGCAGTTCGGCGCCATGCCTGACGCGCGTGTTCTCGCCGATCACGTGGGCAGCCCGCTTCGCAGCGGTGGCGTCCATCTTCGGCGAGAACTGCTGCCATTCCTCCCACGACACATCGCGCAGCATTGCGACGGGATGGGGCAGGACCGACCTGAAGAAGGAGGCGGCCTCCTCGCAGCGCGTTCGCCGTTCGTTATACTCGGAGTCCACGAGCGTGTGTTTGACGCCGGTGTTGCAGACAATGAAGCATGGCGCTTCGTCGCCGGTGCCGGCGTTCAGCGCCATGTCCCGTATCTCGAGCGAACGGAAATCCGTCATCACGAGGCCGCCTTCCTTGCCGTAGAGGCTCGTGATCTGGTCCATCAGCCCGCACTTCACGCCCACGAACACGTGTTCAGCCTTCTGGCCGATCCTGGCCATGTCGAGCTTCGGCACGGTCAGCTTGTAGCGCTTGGACAGCGACAGGCCGGCGGATATTTCCAGGGCGGCGGAACTGGAAAGGCCCGCCGCGAGCGGGATGTCGCTGAGGAAGAGGCCGTTGAAGCCGGTGTGGATCGGCTTGATGCTGGCGAGGCCGGCGAGAACCCCCTTCACGTAGTTTGCCCACGGGGTATCCTTGTCCGGCTCGGGCTTGTCGACACGGAACTTCGCCTCCTGCGTCGTGTTACCGGCCACAACCGTGCATTCTGTACCGCGGGTTGCCGATGTGAGAAACACGGTGCCGAGATTGATTGAGGCCGAGAGGACGAAGCCCTCATTATAGTCGGTGTGGTTGCCCATCACCTCGATGCGGCCCGGCGCGAATGCCGCCACCGTTGGTGCCGTGCCGAACCGCTCGCGGAACTTCGCCGCTGCCGAGTTGAATAGTGCCATGTCCATACATTGTCCCCCTGGTCGTAGCCTTCAGATTAGATGCCCGCCCGTAGCCTGGCGACCGGGGCCGTCCGGTTCAGCCCGTCCCCGCGCTGCAGACGCGGGGACCGCCGCTGCCGTGCCGCTACTTCCTGATGATCTGTAGAATCTCGTCGCGCCTGCTTTCCATGAGGCGTTGTGTCTTTGCTTCCAGGTTGAGCCGCATCAGCGGCTCGGTGTTGGATGTGCGGACATTGAACCACCAGTCGTCGAACTCAATACTGAGCCCGTCCAGCTCGATGATCCTGCCGCTGCCGTATTTCGAGCGGAGGGTTGCGATGATACCGCCCGCATTCTGAACCTCGGAGTTTATCTCGCCGCTGGCGACATAGCGGCGGATGGGCCGGACAAGCTCCGACAGCGGTTTGTCTGAAGCGGCCAGCACATTGGCGACGGCCAGCGTGGCCATTGCGGAGCTTTCGGTGTAGAAGTTGTCCCTGAAGTAGTAGTGGCCGGACAGTTCGCCGGCAAAGACTGCCTTCGCCTCCCGCATCTGCTGCTTGATGAAGGCGTGACCCACCCGGCACATCATCGGGATTCCGCCGCTCTCGCCGACTATCTCCTTGACTGCCCAACTGCTGCGCAGGTCATAGAGGATGACGCCCTTCTCCTTCTTGAGCACGCTCTGGGCGATGAGTGCGGTTATTATATCCATGGGGATGATCGCGCCCTTTTCGTCCACGAAGCCGGCCCGGTCGGCATCGCCGTCAAACGCCACGCCGAAATCGTACCTGCCGGCGGCGACCTTCTTCCTCAGTGTGTCCAGGGTTTCGGTCTTGAGGGGGTTTGCCTCATGGTTGGGCAGGCTGCCATCGAGTGTATCGAAAAGCGTGTCGAGTTCCAGGACGCCCTCCAGGCTCTTCGCCTCCATGATGCCCATGGCATTGGCGAAGTCGGCGGCCACGCGGACGGGGCGGCTGAGCGTGGCGAAGGAGCGCACATGGGCGCTGTATTCAGGGCCGATGTCGTAGCTCGAGAGTACGCCCTTGCCGGCTGGTTCAGCGGCGAATTCACCGCTCTTGACGATCCGTTCGATATCGGCGATGCCGGTGGCGCCGCTGATCGGGATCGCTTTCTCCCGGCAGAGCTTGAAGCCGTTCCACTCGCGTGTATTGTGTGAGGCGGTGATCATGATGCTTGCGTCGGCCTTGAGGTGGCCGTTGGCGTAGTAGGACATCGGCGTGGAACAGAGGCCGAGGCGGATCACGTTTGCGCCCTGGGTCATGCAACCGCGCGCAAGGGCATCGAAGAGCACCTGTGAATGCACGCGCATGTCCTGCCCGATGACGACGTTCCTGCACTTCAGGAAAGTGCAGAACGCGCGGCCGATCCTGAATGCGTCATCCTCGGTGAGGTTCTCGCCGTAGATGCCGCGTATGTCGTAAGCCTTGAAGATTCCAGCCATGACTGCTCCTCCCTGGACCCGTTTTCGAACCGTGAGACACCGGGACTGGTTGGGTGCGCATGAAATCCCGGGCATCGCAGAACAAGCGCGTACTGTAGACAACTCCCCCCGGCAGTTCAAGTTCAGAACGGCGTTGCAGAGCTCCGGCCTTCTCCGGGGTGTTCTCCCGCCAGTCTCGATGACACCGCTGGAGACGTCATGAAGTGACACGTGAACGTGCGGTGCAAATGCAGCAAGACGCATAAAGTGCAGCACTCGCGCCGGGATCAGGCTGTGATTCCCTGTTGACGCTCGTTGTGCCGTGTGGTACATCCCCGCGCGTCATGCGTAAAAAAAGACTCTCTGTAAGAGCCCCCGGCAAGGTGAATCTTTTCCTGGATGTCCTAAGGAAGAGACCCGACGGATACCATGGCGTCAGGAGTCTCATTGCGCACGTATCCTTGTGCGATGACCTGGTGTTCGAGCGAACGGACGGTCTCATAGAGACGACGGTTCGCATGGGCGACGTCCCGATGTGGTTGAAAGGGACAAAGCCGTTGAGCGACAGAAGCTGCCTGACGACGAGGGCGGCTGTGGCCCTTCGCAAAGCCGCCGGGTACCGGGGCGGGGCGAAGATTCATGTTGTTAAGAAGATTCCGGTGTGCGGGGGGCTTGGTGGTGGAAGTGCGGACGCAGCAGCGACGCTGCGCGGGCTCAACAGCCTGTGGGGCACTGGCCTCACCACCGGTGAATTGTGCGGGATTGCCAGCAAGCTTGGCAGCGATGTTCCGGCCATGGTCCATGGTGGCTGGGTGACGCTTCAGGGCATGGGGGAGATCGTGGAGCCGGTCCGATGTTCCGGCGTTCATGGGGCCACGGGCATCAAAGGCGGTCACATTGTGATAGTGAACCCTGGTTTCCCTGTGCCGACGGCGGATATTTATGCGAGATACAGATACAAGCATGCCTTGACTTCCGGTCTGGAAAAGTTTAGAGGGATGGTTTGCTCGGCGGAGAAACGGGACATGGAAGCTATCCGGATGGGGCTTTTCAACAGCCTCGAGCGGGTTGTCTTCCATAAATACCCGCTTCTCTGTATGATTTCGGAGGGGTTGAAGAAGGCAGGCGCACGGGGCGTGCTGCTCTGCGGGAGTGGCGCCTCGTTGTTTGCGCTGGCGGACAGCAAGTCGCAGGCGTGTGCCATTGCCGCGGAAATCGGTCGTGCCATGGGGCCCTGGCTGTGGGTGAAGGTTGCTGAGATCCTGCCCGATGGTGTAACGGCAGCACACGGCCCTTTGAAGGCCAGAGTCTAGGTTCGAGTCCTAGTCGGGCAACCAGTTTTGTGTTTGATCGTATCCGACTGAAGACGGGGGGGTACCAAGTTGAAGGTGTTCGCAGGAAGTTCTAACCCGGCTCTGTCCGGCGAGATAGCCGACTACCTTGGCATCGAGCTCGGCCAGGTATGTCTCAAGCGCTTTCCTGATGGCGAGACTTTTGCCCGCTACCTGGAGAATGTTCGTGGCCAGGATGTTTTCGTGGTGCAGTCGATGTGTTATCCGCCCAACGAAACCATCATGGAGTTGCTGATCATGATCGACGCGGCGAGGCGCGCCTCGGCCGCCAGGATCACGGCAGTGCTGCCTTTCTTTGGCTATGCACGGCAGGACCGCAAGGACCAGCCGAGGGTTCCGATCACCGCGAAGCTGGTTGCAAATCTGCTGGTGGCGTCCGGTGTCAATCGAATCCTCACCATGGACCTGCATGCCCAGCAAATACAGGGCTTTTTTGACATCCCGGTCGACCACCTCTATGCGGCGCCGGTAATGGTAAAGTATCTCAAGAGCAAGAAACTCAAGGATCCGGTGGTAGTTTCGCCGGATTCGGGCGCCGTCAAGACGGCAATTACGTATGCCGAAATGCTTGGCGCGGGTCTTGCTCTGGGAGCCAAGTACAGGAGAGATGCCGAGGTAGAAGTGATGAACGTGGTTGGCGATGTCGCCGGCCGTACGGCCATCATGGTGGACGATCTCACCTCCACGGCAAAGACACTGTGCGAGGCGGCCCGGAAGCTGAAGGAGCACGGGGCCGGGGACATCTATGCTGTTGTATCTCACCCGATGATTGGTGAAGAAGGGGCCTCACGGCTCAAGGATTCGCCGATAAAGGAGCTGATTGTCACCAACAGTATTCCCCTGAAGGTAAAGGGGAAGTTCCCAATAACGGTTCTGTCGATTGCGGAGTTGCTTGGCGAGGCCATAGCACGCATTCACAACAACGAGTCGGTAACCTCCCTTTTCAAGGAGCTGCCACGCAGGGGGAAAAGAACATGTCGGAACATGTCAAAATCGTCGCCAGAATGAGAAGCATCACGGGCACGGCGCCATCGAGGCGCGCGAGGCGCGCGGGGTGGCTGCCGGGCGTAGTCTGCGCACCGGGCGGAGAGTCGAAGCCGATCGAGATGAATTGTCATGACTTTGCGATGACGCTCAAGCGGTCGGGTCACGACAACATTATCGCGAATGTTGCAATCGAGGGGCAGACACCGGTCCTTGCTCTTCTCAAGGAGGTCCAGTACGACCCTGTGAACGGGACCATGGTGCATGTGGATTTCATCGAGGTGTCGATGACCAGGAAGATGCGCGTGGCCATTCCGATCCGTCTGGCTGGCGATGCGGTGGGTGTAACCCAGCAGGGCGGCGTTCTTGAGCACATGATGCGCGAACTGGATGTTGAGTGTCTGCCAGGCGACATTGTCGATGCCATTGCCGTTGATGTCAGTGCGCTTGAGATCGGAAACTCGCTGCACGTCAGCGACCTCAAGGTGGATTCCAAGCTTACTGTGTTGAGTCCTGCGTCCGGTGTGATTGCGGCGGTTCTCGCGCCGACCGTTGAAAAGGCCGAGGAGCCTGCAGCGGCAGAGGCGGCGGCGGCCGGGGGCACCGAACCCGAAGTGATCGGCAAGAAGGTGACTGACGAAGAGGGTGCCGAGGCCGAGGGCGAGAAGGGCAAGGGCAAAGCGCCGGAGAAGGGCAAGACGCCGGAGAAGGGCAAGGAAGGCGACAAGGGCAAAGAGGCGGCCGACAAGGGCAAGGAAAAAGCCAAGGCCCCGGCTGGCGATAAGGGCAAGAAGTAGCAGCGGGCCCTTCGCTTGGAACGTGAGGGTGGCGGAGGGTTTCGTGTGTGAAGGCTGTTGTTGGCCTCGGCAATCCCGGCAGGGCGTATGCGAACACGCCGCATAGCATAGGTTTTGATATTGTCGAGCGCCTGGCAGTTATTGCCGGCGCGAAACTGAGGAGCAGCCTCAGGTTTGACGCGAGGCTCGCCCGGACTGTGTTGCAGGGCGGGGATGTGATGCTTGTTGAGCCGCAGACGTACATGAACGCAAGCGGCAAGGCGGTGTCATCGGTCCTGCGCTATCACCGGATTGAGCCGGTGGACATGATCGTAGTCCTTGATGACGCGGATCTTGAAGTCGGCCGGATCAGGATCAGGGTTTCTGGCAGCAGCGGCGGCCACAAGGGACTGCAGTCCGTGGCTGAGAGCATTGGTTCGACAGACTTTGTCAGGGTCCGTGTTGGAATCGGGCGGGGCGGCGAGGGTGTCGACCTGGTGAGGCATGTGCTCGAGCCTTTCTCGGCGGAAGAACGTCTTGTGATGAACGAGGTGGTGGAGGAGTCGGCCGGGGCTGTGCTGAGTATTCTGTCGTCCGGCGTTGATCGGGCGATGAACACGTACAATGCGAGACGCATAGGCAGGGCTGAAGGTTGAAACAGGAAGAGGAGGACGGCGTTGAAGAGAAGGTATGATGGTGTTTACTTCCTGTCGGATGTTCTCAAGGCAGAGGCTCTGGAGGCCGCATGCGAGAATATTCGCACAGACATCAAGAAGGCTGGCGGTGCGATACTTGCCGAGAGGCAGGTTGAGAGACGCTCCTTTGCGAGGCCTCTCGGCGGTAAGGTACAGGCGGCTTATTGCCTTGAAATAGCCATTGAGCTTGAAACTGACAAGGTGGTGATCCTCCGGCAGAGGCACAGGCTGGACGCCAATCTGTTCAGGGTGATGATTGTTGCGGCCAGGCCGGCGGCGAAGGCGGCTCCGAAGAAGGTTCAGCCGGAACCCGCGCAGGCGACGGTCGCCTAATCCTATGGCTGTACTCAACGTGGCGCTGCTTGTCGGCAACCTCACCAAGGACCCTGGCAGGCTGCGCCGCACGCCGTCTGGCCTGGCAGCGTCCGACCTGCGTCTGGCGCTCAATTTGATGGTGAGGTCGGCGGACGGCGGCATTGTTGAGGAGACTTGTTTCGTTGACGTCGTTGCGTTGGGACGGCAGGCGGAAAACGCGGTGAACAAGTTGGTGAAGGGATCGCAGGTGCTGGTGGATGGCAGGCTGTGGTCCGAGGAAGTCAACCGGGGCAACAGGAAGCAGAACCGGTTGAGTGTTGTTGCGGAGCGGATCGTGCTCTTGGGGGCCCCGAAGAAAGGTGCCGCCGCCGGCGTAACGCTGGGTGTGGCCGTGAGCGGAGCATCAGGGGGCTGAGGCAGGTATTCCCGGTTTCCTGCATTTGGATCCGGGGGGGAGGAACTGGAACCGTTATGGCAAAAAGAATGGTTGGTACGAGAGACAGAAACAAGGACAAGGCCAAGGACTCGAAGTCTGGCTGGAACAAGGACAAGGACCGGAATGACGGGGAGAAGAGGTCACAGCTGCAGGAAGGGCTGGACAACATCGACTTCCGTGACGGCATGCTGCTGAGGAAATTCGTTACCCAGCACGGAAAGATAATGCCCTCGCGTCTCACCGGGGCGACTGCGAAGCAGCAGCGGCAAATCGCGCGGGCTGTCAGGCGTTCCCGAGTGATCGGTTTGATGCCCTGAAGCCACGCCGGATCGTGAGCCGTTGCAGCTAACTGCCGGAGACGGCCGGTGGCCGGGTTGTTTTGTTTTGAATTCGATTGCCGGGAACGGGACAGTGGATGGGTTTGCCTACCGCCCGGCTTCGGCCTCAGAAAGGGGATAGCATATGTCGATAAAGGTTTTGCTGTTGGCTGATGTGAAGGACCTCGGTTCCGAAGGTGACGTAGTGTCCGTGGTTCCTGGACACGCCAGGAACTACCTCTTCCCCAGGAAGCTGGCGACAGAGGTGACGGCGGATACGATGAAGAGGGTGGAAAAGATCAAGCGCACCAAGGAAGCGGCCCGGCTGGCTGAAACAGATGCAGCCCGCAAGGTGGCGGAGAAGATGTCCGGCAGTTCCCTTACCATTCCGGTCAAGGCTGGTGAGACTGACAAGCTGTTTGGCTCTGTTACGGATGCCGAGATCGCCAGTGCCCTTTGCGGGCAGGGCTTCAAGGTTGACAAGAGCCAGGTTGAGCTTGAGAAACCGATCAAGGAACTGGGTGTCTACGAAGTGCCGATACGGATCCACGCCGATGTCAGCGCCACCGTCAAGGTATGGGTGGTTGAGGAATAGCAGAAATGCCAGGCGAGTCCGATACGGCTCCCGCTAAAACCGTTGCCACTCGACTCCCGCCTTACAGCGACGAGGCGGAGAAGGGTGTGCTCGGGTCGGTGCTGCAGGACGCCGACCTGATGGATCTGTGCATCGAGAACCACCTGCTGCCGGAGTCGTTCTACGTTCCATCCCACAGGGTGATCTTTGAAACCCTGATGGAAATGTCGCAGAAGCGGCACCCGATCGACGTCCTTACGGTCACCAACCGCCTGCGCGAGGGTGGCCTGATCGAGAAGGCAGGTGGTGACCTGTACCTTCACCGCCTGATAGATTCCACCCCCACCACGGCGCACGCCGGGTACTACATCGAGACCGTCCGCCAGAAGCACGTACTCCGCCAGGTAATCGCCTGCGCCCGGACCGCCGAGAACGACTGTTACTCGCCTGACGAGGACGCGCTCTCCCTGCTCGGCAGGGTCGAGCAGAGTTTCTTCGATATCACGGATATCAACCGGGCGACGCTGGCGTCGTGGCCGGAGCTGATCAAGTCCGTCATGACGCACATCGACGAACTCGGCCAGGATGGAGACACCTCCCTGAAGACCGGGTTCTCGGACATTGACAGGGAACTTACCGGGTTGCGGCCGGCGAACATGGTGATTCTTGCAGCGCGGCCTTCCATGGGAAAGACATCGCTGGCCATGAACATGGCTTCAAACATCGCGACCGGCCACGTCGGTGGCGACGGCGAAAGGAAGGCGGTTGGGGTTTTCAGCCTTGAAATGTCGAGCGAAGACCTTGTCCTGCGCATGTTGTGCACGCACGCCGAGGTGTCGATGCACAAGCTCCGCGGTGGATTTCTGGATCACGAGAGCGGACACCGGAAGCTTGTGACTGCTGCGAGCAACCTCAACAAGGCGCTGATTTACCTTGATGATTCCGCCGGCCTGGACGTGAACGAACTGCGCGCCAGGGCCCGCCGCATGAAACACAAGCACGACATAAAGCTTTTCATCATAGACTACCTTCAGTTGCTCCACTATCGCGAATTCAGCAGGCAGGGGAAGCAGATCGAGACAGGTGCAATATCCGGCTGCCTCAAGTCGATGGCGAAGGAACTGAATGTGCCGATAATTGTGCTCAGCCAGCTGAGCCGCGCCCCAGAGAACAGGGACGGCGTGCCACGGCTCGCGGACCTTCGTGATTCCGGTTCAATCGAGCAGGACGCCGATGTTGTCCTGCTCCTCCGCCGGCCCAGCCTCATTCCCGGTGACCCTGACAGGGACGACAAGCGCCTGGCCATCGTGGAGGTGGCCAAGAACAGGAACGGTCCCGTGCATTCAGGCATGCGGCTTGACTTTGACGCCGAGCTCACGCGCTTTTCGGACCGGAAGGAACACGGCGTTGACGGGTTGGAGCCGGACCGGTACGACGGTCAGCCCGGTGACATGGAGGGCAATGCGGGATGAAGAAAATCTTTGCAATTGTTGTGGTGTTCATCCTGGCGTGTCAGGCAGTGCTGGCGCAGGGACGCCAGGCGCCGGTGGTCGGAGAGGTCAGGATCAACAGGGTCGGGCCCGGCCTGGTGGACGAGGGTTTTGTTGCCGCGCACATCAGTGTGAAGGCAGGGCAGACGTTCGAGCAGCCCGCGATAGCCGCCGACGTGAAGAATCTTCTTGCGACGGAGCGATTCACCGATGTCAGGGTCGAGGAGGAGACAGTCGACCGCAGTGTCGTTCTCATCTACAACGTGCAGGGGCGCCTCAGTCTGGGTTCGCCGGTGAAGATCACCGGGGCAAAGCACCTCTCCGAGTCGAAGATCCTTGAACTCCTTAACGTCAACACTGGCGACCTTGTCGATGAAGCCATGCTTGCCGCCAGGGGGCAGAAGGTGATCAAGGAGTACCGTGAGGACGACTACGTGGATGCGACCCTCGCCTGGTCCGTCAACGTGGTCGACAAGATGAAGGGCACGGCGCAAGTCAGCCTCACTGTGCGGGAGGGCAAACCTGCCACGGTGGCCTCGGTAGTCGTCACCGGCAACAAGAGGGTTCCCTCATCCGCGCTGGAGGACACCGCTGATATTTCCGCCTGGTGGAATCCTCTGGGCTGGTTCGAAAGCGAGAAGTTCGACAAGGGGCAGCTGGAGGCCTGGCGGATTGCCATGCGCTCCGTGTGCCTGTCGCGCGGCTATCTGGACGCCGAAGTCGGCGAGCCACAACTTGCCAGGCGCAAGAGCGGCTCATACGACGTCACGTACAAGGTCGCCGAAGGCAAGCTCTACAGGGTAGGCTCGGTCTCGCTCAAGGGGATCACACTGTTCCCCGAGGTTGATATCCTCCGCCTGGTCGGTTTGAAAGCAGGCTCAGTTGCGTGCATGGACGACATCACCCGTACGTCGGAAGCCATCCGGAAGTACTACACCGACCGTGGGTATACCAGGACGGTGGTTAGGACTGAATTCGACTCAAAGCGCGCCGACAGACTCGGGGAGGGCGTGCTCAATGTCGCGTTCACGGTCACCGAGGGTAGCCTGGTTCACGTGCGAAACATCTTCATAAGGGGGAATTCCCAGACGCGTGAGAAAGTCATCAGGCGCGAACTCGTGGTTTTCCCCGGCGAGATCCTGGCGGAAAAGAATGTCGTATACAGTGAGAACAGGCTGCGGAATCTCGGCTACTTCAAGCAGGTGACGACCCGCCCCGAACTTACCCCGGACAAGGATGAAGCCGACCTGGTGTTTGAGGTCGAGGAGCAGCCGACCGGAGCATTCATGGTTGGCGGTGGCTTTTCGAGTGTCGACAACTTTGTCGGATACTTCGAGATATCCGAGGGCAATTTCGACGTAACCTCGTGGCCTCCAAAAGGTGCAGGGCAGAAGGTCCGCCTGCACGGGCAGGCCGGTTCGCGCACGACGCAGGGCGATATATCGCTGACGGAGCCGTGGTTCCTTGACAGGAGGCTCATGCTTGGGCTCGACCTTTTCGCAAACTCCGTGGACAACGACGACTACCAGCGCCAGGCAGTCGGCGGCTCCGTTACGCTGGGCTGGCCGGTGAACTTCTTCTTCGGCCGGTGTGAGACAAGGTATGCGATCGAGAAGGTGGACGTCTCCGACATAAGCGACACGAACATATACGAGAGGATAACCGGCGACAGGGCCGGCGAGCCGTACCAGTTCACGTCCACGAACCAGATCAAGAGCAGCCTCAGCCTCCAACTCACACGTGACACCAGGGATGACTACTTTATGCCGTCACGCGGGCACAAGGTTTCCGTTAAGGGCCAGGTGGCCGGCGGCATCCTCGGCGGCGACGACAACATCTACGGCCTGGAGGTCAAGGGTGAGCAGCACTTTGGAATGCTGTTTGACCACATTCTTTCGATCAGGGCGAGAGCGGAGGTTGTCGATGAATTCGGCGACACAGCGGAGATGCCGATATCGGATCGTCTCTTTGCCGGCGGCGCCGGCTGGGCCCGCGGGATACGCGGCTTCGACTACCGCGATGTCGGCCCGAAAGTGAAGCGTGCCGTGCCCGATACGGATCTTGTCAGGTACAAGCCCATCGGCGGCAGGAGCCTTGCCCTCGGAAATATGGAGTATGCCATCCCGCTCGTGGGAAAACTCAAGCTGGTGCTGTTCGCCGATGCCGGCACCCTGACGGAGGATCCATACGATTTCGATTTCTCCCTGCTGGCGGCCAGCGCAGGCGTCGAGTTGCGGCTGGACTACCGCGCATTTCCCATAAGGGTCAACTACGGCTGGGTGATTCACAAGGATGACGAGAGCACCAATGAGCATCCCTGGGGATTCTCCCTCGGGGCCGGTTTCTAATGGTGAAGCAATAAGGGGAGGACGCACGCATGAGAAGTGCCTTGAAGATGTCTGCCTGCGCGGCGGTGATTGTGTTGGCGTCGGTAGTCAACGGCTGGAGCGCCGGGGACAAGAGTTTTGCCGTCATGGATTTTGAACGCGTCCTGAGGGACTACTACAAGTTCGGCCCGGCCGAGGCCGAGATGGACAAGCAGAAAGCCGATTTCAAGGCAGAGATCGAACGCAGGCTGAAGACCCTCGACCAGATGGGGCAGGACTACGAGGTGGCCAGGGACGCGGCGCAGAACAAGGCCCTGAACGACGAGGCCCTGAAGACGAAGCTTGCCGATGCCGAAAAGAAGCTCATGGAATTGAAGGAATACCAGCAGGATGTGAAGCGATACTCCGATGACGAGAAGAAGCGGATCATCCAGGACAGCCTCCGCGTGCGCAGGCGTTTCAGCGAGGAGATCAGCGAGGCCGTCCAGAAGTACGCGGCCGACAACAAGATCACGCTTGTTATCGACTCCAGCTCGAGCCTCGAAGAGTTGCGCGGCGCAGTCGTGTACCGTGATGACAGTCTTGACATCACCACGGCGATACTTCGCATTATGAACGATTCCAAACCCGGTGACGCCGTGAAGGGCGAGAAGCCGGACTTGAAAAAGTAGCGAGGCGGTCCGCGCGCCGGAGTCGCGCGCGACAACCTGGGAGCTTGAAGATGAAAGTATTTGTTACCGGAGGGGCGGGGTATGTCGGCAGTGTCGCTGCGGAAGTGCTGCTGAACGGCGGCCACGAGGTTGTTGTGTATGACAACCTCGAACGGGGACACCGCCGGGCGATCGACAGGCGGGCGGGTTTCGTGAAGGGCGACATCAGGAACCTGGAGGCCGTCTGTCGCGCAGTGAAAAAGACCAAGCCGGACGCCGTGATGCATTTCGCGGCCTATGCGCTGGTCGGTGAGTCGATGGAACACCCTGAGATGTACTGGCAGAACAACCTCGCCGGCGGCATCAACGTGGCCGAGGCCATGATCCGCACCGGTGTGGGGAAGATAGTGCTTTCCTCGACGTGCGCCACATATGGAGAGCCGCGCCGGGTTCCAATGATCGAGTCGGATCCGCAGGAACCGACCAATCCCTATGGCGAATCGAAGCTGCTGCTTGAGAAAGTCCTGGCATGGAACGAGAAGACCAAGGGGATCAAGGCTGTATTCCTGAGGTATTTCAACGCCTGTGGTGCCACGGAACGGTGCGGGGAGGATCACGATCCTGAAACGCATATCATCCCAAACATCCTGAAAGTTGCGCTCGGAAAGGCGAAGAAGCTTGTGATCCACGGCGACGACTACGAGACGCCGGACGGCACATGCATTCGGGACTACATCCACGTGCTGGACCTGGCGCAGGCGCATATGCTCGCGTTGAAGCAGGATCTGTCGGGCGGATTCAATCTCGGCACCGGGCACGGGTACTCGGTGAAGCAGGTGATTGATGCCGCCAGGGCTGTGACCGGGTGCAAGATTCCGGTCGAGGTCGGCCGTCGTCGGCCCGGCGACCCTGCCAGGCTCGTGGCATGCTCGGGCAAGGCACGCAAGGTGCTGGGCTGGAAGCCGGCACTCAAGGACCTCGAGACCATCATCGAGAGCGCGTGGAAATGGCACCTGGCCCATCCGCGCGGCTACTCCTCACGCTAGCGCCTCATGACCTCACGGCAAGAGACAGCGGCGATGATCAGTGCGGGTTCCGGCCACGTTCACCTCGCGGGTATATGCGGGGTTGGCATGGCTGGACTTGCCGTTCTCCTGAAGTCCCGTGGTTTCAAGGTCAGCGGGTGCGATCTCTCTGTCTCGCCGATGGTCGATTGGCTTGCCGGCAACGGCATCAAGGTCAGCATCGGCCATGACCCTTCCCATGTCTCCGGCGAAGTCGGCCGGGTGATCCGCAGTTCGGCAGTGCCTGTGGATGCGCCGGAAATCAGGGCGGCGCACCAGCGCGGCCTGCCGGTACTTAGGCGAGGCGAGGTGCTCGCAGCGCTTCTCGACGGGTTCGAGTCGATTGCTGTGGCCGGGACGCATGGCAAGACCACGACCACCGGCCTGATCACCCAGGTCCTGCAAGCCTGCGGGCGCTCACCCTCCTTCTGTATCGGCGGCGAAATTCCGGCCCTCGGAGGGGTGGCTGGTGTTGGCAGCGGCAGGGCGCTGGTGGTGGAGGCCGATGAGAGCGATGGCACCCTTTCGCTCTACTCGCCGTTGTATTCCGTTGTGACCAACATCGAGCAGGATCACGTGGAGCACTTCGGCAGCATGGAAGCGCTCGG
>JBAXKQ010000025.1:0-24382 GCA_037135275.1 bacterium
CAAGCAGGGCATTGTCCCGGGGATTGATATTGTAGAGGATCGTCTTTGCGAGTTGGTCAGTCCTGTCCAGCCTGTCGAGCAACCGCGACAAAGGCCGCGCGATGCCGGAATCACCAATGGAGTCGGCACCTGTGTTGGGCACAACAGTCAATGCCGCCCTGGTGCTGTTGCATCGCATGGCCCCGATATGAAACTGCTGGGTCCACCCTTTTTCGTGGTTCATGATTCCAAATTCGTACATCATAGCCGACCGGAACTTCGCAAAACCCTCCGCATCTGGCGCCATGCCAGAGCGGGCTTTTGCAAAGACCGCCTCGACTTCCTTGTCGGTGTAGCCAGCGGCGTCGATCATGTCTAATGCGTGATCGGCAAGCCTGCAACCTGCGCGGTGAAAAAACGCATGGCGCTTGCGGAGTGCCCCAATGTACGAGTTGAAGTCCCGGATCTCAACGTCTGCTGCCGCCGCAAGTTTGTCAGTCCAAGCATTGAATTCCGCCACGTTCTCAATCGCCAAAGCCCGGTCGGGCCGCCACGTCGGAAGGACAACGGCTCCAAATGATTCATCGGCGGCAATCATCGCGTGAGACGTGAGGGAATCAACAGGGTCATCGGTGGTGCAGATATGTGTCACCCTGGCCTTTTTGACAAGGGCTCTGCAAGAAAACTCGGGCAGAGCCAGTTTCCGGCCGGTCTCGTCCCAGACGCCAACAGCAGTCTCCCTGCAAAGGAGTCGATCAGAAATGTCGAAATACCTCGCAAGCTCGAGATGCGTCCAGTCATACAGGGGGTTCCGCAGGAGAAACGGCACGGTCGCCGCCCATTGGTCGAACTTTTCCCAATCCGACGCGTTGCCAGTGCAGAAGCGTTCCGGCACCCCGTTGGATCTCATCGCCCGCCACTTGTAGTGGTCATCAGACAGCCAGATCTGTGCGAGATTCCCCCAACGCCCGTCGGATGCAATGCTTTGCGGCGACAGATGGCTGTGGAAGTCAAGTATGGGCATGCCTGCCGCGTACTCGTGGTAGAGACGCTGCGCGCACTTGTTCTCCAGCAGAAAATCGTCGGTTATGAATACAGAATCGCTCACTGCACCTCCGATAGTAGGCGGAATGCCCAGTCGAGGGCAGCATTATTCTCACTTCGCGACGTGCTATGGAAGTAAAAAGTCGATGTCTGGATTGAGTTTGACAATTCCTGCCCTAAATCCTATGAATGCGGCGTCTGTTACGGTGTTTGCGAGCTACTACGTTTGGAGCAGAGAAGAAACATGACACCAGAGAAGAGAGTGTTACCACGCTTTGATGAACGGAGCATTGTGAGCATCAAGGTGAAACGGACCGGGGAGAACGCCGGTTTGTCAGAGAACACCCTATTTTGCTTTACCAGGGACATTTCAGAAGCAGGTCTCAGCTTCACGGCTCATTTTCCGCCAACTATCGGATCAAAGCTGAGTCTTTCCATAGCATTTTCATCACCCATCAGGAATGCCAGGAATCTCACGGGCCGGGTTGCCTGGGTCAAGCGGATCCCCAATGGAACCCAGCATGTGATCGGCGTCGACCTGGGTGACTCCGATCCGGGCAGCCTGAGGACGTGGAAGAACCTTGTGGCGGAAAGGGCCACTGCCGAATAGGCAGGTCGGCTCAATGCGCATATCTGCAGGAGAAGGTCCTTGAAAGACAGGCGAACGAGCGAACGACGCGAAACTTTTGAGTACTGGACGGTCACCGAGGCCGAAACCGGGAAGCGCATCGGGATGGTGGTCGATCTCAACCGTGAGGGGCTGCGTCTTCACTGCGATGCGCCGGTCAAAGCCGGAACGCAGCTGATTTGCGCAATCCACCTGGACAAACGTATTGCGGGTGTTGACACGATCGAGCTGGTTCTCAAATGCCGCTGGTGCCGCAAAGTGAAGACATCTCACCTGAGCGCATGCGGGTTTGAACTCGTCGAGCAATCCAAGGCTTACATGAAGGTTGAGCAGAGGCTGATCGACTTCTTCAGCATTGCTGTTTGACCTGTCCAGTCACCGTGTGCTCATTCCCAGAACTGGACCTGCGATTGGCATAGAACATCCTGAACCCTACGGCGACCGGCAAGAAGCCGGCCAAACGGCAATCGGTCACATCGGACCTTCCTGCGAGATACATCGCAGATCCATGGACCGCCCTTGATCAGGGCCGAGCGTGCTGGATGTGAAGCCGGAGCATGTTCAGGGCCGTCCTGGCGGCGTAGCCCCTGACAATTTCGCGCTCTGCAGGAAATCTGACCAGCCTGGTTGTAACAGCAACTTGTCCCGACCGCTCCGATGCCAGGGCGAGCCACACCGTTCCAACGGGTTTTCGTGACGATCCTCCACCCGGCCCGGCAACGCCTGTTGTTGAAAGCGCGAAATCAGCCCCGCTCCTCCTCAGCGCCCCCTCGGCCATGGCCTTAGCCGCCTGCTCACTAACTGCCCCATATCGCAGGAGCACGCTGCCTGGGACTCCGAGCTGTGCTTCCTTCATGGAGTTTGAGTACGCAACCCAACCGCCCCTGTACCATGCGCTTGAACCTGGCACATCAGTAAGCATTTTGGCCACAAGTCCGCCAGTGCAGCTTTCGGCAGTGGCCACAGTCATGTTGCGGGCCTTGAGCAGAGCCCCCACTACCGCCGGCAGCGACACGACCCCATGCCCTATCACGAGATCACCCAGACGTCTCTCAATGCTCGCGACAGTCGCCGCAAGCCGTTTCATGGCCTGCGCTTGCGAAACCCCGGCACTGCGGATCCGAACCGTCACAATCCCCTCCGAAACAGTCGTTCCAACAAGCGGATTGCGATCCCGTCGCATGAGGGTGCCGAGCTGTTCTGCCACCATCGACTCGCCCGCACCGAAAGTGACGATCGCCTCCGTGAGGATAGTCCGCCCGGTTCGTCCTGCCAGCAAAGGCACCACGTAGCAGTGAAACATGTTCCTCATCTCGTATGGGACGCCAGGAAAGGCGAGAAAGAGAGCCTGCCCGAGCTTCGCCCTGATACCTGGTGCCGTTCCCCAGTTGTTGCACAATAAGGCGGCTCCGACAGGACACAAAGCCTGGACCTCATTAGCCACCGGGCATGTCCTGTTGAGTTTCCTGAAGAACGTCCTGATGTGTTTGAGTGCCTGCCTGTCCAGGACCAGTTTGGTTCCCAGTGCGGCCGCCAGCGCTGGCCTGGTCACATCGTCCATGGTAGGACCAAGTCCGCCTGTCAGGATTACCAGCTCCGCCGCGCGTGAGGCTTCGCAGATGGCCATCGCAACGGCTGCTGCGTCATCGCCCACAGTCTTGTGGTAGAGCGACATCACTCCGTGCGCTGACAGTTGCGAGCTGATCCACGCGGAATTTGTGTCCACGTTCTGGCCGAGCACGAGTTCATCACCAGTTGAAAGTATCACAGCTCTCATTCCCACCACTTCAAGCAGTCCCGCCACGGTATGTCAAGCATCTACACACCACAGGCCAGGTCATGAGTCTGGCAATGGGCTGCATCCCGGAAACTGTCTTGCGCCGCAGCCGCCGGCAGATTGAATGCAGGTGGATTCACAAACGCAGTTCTTGCCTCTCGCGATCGGTCACCGGTTGACGGTCAACGCAGGGCTTCAAAAAACATTACGAAATGCGTTCAAACGCTTGACAGGTGGCCTCAAGATGACGTACTGTGCTATCGATTGTTCAACAAACAGGGAGGAAGCAGCGATGGGTAAACCAAAGACGAAGAGTCAGGTAATTGCGACGATCGCGGATGCGGCGGGTATTTCCAAGAAGCAGGCTGTTGCGGCTATTGAGTCTCTCGTAGCGCTGGCTTACAAGGGCGCTGCAGATGGTTTCAAGATCCCCGGCCTCGGCAAGCTGGTAAAGGTCCAGCGGAAGGCTCGCACTGGCCGTAACCCGGCTACCGGCGAAGCGATTCAGATCCCGGCTAAGACGGTTCTGAAGTTCCGCATTGCCAAGGCTGCGAAGGATGCAATTCTGTAGTCCTGGAATGTGAGATTTGATGCACGAGGGCCGCGGCCGTGAGGTCGCGGCCCTTGTCATTTCGTCCCGTCTACTTGTTCCGCAGCGCAAATGGCACTCACTCGCCCGGTTGACGGCATGGTGTCATTCTGGCCGCAACCGCGGAAAGAATGGCGTACGTTGTCTCTATATGCGGTACCGGGACGCAGCGTCTGCGGGCAATATCGACCACCCGCCCAAGTATTGCGTCCACCTCAAGCGGTCTGCCCGATTCGTAATCGAGGCACATGCTCGTCTTGTACGGCTCCATTCGAGCGGTATCTGCCATATTCTTGTCGATGATATCCGCCGGCAGAACAAAGCCTTCTGCAGCGGCTACGGCAACGATTTCCTCCATCACCCTGCGTGCGACAAGCGTGCATTCCGGTGAGTCCAGAATATCCCTGGTTGTTACTCCGCCACAGAGCACAGAGAGTGGATTGAACGGTGCGTTCCAAACCAGCTTGACCCAGCGCTCCATCACAATGTCTGCGGCAATGCGCGTCGGTATCCCTGCTCGCTCGAGCATCATGGCGATTGCAGCCAGCCGCTCGCTCATTCCAGCTTGATATCTGCCGATGACCACACGGCCATAATCCGTATGCCGAATGCGGCCAGGCCCGACCCTGTTGATGCATACGAACGCTATACCGCTGAGGATTTCATTGGCTGGAAATGCGGCCGCAACCGATTGCTCGATACCTATTCCATTCTGCAGAAGCACGACGGAAGTGCCCGGGCCGACCGCATCGCGGATGATTGCCTGGACATCGATGCAAGGCAATGACTTGAGGGCCACAAGAACAATGTCAGCGGCACCGGAGTGATCGCGGTACGCTGCTGCGCTACTCACTACAACCGAGGGTGTATAGTGGAAGTTTCCCCAGACACTCTCGATTTCCACACCCTTCTGCAGCACAAGCGTGTAGTCGGACCTGCAAAGGAATCCCACATCAGCCCCTGACTGGCCAAGCTTCGCGCCGTAGAACGAACCCACGGCGCCGGTACCCGCCACCAGGATCTTCACCTGCCGTTGCCCACGGGTATCTTGCAGCCGAGAGACAGGCCTATCCATTTTTCCGGCTCCCCTTGGGGTACTGAGTCGTCCTTGCACGCCAGGAAGATGCTCACCTCCGACCCGGTAAGCCGCACAGCAGGCGCCTGCAGGACTGTATCGGCGTGACCATCGCGAATCTCAAGCGGCGGAACCTTCCACAGGAAGACTTTCGGCTTATCCCCTTCGACACTGATTTCGCCACCTACGAAATACACCCTGCCCTTTGGCTGTATCCGGTTGAAGACTATGCGAAGCGGCAGCCGGAACGTGTCGCCTTCGATCTTTCCCAGCCCATTGGTAGGGAACATGTATGCCTGCTCGTCAATGCTGAGCGAGCGTATGGGCGATGAGGAGGCGAATCTCTTCCCTTCACCCATGATCCTCCTGTCCTCTTCGCTCAGTGGGCAACCCTTTATGGAGCAGTCATAGCCCGGAAGCGTCTGGGCAGCCAGGGCCCGAAGCCCATAGATGGCCTTCTCAACAGCATCCGGCGGCTTGGCGTTGTCGGCGGTTGCCAGTTTCAACTCGCGCAGAGCCGAGGCGCCCTCAAGGTACGAATCAACCGTCTTGCTGTTGCTGAGCGACTGCCTCGCGGCATTGATCCCAGCCTTGATTGTATCGTCGCAGCGCTTCTGGAGAGCTGCATCCAGGCGCTGCTTCTGCTCCTTCGCCAGGTAGCCCTGGCTGACGGAGTCGACCTCCTTCTTGCAGGCGGCGAAATGCGCCAGGCTGGTATCGCTGGATGAAAGCATTGTATCGAGGTTGCCCTTGTGCGCTTCAAAATAGGCGGTGCTCATCTTCGTCAACGCAGCGTCTACCTGGTTAGAATACGTCCCGGCGACATCCTTGAACCTGATCATGTCCATTTGCAGCGTCAAGTCACGGAACACGGCCGGATCCTTGGAACTGGCGTCGAACCGCCTGACGAGCGCTCCTATCTTCTCCTCAACACCGGTTTCCGGGGTGCGCAGCACCTGCCACTGCTGGTTGAGTTGAATAAGGTGCTTGCGCAGAGGGAAGAAACGGCGCGCCATCTTGTCGATCAGTCCAGTGGCATCGGTGATCTCCTGCTCGCCGTACTGTCTGCCGCGCTCGACTGAGGGAATAATCCCCGCGATGTCGTCCATGTTGTAAAACTTTTCAGTGTCGCCTCCCTCGGGGACATAGTAGACAACGATGTTCGTGGCCATGCGGACGCGTGACGCCCAGAAGCCCTCCCCCTTCGAAGTGACAACGTAGGACTTGCCCCACGCGCAGGCGGCGGACAGCAGAGCCAACCCGGCTACCATTGCAATGCGTTTCATGCCTGTTCCTCCACAAAGTACTTCAGCAAGACATCGACTCAAGGTATGCTCACACCGAAATCGTCAACAATGCCGGAGGCGAGAATGAATTCAGCCGCGGACCAGTCCAACGCGTCAGACTACTTACGTGCATTCATCGCCATTGATACAAACGCTCAGATACGGCAAAAACTGGTCCACGCGCAAGAAGAATTGCGGCGGATCGACGACGGGGTCAGGTGGGTTGCGCCCGAACACATGCACTTCACTCTGGCATTCCTCGGTAATATACCGCGGGGGATTGTACCGGCGGTAGCCACAGAGATGGATGCCACGGGATCCTCAAGCAGCGCGTTTTTGTGTGATGTAGCGGGTCTCGGTTTCTTTGGAAGCCGGAACTCGCCTCGGGTGATATGGGCTGGCGTAAGCAGCGTCCCCGCCCTGCTGGCCATGCAGAAGAGGTTGTGCTCGGGCATGGAAACACTCGGCATTCCACAGGAAGACAGGCCGTTCAAGCCTCATCTCACGCTTGGCCGCGTACGATCGATCCGCAACTCAGGGCCCTTCATGCGCAAGCTCGAATCCCATGCCGGCACGAGTTACGGGCAGGTGCTTGTTGACGGAATATTGCTTCTGCAGAGCAGCCTCTCGCCGAATGGCGCGGAGTACTCATTGCTGCACAGGGCCAGCATAGGCGCTTAGGCTGTACTCGAGAGCAGCGGACAGCGCAGCCGCCCGCCCGCGACCGGAAGGAACACTTCTGTGTCAACGCATATGCAGCCGACGCATGAGGTTCCTTTTCCGGCACCTTTCATCTTGTCATCTTGACGGTTGAAAGTATGATGGCTGTGAAAGGTAAATCACGGTGGAAAATGATCACTCCTGCGTAACGACGGTGAAGGTCAAGAGACTTGATGCCGGCGCCATGCTTCCTCAGTATGCCCACGAGGGCGATGCCGGGATGGACGTATTCTCTAACGAGGATACCGTCATAGAGCCCGGCGAACACAAGTTGGTCAAGACAGGCATAGCAATCGAACTGCCGGAACTCACCGAGGCCCAGGTCAGGCCGCGGAGCGGCCTTGCTGCCAAGTTCGGCATCACGGTTCTCAACACACCCGGCACAATCGACGCAGGCTACCGGGGTGAGGTCGGGATCATTCTAATCAACCACGGTAAAAAGCCTTTCCACGTCGAGAAACATGCGCGGATCGCACAGATGGTTATCAAGCCGGTCCTGCGTGTCCGGCTCACGGCTGTTGAGGATTTGACTGATACGAAACGGGGTGCCGGCGGATTCGGTTCCACCGGCATACATGGGCAGGTGAAGACCTGACCAGACGGGAAGCGGTTCCAGGTAGAGAACAACCGACAAAGTCGAGGAAAGGGTAACGAATGAAGGTCAGCGAGTTCATCAAAAGCAAGGGGCCAGCGGCAGCGTTCGACGAGGCGCGTCGCGTCGCACGCGAGTACGCATTCAAGCTCAGGGCGGCGGGCAGGATTTCGTTTTCCGACCCTGTTGACGGGTTGGTGCCTACCATTCACATCTCGCGCCGAACACTCCCCGAAGTGTGGGAAGACACGACAATGGCGCTCATGGGACTCGGGTACGCCGTGCACACCCATTATGACCCAGCCAACAAGAAGGGCGAATTTCAGAGTTTCCCGAGCCTTGAGGCTACGGTCATGATGCACATCCTTGAGCCTTTTTCTGAGCCAAGGTTCCACAAGCACTTCCTCGGTGGCTGGATGGGGTTCGGCGACTACAAGGCCGAAATCGAGGGTGTGAAGGACGGATGGATGATCTCCCCGGCGGAAGTAGCGGAGAAGATGAGGCAGGGAGAGTTCGACGCGGTGAAGAAAGACCCTCGGTGGAACTACACATACAGCCAGCGTTTCAGGGCCTACCCCTTCTTCGACCATAACGGTAAGTTCAAGACCATCAATCAGCTCGAGTCCGTAGTCCGCGCACTGAAACGCGAGCCTCTCTGCCGTTCGGCACAGTGCATCACCTGGGATCCGCGCTGGGACCACAATGACGGTCAGTTTGACGGGATGAAATGGAGTGAATATCACTCGCCATGCCTCCAGCGGTTCTGGTTCAGGTTGATACCTGAAGGAAAAGGTTACAGGCTGAACGTCAACGGTCACTGGCGATCACGCGACCACCTCAAAGCGGTGCCGAGCAATGTTTTTGGTGTGACAGAGGGAATTCACGAGGAAGTCCGCCACGCCCTGGAGAAGGAACTGGACGTCCCGGTAGCAAGGGGCGCCTACACGGACATAAGTGATTCCCTTCACTTGTATGGACACTATTTCGACCCGCGTCGTAACGGACTTGATGCTGAGAGCTACCTGGAAGACATATTCAAGGTTGCCGCCGGCGAGCCGATCTCGGAACGGGTGATCGCTACCGGAACCGACATGTACGACATCATGATGGAAGAGATCAACCGCGAGTACGAGTTCCGCAAAGGTAATCCGTACTACGGCAGCAACATGTAAAGGATATTAGCTGCGGGCTGGACAGTCAGCGGGAAACAGTTCAAGCTGCGGTCATTCAGTTGGAGATTACATATGCCACTGCTCATGTTGACAACCACGGTACAGGTATCGACTGGTATCAAGACCAGGATAATGAAAGAGGCATCCAGGATCATTGCCGAGGCAACCGGCAAGCCCGAAACCTACGTCATGGTGACCGTTGCGCAGGCAGATGGATGTTTTGACGGCAAGGAATGCCCACTGGCATTTGCCGATGTTCGCGGCATCGGTGGCTTCTCGAGAGACGTGAACACCAGGATTTCCAAGGAGTTATGCGACTTGCTGGAGTCACAACTTTCGGTACCGGCCGACAGGTTCTACTGCAATTTCACCGATGTGCCAGCCTCATCCTGGGGCTGGAACCGCGGTGTCTTTTGATAGTACAGTCGGCACTGATCACATGACTGGCTCAAAGCCGAAACTTGATACCGTGGTTGGCCTGGAACGGGGAACTGTCCGCCTCGTCAGTTACTCGTCAGCCTGGCATACTCTGTTTGAACGCGAGAAAAAGACCCTGCTTGTTGCCCTGCGCGGGATCGTGCTGAAGATAGAACACATCGGCAGTACATCAGTTCCTGACATGGAGGCAAAACCAATCATAGATATGGCAGCGGCAGTTCCATCGCTTGCTGAGGTTCCAAGCTGCATCCAGCCGCTTGCCAGTGTCGGCTACGAATACAAAGGCGAGTACAATCTGCCAGGCAGGCATTTTTTCACAAAAGGCAGTCCGCACACCTATTATCTTCATGTTGTTGCGATTGACAGCGACCACTGGTCGTCATGGCTGATATTTCGAGATTACCTCACGGCCCACAAGGATGTTGCGGCAGAGTATTCGCAGCTGAAAAGAGACCTTGCGAGAGCCTATCAATCCGATCGTGATGCCTATACAAAGGCCAAGAGCGAGTTTATCTCCAGGATCGTACTCCAAGCCAGGGCTGCCCCGACTGAAGGATACCTATGACCTTCGCTTGGCAATGGACCTTGCCCTGGCCCTTCTGAAGCGGGATTCAACCGTCGTTGGCGCGCTTACGGTCATGATCGCGGTGCTGTAATCCTAATGTGTGTTCTCTAACCCCTGCCAAACAGAAGTGTCAGTCTCGCGAGGTAGGCCGAAGCTTCCGGCGACTCTGGCCGTGGCGCCCAGACGGGCACCTCTTTGCCTGCCTGAAGGGGTTGGAATGGGCCTGCCTTCGCCTCGAACATCACAGTGCCGGACTCCAGCACTACCATGGCATGAAATACGCCATGAGTAATGGTAATGCCGATATTCTCGCCCCCCGCCTCCAGCACGGCTGTGTCTGCAACATTGCCGTTCACGTCGAAGACAACGATGCCAAGCTTGCCCCTCAGCATGACTATTGTCTCATCCTTGGATGGATCAGCATGGCAGTGAGGAACGAAGAACGTTCCTGGCTCCATCGCGTTGAGCAGCCGATTGCACGGTTCCTGCTCGTGTGAATGCAGGTTGAAGTTCATGCGCTTCCGCGGTGCCGTCCTGGCCTTCGCGGAAACATCGTCGAGCAAACTGCGGCTAATGAGCGTAATCACATCCATTGTACCAGGCCTCCATGTTTCTTATCATTGTCATGCTGCCGACACCACGAAACGTTTCGCAACTTGCCGCCAATGGTACTGCTTTCGGGGGCTCCGATCATAGAGAGTCGGAGACGCCCTGCTGGAAGCCGGCAATTGTCACGAGCATCACTGCCGGCAGACGGCCAGACATCTAAAGATGTCTCAGAAGCCGGGTCAATGACGGACGGTCGAGAAGCGTGGCATTGCGGACTTCATAGCGGTTCTCGTCCACATCCTGAATGATATATCGTCCGCCTCCGAGGCGAAGAACATTATCCCGCATATCCCTGGTCGTGAAGCGGTACTTGCCGCGGTCGGTGTCAACCTGCCACTCCACCGTGCCGAACCTCTCTACCACGGCGGTGATACGGTGGATAACCGGCAGGAAGTAGCGACGCGCCAGATCGCCTTCAACCAGGCTCCTGCTGGTCTCATCCAGCCGGTCAAGCGACCTTAGTATGCCAACTTCTGTGCCGCTTCCATCCCGTACGCTCAGGTACTGATTCGGATGCGTGAGCGGAAAGATCCGCGTTACGACCGTCCTGAGGACTGACCTGTCGCCATCCACAGTCAGGCGCAGATGCGCACCCGATCTCTCGAACGAAATTCTGGCGGGATCGAGGAATGTCATCTGTGCCGCATCAGCAAGTGACATCGGCTCTTCCTTGGCGTGATCACCATTCATCGCTGACATCAGGCCACCTCCACGAGTGACGACGTTTCCTTGTGCACGTCGACCAGGCGTGCGAATTCGCCGTTCTTCGCCAGCAGTTCTTCATGTGTACCGAGCTCCGCAATCTCGCCATCCTTGAGTAGGACCAGGCGATCGGCATTGCGCAACGTACTCAGCCGGTGGGCAATCGCAAATGTGGTGCGCCCGCGGACCAGCCGGCCTATCGCCTCCTGGATCTGCCGTTCAGTATCAAGATCGACTGACGCCGTTGCCTCATCAAGTATCAGGATTCTAGGGTTGTGCAGGATCGCCCGGGCGATGGCGATGCGCTGGCGTTCCCCGGCCGAAAGCCCTTGTCCCCGCTCTCCGACCTTGGTGTCGTAGCCGTCGGTCTTCTTGGCAATGAAGTCGTGTGCATTCGCAGCGTGGGCTGCCGCCATTACATCTTCCAGGGTAGCATCAGGCCTCGCGTATGCGATGTTCTCCGCAATAGTTCCATCGAATAGAAATGTATCCTGGAGCACCACGCCTATCTGCGAGCGCAGGTCCTTCTGGTTGATATCGCGGACACTGACTCCGTCGATCAGAACCTCACCTTCGTGAACATCATAAAACCGGCATATCAGATTGATCATGGTCGACTTGCCGACACCGCTGCGGCCGACCAGCCCGATCATTTCGCCCGGCGCGACATCCAGCGTGATGTTCTTCAGCACCGGCTTGTGAGCCTCATAGCCGAATGTCACGTTTCTGATCTCCACCCTGCCGCTGATCATGGGCATCCGGACGCAATTGCCGGCATCCCGCACCTCGGGTTCGCTATCCAGAACCTCGAACACGCGTTCAGCCGAGGTGAGCGACCTGGCCAGGTAGTCGGTGATATGACTCAGGAACTGCAGCGGGCCGTAGAACATCGTCAGGTAAGCCTGGAAAGTCATGAGGGTGCCGAGTGACACTTCGGAGCGCAGCACTTGCGCGCCACCGAAGTACCACACCAGTATGGCTCCTGTGCTGATTATGAACCAGAGCACGGGAAAGAAGGTGGCGCTCGTCTGCTCCACATGCACGTCAGAGCGCATCATCGACTCGCTACTGGTCCTGAAACGAACCACCTCCTCGTCTTCCCTCGCAAACGCCTTCACCACCCTTATGCCGGATAGTGTGTCGTTGACAGACGCGGTAATTCGCGCCCGGTAATGCCAGTAGCGATGCCACAGGCTGTGAATGTGTCGCCACGAGGCACGGGAAAGAATGATCACGATCGGCACCGGAATCAGCACAGCCAGGGCGAGCTTCCAGTTCATCACGAAAAGGACAACGCCGATTCCCACCAGCGTCAACATGTTGACGACTAAGTGCTGTGTGCCGTCCACCAGTACTCTCTCGAGCGCCTGTGTGTCGCCCATCACTCTCGAGATAAGACTGCCCACCTGTCGTTTGTGGAAGAAGTTCAGGGAAAGACGCTGCAGGTGGGTATAGATCTCAATCCGCAGGTCGTTGGAGAGACGTGTTCCCAGCCGGACAACCGCTCTGGAGCGTATGATGCCCACGGCATGGCCAAGCGTCTGGGAAACGAGCAGACCGAGCACGAGAAATCCCAACAGTCGCATCCGGTCAGCCGGAGGGCCCGGGGTCTCCGGCGCCAGCACGTTGTCCATCAGGGGTCTGGTCAGGTATGGCGGAATGAGGCCGATCACGAGGCCGAGAATCATGGTCAGCCACACGAATGAGGTTTGCGCAACATACGGGCGCAGGTACTTGATAACGCGCAGAAACACCTTGCGCTTGTTCAGGCACGCAGGGCAGACATTGGTTCCTTCAGGCAGAAGCAACCGGCAGGTCGGGCAACGAGTACCATCCTCTTTGGACGACTCTATCTCCGGCGGGCGTTTTGCATTTCCAGACTTCGCGAGGCCTTCACGATAAGCGGCAAGCTCCTTGAGATAGCGCACAATATGGGAGAACTTCTTCTGGAAGGTATTGCTGAAGCGCAAGATCTCCAGCGACTCGCCGCTGCTGAGCGTCACAAGGAGCGCACCGCCGCCGATCAACCCCTCGACTTCGGCGGAGCTGATGGATGCAATGTCCAGATCGAGGCGCGGCGATTCGTGATCGCCGGCGCCAAACACCCGCAACCTGTCTTCGGTGACAAGGAGCCAGTCTTCTCCGAACCTGCCGTCAATGGTCAGGTCAGAAACCACGGCAACAACAACCCGAGATCCCTGTCCGTTCAACAGCCTGGCAGGCGGGATCGGTATGACTTCAATCAAGGCCATGCCGTAAGCATCCCACAAATCAACAGGCAGCGGCAATCAAGAACACGAATGCAACCCGCTTATCACAGAGCGAGCGATTTGCGGACTCCAGCCTGTTCGACTCCCCGCCGGTCATCAGGTTGGTACAGAAACCGGCCAGTCGAAGTAGCGAACATGGTACGGTTGTGCTTGCCTCCGGATCTGTATGCGTGTACGGTATCGCGCATTGCGATTCGGAACCGGCGCTAACCATATCCGGCGCAACCTTCAGGGTGGAGGCAACATTGAACGGCGATGACATAAGCAGGATGAAGAACGAAGCACTGGCTGAGATCGGCGCGGCTGCTGCGGCAGCCGACCTGGAGAATATTCGCATCAAGTATCTGGGCCGCAACGGGTTCCTGCCAAAGATCATGTTGAGCCTGAAGGATGCCACTCCAGCTGATCGCCCGCTGATCGGGCGACTGGCCAATCAATTCAAGGTCGAAGTACAGGCTGCAGTCGATGCGCGGAAGCCGGCTCTGGTTGCTGAGGCCGCCCAGCTCGCCGCCGGCGCCTTTGATTTTACGGCTCCGGGATCCTGGCACCGGGCAGGCTCCAGGCATCCGATATCCATGATTATCGAGGAGGCGTGCAGGATTTTCGCCAATCTGGGTTTCACGGTGGCCGATGGACCTGATATCGAGACCGCGTACCACAATTTCGATGCCCTCAACACACCGGCAGATCATCCATCGCGTGACAGCCAGGACACATTCTGGCTTGAGACCGGGGAGCTTCTGCGCACTCAGACTTCACCAGTCCAGATACGGGTGATGGAATCACAGAAGCCGCCCATACGGATAATCGCTCCGGGCCGCTGCTACCGCCGCGACACATCAAATGCCACTCATAGCGCCAATTTCCACCAGATCGAGGGGCTCTACGTGGACAGGCAGGTGTCCATGTCCGACTTGAAGAGCGACATCTCATATTTCGCCCGTGAAATGATGGGGAAGGACGTCAAGGTACGGTTCCGGCCTCACTTCTTCCCCTTTACCGAGCCGAGTGTCGAATATGACTTCACCTGTCACCTGTGCAAGGGCGCCGGCTGCAGGGTTTGCAAGAACAGCGGATGGATTGAAATCTCCGGAGCCGGCATGGTGGATCCACGCGTATTCAAGATTGTCGGCTACGACCCAGGCGCCGTCACGGGATACGCATTCGGAATGGGCGTGGAACGCATTGACATGATCAAGGATGGCAGTGGCGACATTCGGACTTTCTACGAGAACGACATACGTTCCCTGGCGCAGTTCAGGTAGATGGCGGAGAGCAATATGCGATTACCGATAGGCTGGTTACGAGACTACGTGACATTCAATGCCAACGCGCAGGAACTTGCCGACAAACTCACCTTCTCGGGACTTGAGGTCGAGGCCATCGAGACCACGGGTGGAAACTATACCGGCGTCATCGCGGCCAGAGTTCTTGCCATTCTACCCCACCCCAATGCCGACAAACTGGTGCTCTGCGACATCGACAAAGGCTCAGGACAGGACAGGGTTGTCTGCGGCGCGCACAACTTCAAAGTCGGTGACATGGTTCCGTTTGCCGGCCCAGGCACCACGCTCCCCAACGGCATGCACATCAAGGATGCTGTCATCCGGGGTGAAAAGTCGGGGGGCATGCTTTGTGCAGAGGATGAACTTGGCATATCGCCAGATCACACCGGCCTGATGATCCTGCCCCCCGACACCAGACCAGGGGCTCCGCTTACTGAGGTTATACCTCCGGAAACAATTCTCACGATCGAAGTAACGCCGAACCGGCCTGACTGCCTGAGCATCATCGGTATTGCCCGCGAGGTTGCCACTCTCTACGGGACACAGCTCAAGCTGCCGTCTGTTGATTTTGCAGAAACGGGGCAGCCGGTGGAGGAGCTGGTGCGAGTCGAGGTCAAGGACAGGGAGAAATGCCTCCGTTACACCGCACGCTGCCTCAAGAATGTGACGATTTCCCCCAGCCCGCTCCAGATCAGAATGAGGCTGATGCATGTGGGAGTACGGCCCATAAACAACATAGTCGACATCACCAACTATGTGATGTTCGAATGCGGCCAGCCCCTGCACGCATTTGACCGCGCCCTGCTCAAGGACGGCCACATCGTTGTTCGTCGCGCGCGGGCGGGTGAGACGATGGCCACCCTTGACGGAATCGAGCGCAAGCCCTCGCCGGACATGTTGTTGATTGCCGATCTTGCCGCGCCGGTGGCCGTGGCCGGCGTGATGGGCGGAGCTGGCAGTGAAATACGTGACAACACTGCAGAGGTCCTGCTCGAAAGTGCGTGCTTCCTGCCTGCGTCAATACGGCGAACATCCAAGATGCTGGGGCTTTCCACCGAGTCTTCGTACCGCTACGAGCGCGGGGTCGATCCGGAACTCGCCGACTACGCCAGCAGGCGCGCCGCGCAACTCATGATCACGCACGCAGGAGCCGTCGCAGCCACCGGAGTGATCGATGTGTACCCGCGAAAGGCCAAGACGCGCTCCATTCGCTGCCGTTTCGACAACGTCAGGGCCCTTACCGGCGTCAGCTATACGACGGAAGACTTTACGGCTGTTTTCGAATCACTTGGCCTGAAGGTTGCCAGAATCACCAGGACCGGATGCACTGTGCTCGTACCGTCGCGCCGGCCGGATCTGGAAATCGAGGCGGACCTCGCAGAAGAGGTCATGCGGATCAACGGCCTCGACAAGGTGCCCGTTCATGAACCGAGAAGCAGCTATGTGTCCACGGCAGACGACACGACCGTGCGCGCGGCCGGCATTTGCGGCAGGGCAGCCGCCGGATTGGGACTGACGGAAACACTCAACTATAGTTTCGTTTCTGAGCAGCTGCTCAATGTGTTCGACACCGGAACAGTGGCGTCACGGGTTGTTCTTCCTAACCCGGTGAGCGCAGATCAGTCGGTGATGCGGCCATCTCTGATTCCGCAGATGGCGGCAACGCTGGGCTACAACCTTGCGAGACAGGCGACTGAAGCTTCGCTTTTCGAAATAGGGCGCGTTTTCACCAAGGATTCAGCCGGCAACCTTGGCGAGGAAACGCGCCTTGCCATCGGACTGCTCGGTCCGGTGGGACGCAGCGGCCTGGACAAGCGGCGACCGGTTGAGGCTGATGAGATGTTCCTGTGGGCAAAGGGCGCATTGGAGAGCATGTGCTCGGCACTTGGCGCTCCTGCCTTCACTCTCGATGCAGGGGCTATTCCCTGGGCTGAGCAGGGCAAGTCAGCAAGGATTGCCATCGCATCCGGCGAGGGGGCCACAGCAATAGGCGTTGTCGGAATATTGAAACATCAGATCCGCGCCGAGTGGCGCATGGCCAGGCCGGTAGCGCTGCTCGAAGTGAAGCTTTCCGCCCTCTTGAAGGGAGTCTTTGTTCCCTCGGTAATCAAGCCTCTTGCCGCCTATCCTGCGGTTACCAGGGACATCGCAATTCTTGTCGACGCTTCGGTCAGGCATGAGGATGTCGTGAAGGTTGTACTCAAAGATGCTCCGCATGAATTGACACGGCTTGATCTCTTTGATATATATTGCGGTGCGGGGGTACCGGCTGGGAAGAAGAGCCTGGCGTACTCCCTCACGTATCGTTCTTTGGATCGCACGTTGACCGATGAGGAAGCCAACAGGCTTCATGATACGGTCAGGGGCAAGATAGTGAGCGATCTGAAGGCAGAGGTAAGAGAAAGCTAGATGTCACGGGCTCGCGCCGTGGCAAAGGTTGAAGCGAACATGGAATTGGTATCATTGATTGGAAATCTGATTCTGCTGGTGCTGGCCTGGATGGCATTGGCGGTCTGCGTTGATCGGGTCGTTCGGGTGGTGTCGCCTGTGACTGTGCGGGTCTGTTCTTGCCGTGCAGCTGGGCGCTATATCTGCAGTGTGCGGGGCATACCACCCCATGGCGACCCTGGATCTCGCAAGAGTTCCGTTCTTTGAATAACTGATTCTGCTTTCTTCCGCCGCAAGTCTTACCCTGCCTTGATCGTGAATTGGCTCATTTTCTGACCCTTATATCTGCGGAAAGGGAGCTTGAATAAGGCGCTATCCTGAAGCCCCTGCAAAAGGGGGACCGGGTGATCGCCTGATAAAGCGCCCACTTTCGTCTCTGAGGAACAGAGAAACAGCCGCTGCGTTCTTGGCGGGGTTTTTACTTTGATGCAAGGCGGAAACATGGACTTGTTTGACAAGACAGACTCAGTCGATCCGGCAAAGAGCCCCCTGGCGGCACGGATGCGCCCTGAGCGCCTTGACGACATCGTGGGGCAGGATCATATTCTCGGCAAAGGCAAGCTCCTTCGGCGCGCAGTAGAAGCCGACCGGCTTGGCAGTATTATTCTCTACGGACCACCCGGCTGCGGCAAGACATCACTAGCCCAGGTCATAGCTCGGACTACCAAGCGCAGATTCGACGAGACCAGCGGCGTAACCGCCAACACAGAAACACTCCGGGCGGCCATCGAAACCGCACGTTACCGCAAAGCCAGCGACAAGGTCGAAACGATACTCTTTGTTGACGAGATCCATCGGTTCAACAAGGCCCAGCAGGATGTACTGCTGCCCCACGTCGAGAACGGGACGGTGACGCTTGTCGGCGCCACAACTCACAACCCCCAATTCTTTATCAATGGCCCGCTGAATTCCAGATCGCAGTTGTTTGAGCTCGCTCCGCTCTCCGAGGAAGCCGTCCTAACGCTCCTGCGACGCGCCCTGACCGACCAACGCGGGCTGGCAGCAACGGGAGCAAGCGCCGACGACGACGCACTGCGGCACCTCGCCTCGGCATGCGAGGGCGATGCGCGCCGGGCACTGAACGCCCTTGAAATTGCCGTGTTGACCACGGAGCCCGCCGCCGCCGGCCACGTCAATGTGACGCGCCCGATCGCCGAGGATTCAATCCAGAAGCGGGTCGTGTTGTACGACCGCGATGAGGATCAGCACCACGACACAATCTCAGCCTTCATCAAGAGCGTACGTGGCTCGGACCCGCACGCGGCCCTTTATTGGCTCGCCAAGATGTTGCACGCAGGCGAGGACCCGCGGTTCATCGCCCGCCGGCTGGTCATTCTGGCATCCGAAGATATAGGCAATGCGGATCCACGGGGACTGACCATCGCCACGGCGACGATGCAGTCGGTCGAATTCATAGGCATGCCTGAGGCGCGTATCACGCTGGCACAGGCCACAACGTACCTCGCTACCGCGCCAAAGAGCAACGCCGCCTACCTTGGCATTGAGAAGGCCCTCGGCGACGTCAAGAATGGGCGTTCTCTGCCCGTGCCAGAGCACCTGAAGAATATCCGCATTTCGGCAAAGGCAGTGGCATCCCCCCACGATGCGGACCGTGACAAGACCTATGTCTACCCTCACGATCACAACGGTCACTTCGCTCCACAGGCGTACATGCCGGCTTCAGCCGTCTACTACGAGCCAACTGATCTCGGGTACGAGGACACAATAAAGAAGCGCATGGCGCACTGGAACAACCTCAGGGCGGCCGCCGCCAACGGAACCGGGAAATGAAGAACACTATGAGTTCGGACAAAGACCTGCTCCGCCGTGCCATCAGGATCCACCGGACCACCCTCGGTCGCCACTGGATGCGGAACATGAGCGCGAGAATTCAGGACGCTGTGTGCAACCTTGATGAATTTTCAGCAGCCCGGACCGTCGGATGCTACATCTCAACACCAGCAGAGGTGCAGACTGGAGCAATCTTGAAAGCATGCTGGAGCCTGGGAAAGAAGGTATGCGTTCCTGCATGGGATCCCGACACAAAGGAATACCGGCTCGCGTTGTTGGACAGGAATGAGAAGCTCGAAGCGGGTCCCCACGACGTCTTTCAGCCGGTGTCAGCAGTGCCGGCAGTCCCCGGCGAGGTCGACATTGCTTTAGTCCCTGGGCTCGCATTTGATGCCAAAGGCAACAGGCTCGGCCATGGCTGCGGATACTATGACAGGTTGCTTGCCACAAGGGGGCTCAGGCGCGCATTCCGGGTGGGACTGGCCTTCAGCTTTCAGCTCGTGGACTCTGTACCTGTAGACAGCAACGATGAGCGCATGAATATGGTTGTTACGGAGGACGGTGTAATTGTCCCCAGTAGAATCAGGACTACCCGCAGGAAAGGCGACCGCGCCACAGCACCGGGAAGTCGACGAAAGAAGACAATAACTGACCGGGCACATTCCCGGAGAAAGAGAGACAAAGCATGATTCCGATATGGATCGCCATCGTGGCGGCACTATGCGGTGTTGCGGTAGGATACGTTATCCAGCTCCTTATGGCACGGCACAGGGCCGGACAGGCCGAAAGCACGGCCGCCCAGCTTCTGGTGGACGCGAAACGGGACGCGGACGTCATACGAAAGGAGGCAAAACTCCACGCGAAGGACGAAGTCATCAAGGCCCGCGAGGAGTTTGAGACCACCACCAAGGACCGTCGCAAGGAATTGGCAGGTCTCGAACAGCGCATAGCGGAACGGGAAACAAACCTCGACCGGAAGGTCTCCCTCATAGAGAAGAAGGAAAAGACCCTGGAGGACAAGGCCGCGGAGTTTGAACGCAAGAACGACGAAGTAGACAAGCTCCGGACTGAAGTAGACAAGCTCATCGCGCTCGAGCAACAGAGACTCCAGCAGATATCCGGAATGACTCGTGAGCAGGCTAAGGCTGAACTACTGTCTGCGGTCGAGAAAGAGGTCCACGGTGAGATGGGGTCGCTAATACGAAAGCTCCAGGAAGAAGCGAAGGAAACAGCCGAGCGAGAGGCTGCAAAGATCGTGGCAGTCGCCATCCAGCGTTACTCCTCCAGTCATGCGAGCGAAATCATGACAAGCATCGTCCCCCTCCCCAACGACGACATGAAGGGACGAATCATCGGCCGGGACGGAAGGAACATCAGGGCTCTCGAGGCAGCCACCGGAGTCAACCTGCTGATCGACGACACTCCGGAAGCTGTTGTCATATCGGGATTTGACTCAATCCGCCGGGAGGTTGCACGGCAGGTCCTGGAACAGCTCATTACCGACGGCAGGATTCACCCGGCGCGCATCGAGGAAGTCGTGGCAAAGGTCAGGGAAACGATGGACGAGACCATCCGGACTACCGGCGAAGAGGCTGCATACAAGGTCGACGTGCGCGGCGCGGACCCTGAACTGCTCCGCATGGTAGGCCGGCTGAAGTTCCGCACAAGCTACACGCAGAACATACTGCAGCACTCGATCGAAGTTGGTCAACTAATGGGAGTCATGGCCGGAGAGCTCGGTCTCGACCCGATGCTGGCCAAACGGATCGGGCTCTTTCACGACATAGGGAAGGCAGTTGATCATGAGGTTGAAGGCGGCCACGCAACAATAGGATCGGACCTCCTGAAGCGGCACGGCGAGAATCCCATTCTTGTCAATGCGGTTGCCGCACATCACGAGGAGACTCCTGCCGAAAGTGTCTACGCGATCCTCTGCGCGGCCGCTGATGCCATATCGAGCTCAAGGCCCGGTGCGCGCTCCGAGACCACGGAGATATACCTCAAGCGCCTTGAAAAACTGGAGGCCGTGGCCAATAGTTTTCCCGGAGTCGAGAAGTGCTACGCCATCCAGGCTGGCCGCGAGGTTCGTGTAATAGTCGAACCGACAAAGGTCGACGACAACGGGGCAATGGTAATGGCCCGAAACATCAGCAAAAAGATCGAAGAGGACCTCCAATACCCCGGCCAGATCAGGGTAACCGTGATACGCGAAACCAGGTGCGTAGAGTACGCACGCTAGAAAGAACGGAACGACACTTGAGAATTCTAATGGCAGGTGATGTGATGGGGGCACCGGGGCGCACGGTATTTGCCCGTGTCGCCGGCGAGATGAAGAGATCGGGCAAGGTTGACTTCGTTGTGGTCAACGGCGAGAACGCCGCGGCTGGCAAGGGCATAACTGCCCGCATTGCGGCTGATATACTTGCGGCAGGGGCCGATGTCATTACGCTTGGCGACCATACATGGGACCAAAGGGACATGGAGCAGCTCCTTGACCAGGAAAGTCGCGTCCTGCGCCCGGCCAACTTTCCACCTGCCTGCCCCGGACGCGGGCTGGTTACCGTGGACTCGCCCATGGGGAGAGTCACTGTGATAAACCTCATCGGCAGAGTATTTGTCCGGAACCATGACGACTGCCCGTTCCGTACAGTTGATGCCATGCTGAAGAGGGAGTCCGACCTGGCCAGAGTCATTCTGGTGGACATGCATGCTGAGGCCACTTCCGAGAAGAATGCAATGGGCCGGCATCTCGATGGCCGTGTCTCGGCTGTTGCAGGCACCCACACACATGTTCAGACTGCGGATGAACAGGTCCTTCCAGGTGGCACGGCCTACATCACGGATCTTGGCATGTGCGGCCCGACAAATTCGATCATCGGCTGTGATACAAAGACCATCCTCAAGGTTTTCATCAGCGGTATGAAGCACAAGTTTGAAGTGTCGGATGACGCCGGAAGCGCCGTGCTGACCGGTGCCCTGATTGACGTGGACGAGACCACCGGCAGGGCAAGAAGCATCAAGCGGGTACGTGAATGACAAACGGGGCGCGCAAGGTGTATCGCATCGGGGAGATAACCCGCCAGATCAAGGCGGTCCTCGAGCGCACTTTTGGCGAGGTCTGGGTTGAAGGCGAGATTTCGAATTTCAGCCGTCCAGCCTCCGGACATATATACTTCACACTGAAGGACGATTCTGCTCAGCTCGGCGGGGTCATGTTCAGGGGAAATCAGGCTGGTCTGAAGTTCAAGCCGGCCGACGGGATGCTTGTGCAGGCCTGCGGTGAAGTCAGTGTCTACGAGAAGAGCGGCCGATATCAGATTATCGTGCGCCAGATGGAGGAGGCCGGCAAGGGGTCGCTTCAGGCGGCTTTTGAGGCGTTGAAGAAGAAGCTGCAGGCCGAAGGCCTTTTTGAGTCTGCACGCAAGAGGCCCCTGCCCCTGCTTCCCAGGCACATTGGCATAGTGACCTCGCCAACCGGTGCCGCGATACGCGACATTCTCAAGATCCTGGGCCGACGGTACCCTAACCTTCACGTCGTCATTGCGCCGGTGCGGGTGCAGGGCCAGGGCGCCGCCAGGGAAATTGCCGCTGCAATACAGCACCTGAATACGCTGGGTGGTCTCGACGTGCTCATAGTCGGTCGTGGCGGTGGCAGCCTTGAGGATCTCTGGTGTTTCAACGAAGAGGTCGTCGCTCGGTCCGTAGCCGATTCCAGGATTCCTGTTATATCAGCGGTTGGGCATGAGATCGACTTCACCATATGCGATTTTGTTGCCGACGTACGCGCTCCGACACCCTCCGCTGCGGCAGAACAGGTGGTCGGACAGAAGGAGTTGATTGAACGGCAAATGGACGAGTACGGCCGCCGTCTTGCACGACCGATTGGCGAGGCTGTGCTGAAACTCCGGAACAGGCTGCTCGCCGGGAGCCGTGGTCTCGCATTCTACGACCCGCGCAACACTGCGGCCCGGCACCTGCAGCAAGTCCAGCAGTACCGGATGCGAATGATTCACTGCATGCAGGGCCGGTTGCGTGAGACACAGCAGCACGTTGACGATGCAGGGCTGCGAGCTTCCCACCGCGTATGGCAAACCGTCGATGCGACACGGCAGGGAGTTCAGAGAGTGGAGGCCCAGCTTCGCGCACTCAACCCGCTCGCAGTACTTGTGCGCGGGTACAGCATTACGCGCGACGAAACTGGCGAGGTGCTCCGCTCGACTGACGGGCTCAGGGCTGGGGTGCGCGTGTCCACCACCCTCTCAAAGGGGCAGTTCGAATCTGAAATCACCGCCTTAGCCGGCGGCAACACGAAGGCCCGCACTGACAGTGGGCTGTAGGTTCTCAATAGGCGCAAACGAGGTGAATATGCCAATGAAGAAGCAAGGTGCCAGGAACGACGCCACGGACGAGCAGGCTGAGGTCAGTTTTGAAAAGGCGCTTGGTCGACTTGATGCCATAGTGGCAGAGATGGAAGCCGGGAAGACCGGCCTCGAAACCATGATCGAGCGCTTTGAGGAAGGGCAAAAGCTGATCGCATTGTGTACCAGACGCCTCAATGAAGTAGAACGGCGCATCGAAATCCTGACGAAGAAAGGCGGAGAAACGGTCGCAGTTCCGTTTGACGAGGCACTTCCCGACGACGCCGAACAGGCTGGAGATGGCCCTGTATCCCAGAAGGAAACAACCGAGCTGTTCTGATCCCGCCTGGCTATGGGTGTCTCAGGAGAACCTGACGATGAGTGCTGCTCAGAACGGTGACTCTGAGTCAGGACCCTGCACTGTCCTGGATCCGCCGTTAGATGAGCCCTCGGAATCGTAACGGAGGTCATCCTCGTCGTGGGCAGGCTCCCTGCTTTCCACGGGCTTGCGGTCCGCGACCGGAGCTTGCTTTTCACCATCCTCGTCGCGACGACCACTGCTGATAAACTGGACACGGTCGGCGCGCACCCTGATCCTGGTGCGTGTCTCGCCTTCCTTGGTCTTCCACTCGTTCATCTCAAGGCGCCCTTCCACCAGGACCGGCGATCCCTTCTTGAGATATTGGGCACAGGTCTGCGCCTGCCGCTCCCATACAACGACGTCAATGTAACAAACCTTCTCGACCTTCTTGCCGCTCCTGTCGGTGTAGGTCTCGTTCAGCGCAAGCCGCATATCAGCCACGGGAGTCCCGGAAGGCAGTTCCTTCAACTCCGGATCCTTGGTAAGGTTGCCCATCAAAATGACCTTGTTCATTGATGCCATAAGCGGTTCCTTTCGGTCGGTCTACCCACCTGCGAACAACGACGCCACAGAGACATGTGTAACCTGCCTGACTGCCGTCATGAAATCAAGCAATACAATGAAGGCAAAGCAATGTCCGCATTGCCTCACAATTAATGACACCGAAACCGAGAAGGTGAAAAGGGCTGAAT
>JBAXKQ010000026.1:0-24373 GCA_037135275.1 bacterium
AACGGGCGGCGTACTGGCTGCAGGAAATGGGGCTGGAGAATTTCGCCGACCACCGGCCCGGCGAGCTTTCCGGCGGCCAGCAGCAGCGCGTTGCCATAGCCAGGGCGCTGGTGGGGGACCCCGGGCTGGTGCTGGCGGATGAGCCCACGGCCAATCTCGACTCGGCCACCGGGGAAGCGATCATCACGCTCATGAAACACCTGAACCAGAAGAAAGGGATCACCTTTCTTCTGTCAACCCACGACGAGCGGATCATCCGCTACGCCTCCAGGATCATCCACCTCCTTGACGGCAGGATTGTCTCATGACCGTCCTGAAGGCGTTGTCCGCAGCACTGGGGCGTTGACTCCACCTGTTTGGGTTGTACTATAGCGCGGCATGACTTCAGACCAGAACAGGATCCTGCTGGTTCACCCGCTCGGATACAGTCCGACCAGGGCGCGCGGCGATATTACCAGGATAGCCAACCTTATGCCGCCCCTGGGCATGGCCAGCATCGCCGCCTATCTCGAGTCGCGCGGACTGCATGCGGACATCGTCGATTGCGTGGCCTGGCCGGAGTCTGACGGCCTCATACGCGAACTGCTGCGCGACAGGCGCCCCGGCTTCATCGGGGTGGGGTGCACAACTTTCGGTTTCGCCGATGCCGTGAGGATCGTCAAGCTGGCCAAGGCCGAGTCGCCGGGGATAAAGAGTATCCTGGGCGGGCCGCACGTTTCGGCGCTTCGCGAGCGGGTCCTCAGGGAGAACCCGGACGTCGACTACGTGGTCGTCGGCGAGGGGGAAGAAGCCACCGAGGCGATCATGCGCGGCGCGGATTCCGGTCCCGCCGGCATTCCCGGCCTGATCTACCGCGCCGGCCCGGACGTGGCGTTTTCAGGCTTCAGGGAGCGTGGAATGGACCTGGACCGGCTTCCATTCCCATCCTATGAGAAGCTGCGCGGATATCCCGATGTGTACAAGCTGCCCATCTTCAACTACCCGCGGTCGCCCAGCGCGAGCTGCATTTCAAGCCGCGGGTGTCCGTACCAGTGCAGCTACTGCGATCGTTCGGTCTTCCGCAGGAGCTTCCGCTTCAACTCCGCCGAATACCTGTACGAGCATCTGCGCTACCTCAAGACGCGCTGGCGGATCCGACACGTCAATTTCTACGATGACCAGTTCACGTTCAACCGGCGCCGGGTCTCGGATTTGTGCGATATGCTCACCGCGAAGCCGTTGGGCATTACGTTCAATTGCGCGGTTCGGGCCGAGCACATCGACAAGGACCTGCTCAGGCAGATGAAGGCGGCGGGATGCTGGATGATGAGCCTCGGCATCGAGACAGGGGACCCGGAGATCCTGTCACGACATCGCCAGAACGCTGATCTTGACCTGCTGGCGGAGCGGATTCGCGACATCAAGAATGCCGGCATAAGGACCAAAGGGCTGCTGATGATGGGCCTCCCGGGGGAGACGGAAGCGAGCATCCGCCGCAGCATGAAGTATGTATTCTCCCTGCCGGTCGACGATTTCAACCTGACGAAATTCACCCCGTTCCCCGGGGCGCCGATTCACGAGACCATCCGCGAATTCGGGACATTCGACGAAGATGCGTCGAAGATGGATTGCATGCATTTCGTGTTTGTGCCCAAGGAGTTCACCGAGGCCCGGCTCAATCAGTTGTACGGGGAGTTCTACCAGGCGCACTACAGGAGAGTCAGGGTCTGGCTGGAGTACATCAGCATGTTGTGGCGTTCGCCTGAGAGCTGGTGGCGATTCCTGGTCAACCTCAGGACCTTTGTCCGATTTGCGCGCGCAAGCAAGGGAAGCGAAGAGGACCACCGGTGAACGCTGAATCCAGGCTTCGGAAGACCCTCGTGGTCATTCCAACACGAAACCAGGGCGCCGCGCTGCAGGGGGTCGTCGACGCGGCGGTGGCGGCGCACCTGGATGTGCTGGTGATCGACGATGCCGGCAGCAGGCCGGTTGACGTCAAGGGGGCCACCGTGATCCGTCACGCGGCGCGCATGAGCCGCGGCGCGGCGATCCTGACTGGCGCGGAAGAAGCCTTCCGGCGGGGGATGACTCACATCGTGACGGTGGACGCGGCCGACACGGCGGGCACGGCCGGGTTTTCGGCGATGGTCTCCGCGATCGACAGCAATCCCGACTCCGTCATAGTCGGCCGGCGACGCTTCGCGGCTGCGGATGGCGTGGGGCTCACGCGGCGACTGGCCGGGTTCTGGCTGCGCGTGCAGACGGGGCGGCCGATCGCAGACGTGCAGAGCGGGTTCTGTGCTTATCCGGTTCAAACGCTCAGATCCCTCACGATCAGGTCGCGGGGGATAGCCTTCAACATGGAAGTCCTCACGCGGGCGTCGTGGGCTGGATTCGACATCAGGGAAGTCGACATCTCCCAGGCTTTCGGGCCCGCACATTGCTGGAGCACCGGCGTACGTCTGTTCGCCGAGTACTTCGTGTGGGTGATGCTGAATGTGCATCTGACGATGCTCTCCGCGCTTCCGTGGCCTCCCCGCCGCCGGCTGGCGCCTGACACCCCGAACGCGGGACGGATCTCGATCCTTCATCCGCTCCGTTCGCTCCGCATCCTGGTTGCGGAAGACAACGCGCCGCGGCAGATCGGGTTCGCGGTAGCCCTGGGAGTCTTCCTGGGAACCATCCCGCTGCTCTTTATCCATTCCATGGCCATCCTTCTGGTCGCCGGCTTCTTTGGCCTGAACAAATCCACGGCGCTTATCGCGAGCCAGATCTGCATGCCGCCGGTTGTCCCTGCGCTGTGCATCGAGCTCGGCTATCTCCTCAGACATGGTCGCTTCCTGACTGAGCTTTCACTGAACACACTTGGCTACCAGGCATGGGATCGGTTCTTGGAATGGATCCTCGGGTCGCTCTTCATGGCTCCTTTGCTGGCGGCGGTGTTTGGCCTTGTCGCCCTTGCCATGGCGCGAGGGGTGGCCAGGGCGATCCCGGAATCCGGGCGAGGGTTGAAGCGGTGACGGGTTGGGCTTCCAGGCAGGACCGGGCCGGGCGAGGCACGGAGGATACCGGGGGCAGGTCGGGAAGACGACAATGAGCGAAACAGGTTGCGCAGGACCGGCGGGAATGGGACGAATGGACTCGATCAGGAAACAGGCCGCATACCGGTCGTCGGAGTGGCATGGAAGAACGCGGGGCGGAGTGCTGGGCAACTGGTTCTTCATCAAAATGATACGCTTCCTGGGGATCAGGGTTGCGCACATCGCGCTCGTGCCGATCGCGGCCTACTTCCTGGTTGCGAGCCCCGGGAGCGTGAAGAACTCCCGCCGCTATCTCCGTCGGGTACTGGGGCCCCTGCCGTGGTGGAAATGGCCGTTCCTGACGTATTGCCACTTCTACTCCTTCGGCATGAGCCTCCTTGACCGCTTCGCGATACTGATGGGCAGCGGAAATTTCCAGTGCACCTACGAGGACGAGGATAACCTCGCTCGCGCGCTCGAGGGCGGGAAAGGCGTCGTGCTTGTCGGCGCTCACGTCGGGAACTGGGCCGCCGGGGGGCATCTGCTGAGGCGGCTCAAGACACGCGTCAACATCGTCGCGCTTGCGAACGAAGTCGAAAAGATCCAGGGCATGTTTGACAGGGCGTTTCCGGACACGGGATTCGTCGTGCTTCCTTCCAGCCCCGACCTGTCATCGAGCCTGGCCATTATGAACGCGTTGCGCAGCGGGGAGATCGTGGTGTTTAACGGCGACCGCACTGTCGACGGCACGGCCAGCGCGGAGGCGGTCTTCTTTCAGGATAAGGCCGCTTTCCCGGCCGGCCCCTACCTGATGGCGTCGGTGACAGGCTCCCCGGTGATCAGGGTGTTCGCCATGCGCGATGGGGTTGGCCGGTACAGGTTCTTCTGTTCGCGACCCCTGTTCATCGGGAAGGCATCCGGGCAGGCGCGCGAGCGGATCGTCGCGGAGGCGGCTCAGGAGTTTGCCGCGCACCTCGAGGCGGTGCTCAGGAAGTATCCGTTCCAATGGTACAACTTCTACCAGTTCTGGAAGCAGGACGGATAAACGGGTCATGTGAGGCAGCTCGGCGCCATGGACTCTTTCCCTGTCGCGCCTATTCCCTTGACCCTCCTGGAGTTCGATGTCAGATTCTGGCCCTCAGAAGGAGCGGTCGGCATCGGGCGACCGGTATGTCTGTCTTGCTGCAATACTCAGGAAACGACCATGAAAATACAGATCGTTTATCCGCGATGGCCCAAGATGCCGAATCAGACGCAATTCCATCTTCCGCCGCACGGGCCGGTATGCTTCGCGGCCGCCATACCTGACGGCGTGGAGCTTGCGTTTTGCGACGAGAACATCGATTCGCTCGCCATTGACGGGACCGCGGATCTGGTGGCCATTTCAACCATGCTGACCTGCCAGATTCCGCGCGCGTGGGAGATCGGGGACGAGTGCAGGGCGCGCGGAATTCCGGTGATCATAGGCGGGATAGGGGCCATGCTGCACCGCGAGGAGACCATGCCGCATGTCGACTCGATCTTTGTCGGTGAGGCTGAAGGATGGATGGAGGAGGTTCTCGCCGACCTGAAGAAGGGGCAGTTGAAGAAAGTATACGACCACTTCCATGATTTCCCCGAGGCTGGAAAGATCGGGACCGCGCGCCGCAGCATTCTCAATCGGGAACGCTACAATTTCAAGGGAGTCCAGATGGTCGATCTGGTTCATGCTTCGCGCGGCTGCAGGTATGCCTGCTATCCCTGCTGCACGGAGTTCCTTGGCGGCCGCAATTTCAGGCCGCGCCCGATCGATGCTGTGGTGGCCGAACTGGAGAGTATTGATAATGACCGGGTCTTCTTTGTCGACAATTCGCTGGCCCAGGACGATCAATGGGAAATGGATCTATTCCGCGCCATCGCCCCTCTCAAGAAGAAGTGGATCTCGCACCCCATCAAGGACGACGAGAAGATCCTGGACCTGGCAGCGGAAGCCGGATGCTGGTACGTCTACCAGGCCATCTTCGACACTTCCGACCTGATTCGGAACCGCATCAAACGCCTGAAGGAGCGCAACATCGGCGTTGAGGGAACGATCCTGCTTGGGTTGGACGAACACGACGAGGACTACATCAAGCGGCTGGTCGACTTCCTGCTGGAGATCAACCTCGACCTGGCCGAGTTCACCGTCCTGACGCCGTTTCCCCACACACGCGCCCGCGCCGAACTGGAGAAGCAGGGCAGGATAATGCACAGCGACTGGATTCGATATACGGCGGCGGAAGTGGTCTTTCGGCCGGCCCGCATGAGCCCGGCGGCGCTGGAGAAGATGCACCAATACGCATGGGACACATTCTACGCCGGCTGCAGCAGGGAACTCAAGATGGTCAAATTGTTCATGAACGTCATGAAGAAGCAGACCAAGGACGGAACATACCGGCGCCCGCGGATAGCCAGGAACAAACAGTGGTGACAGCGCGCAGGGCTTCGTTCACTTCACCAGCGGCCAGGAGGAGCCGGTAATCGCTCTCATGCAGGTCGGAATGTCCCAGTACCGCATCACGGACGGTAACGGCCATGCGGTGGACATGATGAAGGTCTCGCCGTTCCTGTAGTTCAGGCTGCCGTGCGTGGATGCAAGCGTCACAAACTTCCCTATCGCTTCGGACCCGAAACAGAACCCGTCGGACAGTGAGACAATAACGTCCGGTGGATTCTCCACGAGCGCATAGTGAGCCTCCCACAACCGCTCCAGCGGGTTCGGGTACTTGTGCCGCACCGTGGCGTGAAGGAGTTCATCCGCATCATAGTAGCCGTCGGTATCGGCCTTTAGCTGGCTGAGGATCTCGCCCAGTTCCAGGGGGTCGCCGTCGACCTGCTCATACCTGTACCGGCCGTGCTTCTTGTGGATAGCAGCCTTGTTGCCGCTGTGCGAGACGACCACTACCGACTCCTGCTCCGCGTAGCTCGCCAGTTCCGCGCCCTCGCAGGAGACGACATCCGAGGCGAGGCGCGCCGGGGCGCGGGTAGCAAGGCATGCCACTGTCATGAGGCCGAAACGCATTACATGGAAATCATGGTCGTCGCGCAGGCTGTCGGAAGGATTCCATCCTCTCTTGATCAGGTGGGCCGTGATGTCAGTGCGGCGAGGCACGACAAGGCTCTGGCCATGGTCCGCCAGGAGTGTCACTTTCACGAGCCCCCTGGTCTGCCACACGAGCCGTGTGATAAGCCGGTCGACTTTCTGCAGGCACTCGATCTGGCCCTCCTCGCCGAGCAGGCAGCTGACGGCGGCAGAACTTGCAACGTATGCCAGCACCTCGTGATCTGTCCTGCGCTGAAAAGTGCGCTCGATTTCCTCCATTTCCGAATCGAATACTCGCCAGGGATAAAGCCAGGCGGCGCCCTCGATCCTTGAAGAAGCGCGATAGGTGAGGGAGCGGGCGTAGGTTTCATACTTTCCGGCTACATAGTCCGTGAATCCCCCGGCGATCGAGTTGTTCTTGTGGTCGAAATACTTGCTTTGCACCGCGAGGCAGGGAATTGCACCCAGTATTCCGCTCAGGCTCAACTCGGTGACAGCCGGGTAGGAAGCCACGACTCTCGACGGGGCGTGAAACAGGCTCAGGCCTCCGCTCCGGTAGTACTTGTCCACAAGGTCGTAGCCAAAACCGTCGAGAATGATCACCATGTGGCGACAGCGGTCGAACGGTATTTCGTCCAGATCGACGACGACATCGGCTTTCCCTGATGCGGCGGCGGAGTAGCCGATGCGGCTGGCGCGGCCGACGGTGTTGCTGAGGATGAAGAAATCACCTTTGCCGTCGCGATCCGAATCATATGCTGCTGCCACACCGGATTGCGATGTCGACAGATGCGTCAGGGGCGGACAGGCAAGGTGGCGGCATCCCGACGAAACAGCGGCCAGGAGCAGCAGTCCCAGAATCTTTAGCTTTGCGCGCATACGGAGGATCTTGTACATCAATGTCCTTTTTCTGCCAAGCAGAGAGGCAGTTGACGTTCGGTATCGCTTATCAACTTGCTCCGGCAACCTCAGGGCCATCCGCGGAAGCTTGTGTGAGCGGTCTGCTGATTGTTGGTGAATACAGGATCGGCGCCCTGCGGGTAGCCGATCCTGCTATTTCAAGGCAGTCAAGAACACGTTCGAGCCAAGGCCGCCGTTGCTGTGGACCTTGATGCTGTGGAATCCTGCTTCGGCCAGCATTGCCATGTATTCCTCCGTCGACGCGAAGTACAGGCCCCTTGTGGCCATGTTGTGCCCCACGAGGACCGCCCAGATCTCACCCCAGTCGACCAGACGGTGCTTCAGGCCTTTACTGCGGTTGGCGTCCCTCATCACCAGCAGTCCGCCGCCGGTCAGGGCCCCATGTGCCTTGCCCAGGACGATCTTCTTCTCCGCGTCTGGCATGTAGTGCAGGACGTCCATAAGGAGTGCCGCGTCCGACAACGGATAAGGCTCGGTGACCAGATTGCCGGTTTTGAAGACGAATCCCTGGCTGTATTGTGCGACGGCCTTTGCGACCCGGATCTTATCCGCATCGTAGTCTATGCCGACGAATGTGAGATCGGGCGAGCACGCCCGTAGCCACTGCGGCACCAGTCCGTAGCCTGTGCCGAGATCGAGGACCCTCGCGTTCGCTGGGACGCACTCATCGAGCAGCGGGAACATCGGATCGGTCTTTGTCTTCCAGAACACGTACTGCTCCACGTATGGCCCCTGGTATCCATACAGCCTGTAAAGGTGCTTCCTGAGCGATGCGACATCCTTTCGCGGCGGCGGGCGGGCGGCAAAGTGCCGCTTCAGCACGGCATCCATGCAGAGGGGGACGAGGACAACGGTTGAGAGGAGGCTGAACGCGATTCCCAGGAGCGCTGTGACACCAACGGCGAAAAGGGCCGGATGCCGTGCCAGCACCAGGACCCCTATGCCGATGAGGGAAGTGGCCGCGCAGATCGAGACCGATCCGCCGGTGCTTGCAAGCCGGCACGGGTAGCCGCGCGCCGGCCCGAGCTTGCCCGTCACGTGAAGCAGGCTGTAGTCGATGCAGACTCCGAAGACGAACACAACGAAGATCATGTTGGCGAGATTGATGGCGTATCCCAGCAATCCCAGGGTGCCAAGTGTCCAGAACAGGCCGGAGAACACCGGCAGCAGTGTGATCAGCACGAGCATCGGGCGGCCGAACACGAGGAACAGCACTGTTGCCGTCACGAGCGTGACCATTACCCCGAACCGGATGAGGCCCTCCTTCGATATTTCCTCGATCATGTGGCCGAAGTGCTGCCCGTTGACTATCAGCGCGCCGGGTATCCGGGAGGACACCATCTGACTGAGTCTCACGAAATCCGCCGGGTATTCCGCCTTGACCATGGTGACGACCGCGCACGAGGAAGTGCCCGTGTAGACGTACTTAGCGAGCTGTTCGCCGATGCTTGTCTCCTTCATGCCCGGGAGGCTGACGGAATCGCTCCCGGCCGACAGAGTGTCAAGAAAGGGCTGGAAGACCTCGCGGCGGAAGCCCAGGTCCGCCACCACCGGTTCAAACTTACTCCTGAATGCAGCAACCCTGTTTGTGGTCCAGAACTCCCGCCAGCGTGCGAGATTGGCGTTCTGGGCCTGGCTGGACGGGAGAAGGGGTGCGATCGACATGAAGCCCTTGATCTCGCCGGCGGCATGCATCTGGCGGAGGAGTGAGTGGAGCTTCTCGTTCTTCTGCATGGCATCCTCAAGGGAATCGCCCTCGACGACAATCGTGGTCAGCGAGAGGGCGCCGCTCCAGACCGTCTCCAGCACATTCTGTGCTTCGGTGGTTTCTGGTGTCATGTAGTTCAGGTGTGACGCATCGCCGTCAAAACTCAGTTTCCCGATGCCGAAGAGACAGACAACCGTGAAGACGCCCACAAGCGGGAGCAGGTGTCTGGCGTGGACTTCCAGCCACAGAAAGAACCGGCCGAAGAATTTTGTCAGCCACAGTGCGGGCTTCTTCCCGCCCTTGCGATGAGGGACGAGGAGGGGCAGGAAGAGGACCGAAACCACCGCCGCCACCGGCACGCCGGCCATGGCATAGAGTCCGACCTGCCGGTGGCCTGCCGCGGACGACAGGCACATGATGCCGAAGGTGGCCATTGTCGTCAGCACCCCAGTAGCGATGGGGAACACGAGTTCGACGGTGCTGTCGGCGGCGGCCTGGAAGCCCTCAGGCTGATCATTCTCGAGGTGGTAGATCACGTGAACGGCGTTGTCTATCGTGATGCCCAGCAGGACGCTTCCAAAGCCGAGCGCTATGGCAGAGACGGATCCGAACACGAAGAAGAGCACGCCGGACCCGAAGAGAACCGCGAATATCGAGGGCATGATTGTGAAGAAGGCCATCCAGCGCCGGCGGTAGACAAGCCAGATGAGGGCCATCAGGGCGACAGTATCCACGAGCATCGTCCGCGCGGCATCCCGTTTTATCTGATCGACGTTGTCCAGTGCGACCCTGTGCCCGCCGCCAACGGCTATCCTCACGCCGCTGCCGGCGAACTCCTGTTCCACCGCGCGGGCCGCGGACAGTACGGCTTCCACAATCGGCCTGGACCGCAGCGTCTCCGACACCGGGACCTCGGGCGTTGCGAGAATGAGGATGTGGTGTCCGTCCTCGCTTGTCAGGCGGCCGGCGACCACGCGCATTCCGCTGAATCCTGCCTGGAGTTCGCGCAGGCCGGAGGCCAGCGCATCGCCGGCACCTATGGGATCCATGACTGCTATTCGCTTCAGCGCAGCGCCGCCCGGTCCGGAAATCCGTTCCTTCAGCCAGGCCATGCGCGTGGCCAGCGCCTCGCTGGACAGCTTGGTTGTGAGGGCATTGGCGGCATCCTCGTCAAAATAGCATGGCAACTTCGTGTAGAGGTACTGGATGGTTGAGTTCGCGCCCTCCGCATCCATGCGATGCGTGATGCCGGCCATTCCAGGAATGGTCGAAAGGCGGCCGGTCATTGCATCCGCGGCGATACCGAGCGTTTCCGGGCCGGCATTTGTCGAGGAGACATCCACAAACATCCGGGCGGACCGGCTGAACAACTGTTCGGCGCGCATGGTTCCGGAAATGCGGGGGTCTGCCAGCGGGAGCATGTCCGAGATGTTTTCGCTGAAGCGGAGGTTGAGCGTGCAGGCGAGAAGGCCGCCCCCTGCAAGAGCGAGAGCGATGGCTGTTTTCCAACGATGCCGGGCGAGGAACATCTGCAGCAGTACTATCAACTTGCTCATAGTGCCCCGCTAACTGTGTACGGCTTGAATGCGTGCGCCAGTAGACAGGCGATAACGCCGCCGATGACGGCAGTGAGTCCGGCCAGTGTGATGCTGCCGAAGGGCCGGTCCATCGCGTCGCCGTCCTTGCCCGGCGTGAACACTGGCAGCGGTGGTGTGGTTGCAGCGGATGTCCCGCCCGCGGCGCCAGCCGGCGCCACGATACAGATGCGGTGGGCTGGCGTCATTGCGCCGGCCTTTCGTCGACGAAATACCTGCGTTTCCTGCTGCCTTCGGGCATCTGGAGTTTCTCAATGGCGGCGGGGTTTGAGATGGTTATCCGCGGGATGACCTTGGCTTCGCCCTGGAACCGTTCGCGGAGAGTCCTGACCATCCCGGCCTTATTGCCCCTGCAGGCCACGAGTACTTCGACCGAATCGCTGAGATCGGTTTCGCGGCGTGCAATGACAACATAAGACTCCACGCCCGGCGTGGTGTCGAGAATCAGCTTGAGTGTGTATGGGAAGATGGTGGTGCCCTTGACCTTCAGCTTCTGGCTTTTGCGCCCGATGATCGGCCCGATGCGCAATGTCTGCCTGCCGCAGGGGCAGGGGGTCCTGAAAATCGCGGCGCAATCGCCGGTGCGGTACCGTATGAGGGGCATTCCCTCGACCCCGAAGGTTGTTGCCACCAGTTCGCCGACGGTGCCGTCGGGAACAGCCCGACCCTTGTCGTCCAGCGTCTCTATGAACAGGAGTTCCGGATGCAGGTGTCCCCCCGCGCCATGCTCGCACTCGCACAGCGACACCGCGAGTTCCGTCACGCCGTATGTCGAGAAGACCTTTGCGTTCCATCGGTCTTCCAGGTCCGCCCCTGCGGGGTTAGGCAGAAGTTGCTCGTTTCGGACGGGCTCTCCTATGCACACGAGCCTCCTGACGGTGGACCGGGCAGGGTCGAGTCCGTTGTCCGATGCGGCTCCGGCAAGCATACGAAGGAACGACGGCACCCCGACGATGGCGGTTGGGGCGAAGCGCCGCATCATCTCGAGGTGCATCATGGGTGTGGTCGGCCCGACACGTATCGCGGCGCAGCCGAGCATGCGCAGGCCCAGGTAGTAGGCCATGCCTGCGATGAAACAGCGGTCGAGCGTGACAGCAATCAGGACAGTATCAGCCGCAGTCAGTCCGGTGCATCTGAAAGACAGGTACTCATTGTAGGCAAGGCGTTGGAGGTCGCGTTCGGTGAGCATGGTTGCGATCGGTTTGCCTGTTGTGCCGCTGGTGGTGACAATGTCGACCACTTTCCTTGCGGGCACGCACAAAAACGAATCGTTCTGTTCCGACAGTACCGACTTATCGATTGGCGGGATCAGCGCCAGATCCGACAGGGACGGCACGTGGCCGGCAGGTATTCCAGCCCGGCGGAAGTGTTCGCGATAGAAGGGTGAGTATTTCGAAGCGTGCGCAAAAGTCCCGGCCCAGCCTCTTGCCTGGATCTTGGCCACATTTTCGGCAGACAGTCTTTCTTCCAGTGTTCGTCTTGGCATGCGGGAAGCAAGGATAGGCGTGCCCAATATGGCGGACAAGGAAAAAGCACTTGGATTTTGGGCTTTTGCAGTGAATGCGGCCTTTGGTATGTTGCCGTCCATGCGCATCATATTTGTCTATCCCCGGTTCGAGAAATTCCTCAAGGATCTTCCCGGCATCGAGGAAGGTGTGCTGAACTACTTTCTAGGCAACTTCACCACGCCACCGTCGCTGGGTATTCCCATCCTTGCCGCGCTTACGCCGCCCGATGTGGAAATCCAACTTGTGGACGACAACAGCGGCGACGCAATTGACTATGATGCGCCGGCTGACCTGGTGGCGATCAACTGTTTCACCCCGCAGGGCACGCGTGCGCTGGAAATCGCAGATGGATTCAGGGCGCACGGCAAGAAAGTCATCATGGGCGGGCTTTTTCCCTCTTTCATGGCCGACGAATGCCTGCGGCATGCGGATTCCGTGAACATCGGGGAGGGTGAACCGACGTGGCCCCAGATCGTGGAGGACGCCCGCCGCGGCGAACTGAAGAGGAAGTATATTGGCGGCCACGGTTTCCCGGCTGCCGACATTCCGGCGCCACGGCGCGACCTGTTCTACGCCAAGAAATCGTACGACTGGGATGAGGATCTTGTCCAGATAGCGCGCGGCTGTTCGTATTCCTGCCTGATGTGTGCCATTCCGGAGCACATGGGACACAGGATCCGCATGCGGCCGATCAAGAATGTCGTGGAGGAGATTGAGGGGTTGGCGCACGAGAATGTGTATCTTGCGGACGACATGCTCTTCTTCCCGCAGAAAGGCGTGCGCGAGTACGTCGAGGCCCTCTTCAAGGCGCTCATTCCGCTGCGCCGCAAGTTCTTTGTCTCATCGACCCTTTCGCTCAACACCGAGCCTGCCTTCCTTGATCTTGCCGCGAAGGCCGGCGTGAGGAACTTCTACTGCACGATGAACGTTGATCCAGTCTCGATCAGGGCGCTCCGTGGCGAGAAGAAGGAGCGGCAGGCGCTGATCGACCTGGTCAAGGCCCTCAACGACAGGGAAATACGGTTCTTCGGTTCGTGCGCAATTGGCAGGGACTGGGATGAGACCGACATAGCTGACCGCGTGCTTGACCTCTTCGATGCCGCCGACATACACACTGCCGAGTTCTTCATCTACACACCATTCCCGGGTACCCAGCTCTGGGACAGGCTCCAGAGCCAGGATCGAATCATCGACAGGAACTGGAGCCACTACAACGGGGCGCACGTTGTCTCGCGGCCGCTGAACATGACACCGGAACAGTTGCGCGAGCAGTTTGTGAAGCTGTGGAACATGTTCTTCAGGATGCAGAAGCACAAGCACGTGGGGTACCTTGAGCCGGCCACATGGAACAACGGCCAGCAGGTTGTGGGCAAGCCGCTGCAGCGTCAGGGCCTGCGTGGGAATGCCGCTATTACCGGGATCGGCGTGCTCAGTCCCATCGGCAACGACCCGGCCTCGATGACCGACGCCCTGATCCATGGCAGGCACGGTCTGGCGCAGATATCGCAATTCGACGCGCGGGGTTTCCGGACCAGCCTTGGCGGGGAAGTGAAGGATCTCGATTTCCGGACAGAGCTTTCTGATCAGGAGATGAAGGATCTGGACGACCGGTATCTGCGTTTTGCAGTCGCAACAGCCAGGCGCGCCATTCGTGATGCCGGCATCAAGTGGGACAGCAGCACCCCGAGGAAGGACGTTGCGCTGGTCGTCGGTACATGCAACGGCGGGTTGCGCTCGGCGGAGGCGGAATACGCCTGGAAGCACGGCAAGGCCGAGCGTCCATTCGACGAGCGAATGAATCTCCAGGCCAGGTGCTACGGCCTTGGCAAGACGCTCGCGGGCATGCTCGGCATCACCGGCGAGATATGGATTGTCACCACCGCGTGTTCATCCTCGACGGTCGCCCTCGGGCTTGCAGCGATGCTCATCAATGAGGGCTACTACTCGACCGTGCTGGCCGGCGGGGTTGATGTGCTGTGTGTTGCCAATATGGCCGGGTTTGATGCGCTCAAAGCCACATCGACCGGGAGGATAGCGCCATTCTCGATGCCATACGGCTTGAACATCGGGGAGGGTGCCGGTTTCTGGGTGCTGGAGGAGATGGAACAGGCCATACTCCGGAACGCAAAGTGCCTCGGGCGTATTGCCGGGCACGCGACCACATCCGATGCCTACCACCCGACGTCACCTGATCCGCGCGGTCTCGGGGCGTATCGCACCCTGCGCGAGGCGCTGGCTGATTCAAGCCTGTCCCTTGCCGAGATAGGGTGCATAAACGCCCACGGCAGCGGCACGGAGGCGAATGACAAGGCGGAGTCCAAAGGAATAGCAAAGTTCCTCGGAGACGCCCGCATTCCGGTCGTTTCAACAAAATCATTCTTCGGGCACTGCATGGGGGCGACCGGCATTCTTGAGGCCACATCGCAACTGCTCGGCATGAATGCTGATTTTATTCCACCCACACTGAACTTCAGCACCCCGCGTCCGGGGTGTGCGCTTGACTACGTTCCGAACGATGCCCGCAAGACGTCCTACCCGGCGTTTCTCTCGGCCAACTACGCATTTGGAGGGAACAACGCCGCGGTTGTGGTGACCAAGTGGACGCATGCCGTCAAGCCGCGGCAGAACCACAAAGAGCGAGTCGTGATTGTGGGCCTGGGGGCGATTACCTCTGCCGGCATCGGTGTAAGGCAGACGCTCGATATTCTTGCCGGCAACCGTGTCTGCCTGTCTCCGTATGCGAAACGACCGCGCGACGGAATTACAGCCCGCCTTGCGGGGCAGGTGGCGGAATTCAAGGCCTCCGCGGTGGACAAGCGACTGGATTTCGAGTCGCTCAACCCGATCAGCCGGTATGCCGTAGCCGCCTCGAAGCTTGCGCTGGACGAGGCCATGATCAAGGTGACCCAGGAAAACAGCGAGAAGCTGGGCGTTATCGCCGGCGGCTGCAACGGCCCGTCGGAGATGGGCCACATGGACAGTGTCTTCAGCAGTGAAAACCGCCAGGCCGATGTGGGGAGTTTTTCGAACATCACGATGAACTCCACTGCAGGCTGGGTCTCTTCGATGCTCATGCTGAAAGGCATAAACGCCACACTGGCCCCCGGACCGCACGCCGGGCTGCAAAGCCTGGCATACTCTTTCATGGCGCTCTCCGAAAAGAGGGCCAACGCGGTGGTGACGGTTGCCTCCGATGAAGTCTACCCGCAGATGTACAGCAACTACGACCGGATGGGGTTCCTGTGCGAGGGCGAACAGGAGGACGACTACCGCATCAGGCTTGACGAAGAGAAAAGGAAGGTTCTTGGCGAGGGCGCGGCGGCGCTGGTGTTGGAGACGGCCTCCTCAGCCCACAGCCGCGGGGTTCCGATCCTCGCTGAGGTGCTTGGCTATGCAATGAGCATGGACGCCGGCCCTCTCCTGCAGCCGGCACTGGAATCCGCCGGTTTGAAGCAGGCTGTGGAGTTGGCGCTCAGCCGTTCGCGGCTTTCGCCTGGCGACATAGGACTCATTGTCTGGGCACCCCAGGGCAACCGGCAGGACAAGAAGGTGCTTGAGGCGTGTGAAGCGACATGGGGGGCGGGTTTTGCGGGCATTCCACTCGTCACCACCACGTTCAACACCGGATTCATAGAGTCGGCGTCCATCCTTGTCAGCATTGCCGCGACGCTAGAGTCGTTGAAGGATGGCTTTTCGCTCTGGCCGCAGCGGACCGGAATTGCAGGTCTGGACCAGAGACACTTGAGTGCGATGCCCACGCACATACTGGCGCTGGCGAGCTCGGATGCCGGGTACAATTTCTGTGCGGTGTTCAGGAAAGGCTGGGTTGAATAGTTGCCGCCTGGCAGGGGAGAAGGACCCCGGACACATGCCTTGCCGGCGGCGGTCATGGGTTGTGGAAGCAGTTCTTGACTTTTGAACCGTGTAGGTTCATTTTCCACGATCGGGTCTGATTTTGGCATTGGCACAGGAAGTGGTTTCGTATCGGAGCGAGAGGTCAGCCGGTTGAGGGGTGTTTGTGCAACTTGCGCGGCGGTGCCGCGGAACGGCTTGGGAGTGAAGAGATGGATCAGGACACAGATCTGCAGAAGGCCATTGCCCGAAGATCCGAGATTATCGAGAAGCTCAAGAAGGAGCTGATTCGTCGCCTGAACCTCCGCTATTCTCCAGAGGATCTTCACGAAGACGTGTCGCTTCTGGGTGCCGGGCTCGGCCTGGATTCGCTGGACGCCCTCGAGATTGTGCTTTGCGTCGAGAGTTGCTTTCACGTCAGGATCCCGGACGACAACATCGCGGTGCTCAGATCAATAAACACACTGGTAGATTTCGTCATCAAGGAACAGGACAGCCGGAATAAACAGCCATGAGAGAACTACTGCTCAGAGAACAGTGGACCAAGGCGGGTGCGGTGCTTGTAGAGAGGCACGGAGTCCAGGTGGTGTCGCACGTATCCGGCCTGCGGGCGGAGCATGTGGCTGTCCGGGATGCCGTGGGCATCACCGACTTTTCGTTCATGCAGAAGTATCGTGTCCCGCTTGAAAAGGGGGATGACCTGCTTGATGGTGCGCTCGCCGGAAATGTGGCAAAGATCCGGTTCGGCCGCATGCTGCACACCTTCATGCCGGACAACAGCGGCCACGTAGTCGGCGACTGTTACGTGGCAAACAACGACGAGGAGTTGATACTTCTGTGCGAGGGGATTGCGACGGACGGTGATATCCGTGAACGGCTGCAGCCGGCGGGCGCTTCTGACGGCATTCTTGAGGACCTGACAGAGAGTCATGTCCTGCTTGGGATTGACGGCTTCAAGGCGTGGGCAGTCGTGAAGGAGCTTTTCGGCGCTGATGTGCTTGGGCTTGCTTATCTTTCGGTGGAGGTATTCCCGTTCGAAGGTGAATCCGTATACCTTTTCCGCGCAGGAAAAACCTCTGAATTCGGCTACCTTCTTATGGCGCCGGCGGGTGTTGCCGCCAAGCTCTCTGATGCGTTGACTGGCATTGCCGCCCGCCACGGGGGTGTCCTTTGCGGTGTTGACGCGCACAATGCCCTTCGCCTTGAAGGCCGGTTTTTCAACATACATGCCGAAGGCGCCAGTGTGCGGGATCCCCTGGTTCTGGGTCTCCAATGGATGATTGATTTCGAGAAGGACCGGTTTCACGGGGCGGAGGCGATCAAGCAGCGGAGGGCCGCCGGGTTGAAGCAGAAGATCGTGGGCGTGGCAGCGGCTCCTGGCCAGGAATGCCTGGGCGTAGGCGCGAAGGTGTTTCACGGCCAGGGCGGGATTGGGGAAGTTGTGGCTGCAGCATTTTCGCCCTCGCTGAACAGGCAGATTGGCCTGGCTGTACTGCCGATAGGGCTCGCATTTGCAGGGCTGAGGTTCACGGTCGGAGCTGCGGGAGGTTCGCCAGTAGAGACGATTTCCATGCCGCCGATCTTTCCGAAGAGCCTTCAAGTCAAACTCGACGAAATGTAATTTCTTTTTCCCGTTTTCGCCTGGATTGCAGGCCGAGCCAAATCATGGCTGAGGTTGATCATAGAAAGCGCCGCCAGATACGGCGGAAACTGCGGATCACGCCTGCCTTTCGTCAAATCGACATGATGGGGGTTGTTCACAACTCCCAGTATTTCCTGTGGTTCGAGGAAGGCCGGCTGCAGATCATGCTGGAGGTCATGTCCTTCGAAGAGGCCGTTCGCCGCATGATTTCCATGCCCGTTGTTGAGAACAAGTGTCATTATCTGCGGCCCGCTAAGTACGGCGACTCGCTGGTGTTGCTCACAAGGCACCGGATCCAGGTGTCGTATGACGGACGGCTCGTGTTTGAACATTCGCTGGTGCACGAAAAGACAAAGGAAGAGGTTGCGCGCGGGCACACGGTAACCACTCTTGTTGACGTGCGAACCGGCCGGCTCGTGAAAGACTGGCCGGCAGATGTATGGGAGCGTTACAGGACCATGGTGTGAGAGAAGTCCTGGTCTTTGGCGTGCAGACTATGCGCAGGGGGGATATGAGCAAGGCATTCGACGGCAAGGTGGTTGTTGTGACCGGTGGTTCGAGGGGTATTGGCCGTGCTGTCGTGGAGCGGTTCGCCAGCCAGGGGGCGCACGTGTTCTTCACGTACAACACGAATGAGGCTGCCGCGCTCGAAGTGGCAACCGCAACAGGCGCCAGCCAGATACGATGTCCGCAATCGGACGAGTCCGCCATCAGTGCCGCGATAAGGGGAATTGCCGACAAGCATGGCAGGCTCGACGTCCTGGTCAACAACGCCGGACGGACGAGTGATCAGTTCCTGATGCTGATGCCATCCGAGCAGTGGACGGAGATTGTAGACGACAACCTTGGCGGTGTCTTCAGGTGGTGCAAGGCCGCGATCAGGCCGATGCTCGAGGCTCACTCGGGTGTCATAGTGAACATCGCCTCGATATCCGCTCTTGTCGGCACGGCCGGCCAGACGAACTACGCTGCCACAAAAGGAGCCATCCTTGCCTTCACGCGATCGCTTGCGGCGGAGGTTGGGGCAAAGGGGATCAGGGTAAACGCCGTGGCGCCCGGGTTCATTGAGACCGACATGACGGCGCGGCTGCCCCGCCAGATAAAGCAGCAGAATCTTGACCGTATCGTGTCGCATCGGTTTGGCCATCCCGCCGAGGTGGCCGGCGTGGTTGCCTTCCTGGCGTCGGACGACGCAGCCTACGTGGTTGGCCAGACAATAGTGGTCGATGGCGGCCTCACCTCAACTGCAGTCATGCAGAGATGATCACGCGCGCATTTCTCTTTCCAGGTCAGGGTTCGCAGGAGGTCGGCATGGCAGCCGACCTCGCCGGCGGGGACTCGCATTTCCAGTCACTAATCGAAGCCGGAAGCCTCCAGACTGGTGAGGATCTCAGGACATTGTGTCTCCGGGGTCCCGAGAAGGCGCTTCGCCGTACCGCTGTGCTGCAGCCGCTCATAGTCGCTGTGTCGCTCGGCTACTTGAGGAGATTGCTGGAAAAGGGCATTACCCCGGACTGGGTGCTTGGCCATTCGCTTGGTGAGATAACGGCACTCGCGGCGGCCGGTGTTGTTGCTCCGGAGCAGGCAGTGATCATTGCGGCCCGGCGTGGCCGGCTGATGGAGGAGGCTGCCGCAGCGGCGGATGGCGGCATGATGGCCGTGATAGGTCCGGAACGGGAATCCGTGCTGGCCCTGCTGGGGGAGCCTGCCGGCGCCGACCAGCTTACCCTCGCCAACGACAATGCGCCCACCCAGATTGTTATATCCGGCAGGCGCCCGGCGCTGGAGGCGATGGCGCAGCGCATCGGCGCCGCGAAACTGGGAACGTGCCGAATTCTGCCAGTCGCCGGGCCATGGCATAGTCCATATATGGCAACCGCGAGTGCCAGGTTTGCGGACTATCTTGAAACGCAGGTGTTCGGGAAGCCGTCCATTCCGATTGTGATGAATTACTCCGGCCAGCGGGAGGATGATCCCCGGCGCATCAAGGAGAACGTCATCAATGCAGTCAGGGAGCCCGTGCAATGGCGTGCGGCCATGGGCTTCCTGAGGAGCGCGGGGGTGGGCAGCCTTGTCGAGATAGGGCCTGGTCGAGTGCTGTCAGGCCTGGCGCGCACGAACGGGTTCGGGAATGAGACGCATCTTTGCACCGTCAGCAGCCTGCGGAATGTGGACTCGGTTGCAGAGGCTGCCTCGAGGAATGAGGCATAAGGCGACCGGCCGGGCTCAACCTTTGGGCGGCGGAAACAGTTTCGGCAGCTTCATGAACAGGCTTTTGTCGCCTTCCAATACGATAAGGCGATTGCCCAGTGCGCTTCTTATATCCAGTTCGAGAAGTACCACCTTCACCCACACCTCGGAACTGCAGGTTATCCTGAGATCAGGTTTGCTGATGGCGGATTCCGAGATCGTGCAGCCGCCTTCATCAATGGTTATGCCGTAGTGAAGATCGGCATCAGTGAAGTCGAATTGGATACGGGCCCGAACGCGGCGTGCCGCGGCCGGATCGAATCCGCGCAGAAACTCGTGCATCAGGATCTGGATATCCCGGCCAACCACCGGCACCACGTTGTCGATGGACATTCCGTCGGCGCCCAGTTTTGAGGCTGCGTCCCAGTATCTTTCGGTGTATCTGCAGAACGTCTCGGCATCTGATGAGATTTGGGTGGAGGCCATGGCCATGGTGTTTTCGGACAGAACGCCCGTTGCGCCGGCCTCCTGCCCCCCGCGCGCGAAGGCGAGCTCAATATTCTTGAGAGCCATCGGCTTGCAGTTCTTGAAAGGAAACAGGTAGGACTCCGGCCTTGTCAGGTGGCCGCCCATTTCCATGTTTGTCCCGTCAGCAATCATTTCAAAGGTCTCGAGGAGCGGCTTGAACATATCCGTGGATCTCAGAGCTCCGACGACTATTGTGACGAGTGTCTTCTTCTGCCAGAGCCCTGGAGAGCGCCGCTTGTTTCTCAGCAGTCCTTTTGGGGTATGCTCAAGGCCGCCGCGGAAGAGGGGCAGGGTCCGCTCAAAGAAGCACTTGAGAGCGCTGCTCATGGAGTAGAAATAGAGGGGTGTTGCGCACACGACAACGTTTGCTTCCTGGAGAACGGGCAGGAGCTTGTCCATGTCATCACGATGGACGCACTTGCCGGGGGTCTTCAGCCAGCAGTGGTAGCAGCCGAGGCAGGGGCGTATGTCTGCGCGGACCACATCAACATCGGTTATTTCCGCATCCGTCTTCTGTAGCCCGGCAGCAAAGCAATCGACCAGGTGCCTGGTGTAACCGGCTTTTCTGGGGTAGCCTCGCAGGAGGAGTACTTTCACTTTGCCTCCCCCACCATTGTGAGCGTCAGAGAACCGGTTCCGACCGTTCTGCGGCCGACGGACGCCTCGACATTGAACCTGAAGAGGGTGCCGAACGACTTGTCGGCCTCGGCACGCAGGATCAGCGTTTCTCCCGGAACGGCGGGGCTGACATATTTCATGGAATTTACCGCGAGGAAGAACATGGGCTTCTTGTCCGGCTCAGCCGTGCCTTCCACCTGCTGGCTGAGTCCGATCAGGAGGCCGCTGGTTTGCGCCAGCGCCTCTGAAATGAGCACTCCCGGCATGATCGGGCGACCGGGGAAGTGGCCGGCAAAGTGGGGTTCGTCCGCGCGAAGATCACGCTCTGCAATGATCAGTCGCGAGGGCACCAGCCTGGTCACCCTGTCCACGAACAGGAACGGGGGGCGGTGTGGCAGGACGCGCAGGATTTCCGCCGGTCCGAAGGATATCGAGTCTTCTACAGTGTTTCCCATATTGTCCCCCTGTCCAGTTGCTTGAGTTCCCTCCAAATGCGTCGGTAGATGCGATCGGCCAGTGCCTCGTGTGTGTCGGAAGGCAGTACGCTCTCGGGTTCGAGGAACCGGATTCGATAAATGTTCCGCCCCCCTGGAAAAAGACTTCCTGATGCGCGGGAAAGAAAAGGGTGGGTTGAGTGGATGATGACAGGAACGACCGGACAGCCGCATTCGATCGCGATCCGGAAGGCCAGGCTCTTGAACGGCTGGAGTTTTCTGGATGCAGCGCGCGAGCCCTCCGGGAACACGAGAAGATTCTTGCCGCTCTCGATCAGGGAGCGGCATTTGGCGACCGCACCGGCCGTAGAGCTGTGTGAGTCGGAACTGGTGCTGACGAAGTCGAAGTGCCGTACAAGTGCGCCAACAGCCGGCGCCGCGGCATACTTGGCTTTCACCACCACTCCGGTGTGTTTCAGGAGCCCCAGCAGGAACAGGGCGTCAAGCCGGCTGCGGTGGTTTGCAACGTAGATGGCCGGCCTGCGGGCGGTGGCGCGGTCGAGGCCGGAGATCTCGGCAATCTTATAGACACCCAGGCCCGTAAGGACGCATCGTGTGTAGAACGTCAGGTACAGGCGCACAAGCGTCTGGAGGTACCGGTGCCTTGCGGCGGGAAAGGGGGCCAGCAGGAGGATCAGGGGAAGCATGCAGACGACAAAGAGGCCGTTGGCGATAAAATGCAGCGAGTAGCCTGCAAGAACCTGCACGACCACCAGCGGCCGGGTTTTGAAGCTACCACCCCGGGACTTTCCAGGGGGGACGGGTCCGGCTTTTACGGGCGGTGTGTCATTTGTCGCAAAATCGTGAGAGTTCACTTATGGTCCTTTTCTCCCTCATACAGGCTGGCGCGCGCGCCTGGGCATTTGTCAGCGCCCGCCGTGCCCCGGGCAGGTCGCGTGTCCCCAGCAGGGCTTCACCGAGAAGCTGTCCATCCCCGGTCCAGAAATCCCTCAGCGGTTTCTTGCGCTTGCTTACCATTATAGTCTGCTTTCAGAGGGATTGATGTCTCCAGTTTGCCTTCCCTGCGTTAGATTTACCAGGAAGAGATGAAGGCTGTACCCCTCACCGTCGACGGCGATCTCGGCCGGGACGGGTTGGGAATATCCTTCGAACTGTCGATATCCCGCTATTCGCGCGGTGTAGTTCGGCCTTCCGGGGCGGCCGGCCTGAATCTCCTGCAGAATCATGCCGTCGGGAGAAAAGACGTATCTCAGCATTGTATTGTCCCTGATGTTGTCCTGGCCGAGTACAATACACCCGCCGGCCGTGGATTCGACTATTGGCAGTTGCTGCGGGGGCGCGCAGAGGAGTACAAGATCGCGTGCCATGTAGGCTTCACTCCACCGCTGCTTGAAGAAGCGGCCGGTCCTGAGCACTTTTGCGCCGGCCCTTGCCGTCCACTCGACTTCGGCAACCAGCCCCACGGTACCCCTGGCGACCAGCCTGAGGTAATCGTTGGATTTCACCACATAGCCGTCAAACGCAAATTGTCTTCCGTGCACAGTCAGTACGGCACGGTGTGTCATGCAGGCGGTCCCGGGGTACATTGAGGCGAGGGAGCGGCGCGCGCTGGCGACAGCTGCCGTGTCCGGTGGTCCGCCGCGCCTTGCCTCTGCCACGGTTTTGCCGCCCACCGACATGCATCCAGCAAGGGTCAGGGTCACCAGTGCGGCGATTGCGAACCACAAGGCAGGCCGATTATCTGCCGGCGAAATGTCCTTGTAGACATGATGTCCAGGCGTCCGGACGTTGACGGCTCTGTCCATCAGCGGCGTCCGGCGTGTCGCTTCGTTTGCCAAGCAGGTATTGGAGTGCACGATCTTTGATCAAACTCTTCCTGTCAAACCGGCTTTCGTGCTCTTGAAGGGCTACGACATCGACTCAATGTGTCTCACGATGTCGTGGGCATTATGCCTGGCCAACTCACTGCGTCAACAAGAAAGACCTGGCCCAATCCCGATACTATACGTTCCGGGCATATGTCCTGGATCCGGACTTCCGCGGCGCTCGAAGGTCTTGCCCTCTGGTAGTAGAGCGCCTGCCGGATCCCCGCTTTTGTCTGCGCTACAATACGCTTGCTTGGGGGGCGTTCTCTGCTACCTTTTTGTTCCACTTGGTGTGGTGTCCCGTGAAGAAATGTACAGCTATTCATGGGACAGCACGCTAGCGGCACTCTTCAGGCCATGGCAAGCGACAACAAAAAACGGACAGCCAAAATCGCGCGGGATGAGGCGGTGATTGCGCAACTGGACCGGGCATTGTTTGCCTGGCGCGCACATCTGCCCCGTTCCGCATGGAAGGTAGTGAACGAAAGCATCAGGGCGGTGCCATCGGATGTGATCGGCGATTTTGTTGACAAGTACCAACGAGCGGGGCGCGACTGGGGTTTCATGCCGAAGTCCATTCTGGCTGCAGAAGTTATGACTGCGGTCTTCCGGCACCTTGTGAAAGGTCGACTGCACATCCATGGCGTGAGGAATGTGAACCTGGCCTTTTCAGCCCTTGGCGAAGGCAGGATCCAGCACCTCTATCTGCTATGCAATCATGTCAGCTATGCCGATGCGTCCCTTGTCCGGATGGCTCTTGGTCCCATGCTTTCCCGGTTTGGCTTCGAGGATGATTTCACGGTTGTGGTTGGCCCCAAGGTATTCAGGCACGCGTGCCGCAAGTTTGCATCCCTTCACTTCAACACGGTTCAAGTCGCCCAGTCGCGTATCCGGGCAACACCCTCGGTAGCTCTTCCGTTGTCGGAGATAGCCAAAGCTGCACGCAAGGCCATCCACGACATTTGCCACCATGCGAGGCTGGTCCTCATCTTTCCGGAGGGTGGGCGAAGCCGATCCGGCAAACTCATGCCGTTTCTTCCCGGGGTCTGGCGCCTGCTGAGCGCAAAGGCGTCGGCGGGGATTCTGCCGCTGTCGATCGAGGGCAGCGATAGGATACTGCCAGTGGGAGCAGCTTGCCTCAAGCGAGGCTGCGTGACGGTTCGCGTCGGCCCCATGCGTGAACTTGCCGAGTTCAGTGACGGTACTGATGGAATGGAAGCCATGGCCCGCTCGGTTGCGTCCCTCATGCCGCCCGCAAAGAGAGGTAGATACGCGCCGGAATCCCTGCCGTGACTCAGCGGTCTGTTGTTCCGTTGACAGAAGACCAGTGAGAATACGGGTTACGTGCGGGCATCCGCGACGGGGCACGCTGGTCGGGCTACCTCCTCACCACTTGGACCTGTCGAACGGCGGAGAAGCGCCATGAACCGT
>JBAXKQ010000027.1:0-24264 GCA_037135275.1 bacterium
GCGCTTTCCGCTTTTGCTCGCTCCCACCTTCCGCTTTTGCTTTTCCCCCGGCACCAGGTATTCACACCCGCACACCGGTCGCCGCGCAAGTCCGCGACCTGAAGAGAGCCATGTCACATCCGCCGCGCAAGCGCGACATGACACCCGAGTGGGGTGCCTGCACCGGCGCGTTTCGGAGGGCAACATCGCCGCTTTTCTTTTGGCGGCGAGGCTGATATCCTGACGAATCATGACCGACAACGGCACTGGCGGCGGCAACGGCACCCCCGCTTCTTTCGAGGAAATCGTGCAGAAGTACGAGGCACCCCTCCTGCGGTACGCCGCACACTTCGTCTCAAACTCCGACGCCGCCCAGGACATCGTGCAGAACGCCTTCATCAAGCTCTCCCTCCACTGGAAGCCTGCGCCGGATCATTCAGAGCCTGAACTGTCATCCTGGCTCTACCGCGTGATTCACAACCTCGCCGTGGACCACATCCGCCGTGAGGCAAGGCGGAACTCCTTCCTGTCGCGCCACGCTGCGGAGAAGGAATGCGAGTTGGTGGATGGCGAGACCCGGATTCCTGTCAGTGAAGCCGCAGAAAACGCCGCCATGCTCCTGAAGTCATTGAGCATACGGGAGCAACAGGTTGTGACCCTCAAGGTGTACGAAGAACGAAGCTACAGGGAAATTGCACAGATCACTGGACTCAGCGAAGGCAATGTCGGGTACATTCTTCATCACGCAATGCAGAAGCTCGCCCTTGCCATCGGCGACATAGACGTTGAAAAAGGATGCAACGATGACACATAACTCTGACGGGGCCAATGGCACCGGCCGGCCGGAACCGGGAGCCCAACCGCTTTCACGCTGCACAAAGGTCCGGAACCTGCTGACCGCATTTGTCACCAACGAGCTGGGTGAAGCACAGGCTTCGTTCATACGGGATCATCTACGCCAGTGCGACTCCTGCAGGCATGCAGCTCAACAGACACGAAAGACGTTCGAGCTGCTCCGGGTAGCCGGCCACCGGCCAAGCGATGTTCCGGACAGGCTCTCCGAAGACCGGCACACAAGAATCATGCGCGCCTATGCAAGGCCGGTTCTAACCTGGTTGCGCCTGTACCTTACCCCGCTCGCCGGCATACTCATCGCTATGATCCTCTTCCTGACGATCCTCTACACTCTCGTTGTCACATGGAAGCCGGAACCGGAACCAACCGAGATCGGCTCAATTGTCGTGAGACTGCCACGTCCGTCCTCGACTCACGGGCAGATGGGGATTGTCCGGACGAACGCCCCCCCTGCCTCAGACTGAAAGCCGGCCCGGCGGGTCGCTTCGCCACGCCGGCGACCTGTGGAGGATTCGGGCTGCTCAATCTGCCTTGATTTGCATTGTACCGTATGCGACAAGTAGACTGTAGTAGAGGGTTTGTCGGATGCAGGTTTGCAGGGAAAGGGGCGTACTTCCGTGAGAAGAAGGAAGATCCCAGCCACTGGCAAGGGGGCCGGCGTAAAACAGACGAGCCGGCCGGTGCGTGTCTCCCGCGGGGGGGTGCTTGGAAAGTCGAAGGGCGGCGGCACCCCGGCACGTCCTCAACCCGTGGCACCACGCGCTACGCCACCGCACGCCGATGGCAAATCATGGTGTCATTCCGTGGTTTACAGCATCCGCGACGCGGTCATTGTCACCGAGAAGACTGGCGCCGTTCTGTTCCTCAATCCCGCAGCGGAGAAGCTTACCGGCTGGACACTCGAAGCCACTATGGGCCGGCCCCTGTCCGCAATTTTCAAGGCTGCCGGCGAAGACAGCGGGAAACCCGTCAGCCTGCCCTTCGCAAAGCTCTCAAGACGACAACCGGCGGACATTCCCGAGCGCCTGCTCCTCTCGACGAGAGGCGGCGCACGAAAGCATGTCCAGAGTTCCATATCCCCTTTGTCGGACGCCGACGGAGAGATCATGGGCGTGGTGCTGGTGCTGCGGGACGTCACCGAGCATTACCTTATGGCGCGGCGGGCCGTCACAAGGCAGAAGATCGAGGCTGTCGGGGCGCTGGCCCAGGGTATCGCCCATGATTTCGGGCTTCTTATCGGCAAGATCGATTCCAACGCCTCTGTTCTTGAAGACTCGCTGATCCCCGGGACGAATTCCCACGCGGCAGCCAGGAAGATCCTGGATTCCACCAGGGAGGCGAGAGAGCTGACTTCGCATCTCTCCGAACTGGCGCAGGCCAGCGAACTGCGCTCACGGTCGACCACCAGCCCTGTGTCGGCAATTCAAGTCATTGCCGACAGCGCAAGGGTCCTTGAGAAGATGTTCGCCGAGAAGCACATCGCCTTCGTCTCGGAAGCCCAGGGGACATTTCCATTAGTCCAGGCGAATCCCGCCCAGTTGCTTGACGCCCTGATCGGGGTGTTTCTCAATTCAATAGAAGCCATGCCTGACGGAGGCACACTCACTGTTCGTATCACGCAGAAACACTTCAGCCGTCACGAACACAAGCTGAACCCTGAGGCCAAGACGGGCCGCTATGGAGTTATCAGCGTCACCGATACCGGCCTCGGGATGTCTCGCGAGACCCTCTCCCACATATTCGACCCTTTCTTCACAACGAAGCCGCCGGGAATAGTGAAAGGCCTCGGGTTGACCATCATCCAAGCCACCGTCCTGTCATGGGGGGGCTGGATATCCGTCAAGAGCGCACAAGGCAAAGGGACGACGGTAAGCCTGAACATACCGGCTGCAGAAGTCTCCGGACCACCGGCTGCAGTCGTGTCCCCTGAAGAGAAGACCATCCTCGTGATAGACGACAGCGAGGCCGATCTGGCTACGTTGAAGGCGATGCTGGAGGAGCGCGGGCACACGGTACACACCGCCACCAACGGAACAGACGGGCTGACCATGCTTCATGAACGCGCCGGGGAGATAGACCTCGTTGTCGTTGACCTCATCATGCCATCTCTCGACGGGGGAGAAGTATTCCGCCGGATCATCGAGCAGAATCCAAGTGCGAACGTGATAATGGCATCCGGCTTCTCAAGAGACTACGCGCGAACGCATATCGGGATGGGTGGATGGGGTTTTGTACAGAAGCCCATCGAAAAGGAGCAACTCCTGCATGCCGTCTCGCGCGCGCTGGAGCAGCCGATGATTCCTGAGACGGAAACAGATACAGCCCGGAAAGGCAGCGGGACAGATGCCGGCTGATGGGAGGCTCGACATGGCCCGGGTAGCGGTGGCGGCGGCAACGCTCGGTCTCGCCATGATGGCTGGTTGCGAGAAACCCACTCCGCCTCCGTCACAAGCAGATTCCGGGGCGGGAACAAACCAGCCGGTGGAACAATCCAAGATCAGCGAGACTGTGGGCACAATGCTGCAGTACGACACCCTGCGGGCCGGCGCAAGGATGCAGGACAAGGCCCGCAAGGCGGTATCCGCCCACAATGAAAGGGCGAGAGACGCCACGCCCGAGGATCAATAGCAGCACCCGGCCGGCGAAGACGCGCACGTCGTCACCACGCCTCCCCACGAACCACCGTCACATCAGACCTTGAGACCAGCCTTTGCCAATGCACCGGCTATCCTCTTTTCGATGGGAACAGCACCAGGCTGGAATTGCATGCCGGTGATGATCTCGTACGCCTGGATGTACCGCTTTGCGGCCTCGACCCGGACTTCATCAGTCAAGCGCGGGGGTGTTCCGTCACCGCGGAAGCCCTGGCTCACCAGCCACTTTCGCACATACTCCTTGTCGATTTCCCTCTGGTCTTTGCCGGCGGCAAAGAGTTCCTTGTACGAATCGATGAACCAGTATCTGGAAGAATCCGGAGTGTGAATCTCATCCGACACCACGAGCTCTGCACCACGAAGCCCAAGTTCATACTTGGTATCCACCAGGATGATCCCCTGCTTCTTTGCATGCTCTCGCCCAGCGGCGAACAGTTTGAAGCAGATTGCCGCGGCCTTGTCGAATGTTTCACCGTCTATCAATCCCTCGGCAATGGCCTGCTCCCTCGAGACCGGCCTGTCGTGTTCCTCAAACTTGGTTGTCGGCGTCAGGATCGGTTTTTCAAGCTCCTGGTCCTTCTTGAGCCCTTCCGGCAGCTTGTTGCCGCAGAAATTGCGCACACCCTGCTGGTAGTTGTACCACGCCGAGGTCTTCGTCACTCCAGTGATGTGGCCGCGCACAATGAATTCAAGCGCAAGCTGCTTGCACTCGGCCACAATCATGACGTTGGGATCCGGCACTGAGATCACGTGATTAGGTACCAAGCCGGCGGTCTTGTCGAACCAGAAAGCCGCAAGCTGGTTGAGAACCTGCCCCTTGAACGGCAGCGTGCCGATGACGCAGTCAAAGGCCGACACTCGATCACTGGTCACCAGCACTCTCTTCCCATCAAGCTGGTAGCTGTCACGGACTTTCCCGCGTATGAGCTTGCCGAGCCCGTTGAAATTCGTCTGCTCCAACACTGATCCAAGATGCGAACGCAGCATTTCGTCGGATATCATGACTTTCCTTCCTTGCGTTGTCTTCCCGCCCGCTTACTCACCCAGTCGAGGTCGCACACCACCGGGCCACCAGCCCAACCCCGCCTCTTTCCAAGCACATCCAGCCGGTCGGCGCAAAGGTTCATCGTGTCGCGCACAAAGCGATTCACCTGCCCCGGCCGGGCGGAATGGCCCAGAAAAATTACGGCCGCGGCCCTCAGGTTCCGCAGCCCGAGCATTCCCCTGCCACCCGACTGATCCCACATGGGTGCCATGGAATCAATTACGAGCAGCAGGCACCTCCTGAGTACAAGGTCGAGGCGTTCATCGTGCCTGACGGTCAATCCTCTCAGGTTGAGCGTGAGGACTACGCCGTCTTCCACAAGGGCCGAACGTGTAGCCTTCACAAGTCCGCCGCCGGCAAGCATCAGCTTGCGGCCCAAATGCGCTTTGCCGGAAGAAATCAGCGCGCGGGTTGTCAGCGCACGGACGCGCCCTGCCCCGGCACCAAGGTCTCCGCAGTCACCAAGGTATGCCTCAACGCCCTTTGCCACCTCACGGACGGTCCTGAGGCCTTCTTCATCCGTGGGGTCGACAAAACCGGCTGCCTCTTCAATTATGGCTGAAACCGATCTCGGCGCGGGTCGCATGCATGCGACGGGCTTGTCAATAATCATCACCGTCCTGCCAGTTCATCAACAGTCTTCACAAATTGGGTCACATCCTTGAACCGCTTGTACACCGAGGCGAAACGGATGTAGGCCACTTCGTCGAGCTTTTCGAGGCGATCCATCACTTTCATGCCTATGGTCTTGCTGGGCACCTCTCGCTCGTAGTCGTTTTCAAGGTCGGCGATTATGCCCTGGACAATGTTGTCGATCTGCTCCGTGCTGATCGGCCGCTTCTCGCAGGCTCGCTCTATCCCGCCTGCGAGCTTGTTGCGGTCGAGTTCCTCGTGGCGCCCGTCCCGCTTGACGACGCGGAGCTTGGTGCGCACCACCTCCTCGTAGGTGGTGAACCTGTGGCCGCAGCCAAGGCACATGCGCCTCCGCCTGATGGTGTCACCCATCCGGGCGGAACGGCTGTCAAGAACCCTGTCATCAATATGACTGCATCTGGGACAACGCATATGTCAACCCCGGCAGAAATGGTTTGTCGTGTTAGTGATCATGCAGGAAACATGTCTCGCACCGCCCGGATCAGATCCTCGGGCTTGTGGCTCCTCACAAGCCGCCTCAGGCCCGGGCCTTCGTCGGACAGTATCCTGTCGCGAGGCTGCGAACCGGTGTCATCGTAAAGCACTATCGGGATGGCCCGCGTGCTCGGGATCTCGTTCAGCATGGCCGCGGCGGCATCGCCGTTCATACGTTCCATGACGAGCTTCATGATGATTGCGTCAGGCTTCTTGACAATAGCCTCTTCGACGACCTCGGGCCCGCTGGAAACCCATATAGTCTTGAAGCCAGCCTCTGAAAACTCCTTTATCATCCTCTCGCGCGGACCTGCTTCGTCTTCGGCAATCAGGATCTTCCTGCCGCCTGCGCCGCCGGCCGGTGTTGCGCCTGCTGCCGCGCCCTGTGACTTGCTTTCGGTAACTATGCGCCTTATTTCCCTCAGCAGTTCTGCAGGATCGCACGGCTTGGCGATGAAACCGGCGACGTCCACATCCTTGAAAAAGTTTTCCATGTTCGCCCTGGCGGTGAAGACCAGCACTGGCACCTTCGCCACGTTGGGCATCTGTATCTTTTCGTTGAGGAACCCGACCCCCCCCATCCCCGGCATGCTGATGTCCAGGATGATCAGGTCCGGCACGATCTGGGCCAGTCGTGCAATCGCGTCTTCCGCGCTGGGGACGGCCTCAACTTCGTATCCTTCGAAACTGAGAAAATCCCCCAGGGTGGCCAGCAGGTCGGTATCGTCATCAACCGCCAGGATCAAGTGCTTCCGCTCGCTCATCGGCGCCGCTCCCGTCTTTTGCTGCTGTTACCCCGACACCTTGCCAGGCAATTCACTATCGGCCGCCACGATACAAAAAGATGCCCGTTCACGCAACCACCGAAAGCAGCACACCATCAAAAGCAGGGCCCGCTCAGACTCCGGCTGGCTTTGCGTCTTCGGTCCCGCCTGTTGTCACGAAAGCTCTTTCGATACAGTCCAGCAGGTCACCCGGCTTCCACGGGCTTGCCATGACCGCTATGGAAAGGCACGAGAATATCTCTTTCCGGGCTGGCGTCAGGTCGCTTCCTGCCATCACTACTATCGGCGTCTTCCTGCCGCGCTCGTCCCCACGCAGTGTGGCAATCATTTCAGTCCCATCCGAATCGGAGAGCGGGAAATCAACAATGAGCAGGTCCACGCCACTGCCGACGATGCGTGCTGTGGCTTTTTCGGAACTGGTTTCCGCCACCGCACGGTAGCCCGACAATGCAAGCTGTTCCAGGACCGCGGTGGTATTTGCCTGGTTCTGGCCGAGAACCAGTACATCGGGCGGATCTGCCGACGGGATTCCAACCGACACCAGCGTGCCGGCGCTCTTCCCTGGCGGCGGACTGGTGATCTGTATGCCTCCGCCGTGCATCTCGGCTATCTCCTTTGCAATCGCCAACCCCAGCCCGGCCCCGTCGGCCCGCTCACCGACCCTGTAGTACCGGTCCATGACATTCTCGATTGCATGCGCCGGAATACCGACACCGGTATCCTCGACATTGATCTCAAGAATCCTGTACTGGCCGACCCGCTTCCGGGTTGAGATCGCGACACGCCCGTCCTGCTGGGTGTACTTGATCGCATTACCGATTACGTTCAACAAAACCCGCTCCATCTTGGGCGGATCACAGTCGGCAAACAACGCGCCGGGTTCCTGATTCAGTACCAAAGCAATGCCCTTGTGCCTGGCCTGAAGCTCCAGAAATGCCGCGCTCTTCGCGGCAAGCCTCGCCGCCGGCACCCTCACCTTGCTCAGGCGCAGCGTCCTGGTTTCTATCCTCTCCAGGTACAGGATATCCTCGACCGTGCTCAACAACCTCTGGCATTCGCGGTCAAACCTCTCAATGTACTGCCGCACCTGTGGAGACAACGCTCCGACAACCCCGGACAGCAGGTTGGAGAGCCCGTACATGATGGATGTCAGGGGAGTCCTGAGTTCATGCGTTACGTTCGAAACCAGCAACGCTCTGGCCCTGTCCTGTTTCTCAAGCCTCGAAAGAGTCTCCCTAAGCGCCCTTTCTGCCTGCTTGCGGACGGTCAGGTCACGGATGAAAAAGAAGAGCTTCGTCTGTCCGCCGCTGAATATCCTGCTGGCTGCGATTTCAGCTGAAAACCGCGACCCGTCTTTTCGGATGCATTTCGCCTCCAGAATGGCAAACTTATCCCGGTCCAGGCTTGCCAGGATTGTGGGCAGCAGATTGACGTCGGAACCGGCAATGATGTTAATAACTCGCATCTTGCGCAACTCTTCAAGGTCGTAGAGCAGCAGGTCGACCGACCTGAGATTGGCATCAGCGATGTGCCCTGTCACTGTGACGACAAGAACAGCGTCGTAGATGGTGTCAAGCAGCTGCTGGTAGGGATCCTCATGAGGCAGTTGCTCCGCGGGGTCGCGGGCCGCCATGAGCGGCTCCTGCCTGAAACGTATAACGGTTGACTCCCTGTCTGAAGGCGCTGGAGTGTGCGATGCCTCGGCTCTGCCGCCTGATTGTTCGTTGGTCATGTCTTGTCGCTCTTCCTATCCTTGTACACCGCGGCCAGGATATTTCCGTCCGGCACAAGACCTTCGGGCATCCCCGAGATCTGGGCCAGCTTTCCTATGAGGTGATCCAGTCGGTCCGCGCTGCCGGCGGCGAGGCCCAGCACGGCTCCCTGCCGGTCGGACAGTTGCCCAAGCATGCCAGATTTCACGGCATCTATCACGCTCGAGATCACCGAGAGTGGCTGCCTCAATTCCTGCACTATTTCGGCCAGGTATTCAATGATCTGTTTGCGGGTCAAACTCGCCGCCGCCTTGCCCCCGGTTGATTCCTGTACCTTGTTGGCAAAGCCCTCGATCTTCAGGGATGTCTGGTCGGCAAGTTTGGTGACGACAGCACTGACCTCCATCAGTACTCGGTCCAGGTCTGCCGGGGCCAGTGCCGCCGTTGCTGCCGCATTGCCCCCGCCCCCCGCAACCTTGCCGGCTGCCTCGAGGCGCGCCAGTGACTTGGCCAGATCCGATACCATCACAGCCCGGATCGCAGCCCCGGCCTCGTCATCAGGGGTGGTTCCGGCGAGCTGCCCCCCCAGCCCACTCTTCTCGACAAGATCATCCCATTCGGCGGACGACAGGCCTTCGGCGGCCAACTTGTCCTTCAACCCCGCCTTCTGCACGACGGCCATGCCAACGGTCTCAATGTATCGCAGGATTCTCTGTTCGCTGGCACTTATGGCGTTTCGCTTCCTGGCGTACTCGGACGCAAGGGTATCAATCCGGAGCTCATCCTTCATTTCCTCCAGAGCCTTGGTGATCCTGGCCTCGGCATCCACATCCTCTCCGCCGCGAGTCTTCCGCATGTTAGCGACCAGGGATCCCTCGAGCTGCTCAAGGAATCTAACCAGAGCCCTCTTCCCTTTTTGCGTCTGGCCCGCCGGGCCACCTGCCATCTTGTCGTACAAACGCCGGACCGCCTCGACTATCCTTGCCGGCTCCTCCTCGCGATCGGATCCTGCGGGCGGCGCGACAGCCTGCACGACCAGTTCTCCCACTTTCACGGCATCGGCGGCGCACGCCTGTATGGTCTCGCCCACCCCGGTGGCGGAGAACTCGATTTCGCCCTTCAGGAATTTCACGACGTTGTCGATGTCGCCCTGGCCGACAACCTTCGCCAGTTTGTCCTTTCCAACCACCATTTCGTCTTCCGTGACCTGCTGGATGGTCACGCGCTTGGACCTGACATGCGAAAGGCCAAGCGCGCCAATGACTGCGGCAAATCCACCCGCTGCCCTCATCTCGTCCGGCGTGGCCTGCAAAAGCTCCAGAACATTGCCGAACTCAACCTGGCTGATTCCGCGAATAAGCGAGAAACTGGCGATGGAGAGCGAAGAGAGGCGGTGGGCGGTGGCATGCACAGCAGGGGAGTTGCTCTCCACGGGGAACCCGTCGATCAGGAGCTCGTCCTCTGTCACTGATATGTTGATTTCCGTCTTTGTCACCAGGACGTCGGAAAGCGTCCTGAAACACTTCTCCAGCGCCTGTGTCGTCACGGAATGCGCCATGCCGTAGAGCGCGCTATGGCTGAACACCATCCCGAGTCCCTGAAGCAAGTCCAGGGCCTTTGGCGAAATCGATGCCGGAACTTCACCGGCCTCTCCTGCCGGAGTATCTGCCATCGGGCCCTCCATCCTGCCATCGGCATGCCGCCCCGCGCGTCTCGACCCACAAGGGCTTGACTGGTGCCGTCACAACCAGCAAGATGAGAACAAATCGGGGACGCAATGTCATGCACAAATTTGTAGTGCGCGGAGTCAGGGGCAGCATACCGGTTTCAAGCCGTAGCGTGCTCAGGCACGGTGGCAACACCACCTGCTTCAGCCTGCAGACCGACAAGGGATTCATAGTATTCGACACCGGCACCGGCATTGCGTCCCTCAGTCGCGAACTGGCCGGTTTCGCCGAACCGCCGCCTGTAACCGTGCTCTTCACGCACTTCCATCTTGACCACGTGATCGGGCTGCCATCTTTTGCGCCGATCTACAATCCGCGCGCCTGGATCAGTTTCATGGCCGACCCGAACCGCAAGGACGACTGGCGCACCACGCTCAGGACGCTCTTCTCCGCGCCATACTGGCCGGGAGGCCTGATTGAATCCGGCGCAGCCAAGTGCTTCGAGTGCCTCCCTTCCGACCGAAACTCCATCGAAATCTATGGAACCAGGATCTCATGGTGCCCGGTGTCACACCCGCAGGGCTGCCTGTCCTACAAGGTTGAGTGCGGTGACCAGGTGGTGGTAATCGCAACGGATCACGAGCACTCCGACAACGCCTCCGGCTTTCTTGAGTTCTGCCACGGCGCCGATGTTCTCGTCTACGATGCCATGTATACGCCGGAAGAATATGCCACTCGCGTCGGCTGGGGCCACGGTAATTGGCAGCAGGGAGTCCAGATCGCCATCGAGGCCGGAATCCACGAACTGGTTCTAACCCACCACGCGGCGGAAAGGTCCGACGTCGAGGTTGACGAGATCGTCCGCCAGTCCAGGGCCTTCTTTCCACGCACAAGAGCGGCGACGGAAAACATGGTACTCTGCTCGTCGTCCTGACCGCACCCGCCGCGAGGCGACCATTCGTCTCCATCCCTACGGGGATGTCATTCCTCATACCGGCGTTGCCAGCACTCTACTCCTTGTCCTCACGCAGGTAGGCACCTGACCAGTCAGGACCGGGTGGCTCGACCAGGAATTCCCTCGAGCGCTTCAACAGCGTCAAGGTCGGACCGTCGGCCGGATCCTCGCCAAGGATTCTCTGCAGAACGGCGATAGCCTCACTCCATTTCTGGTCCCAGTAAAGGCGCAGCGCATCCTCGTAAGCCCTTATGATCCTGACCCTCGCCTCTGGGACCTCCCCTTTCTTGCCGACCAGCTCATAGATCATCACCGGCTTGCTCTTGCCCTTGACAACTATCTTGTCGAGCATCCGGGCCTCGATCACGGCCGCGGCCTTGACCGCCGTCTCCCCGCCGATGATGATGCTTGTCCCGTAGTCCTTGTTCGCCGGCTCAAGACGCCGTGCGAGGTTCACGGCGTCGCCGATGACGGTATACTGGAAGCGGCGATCGGATCCCATGTTGCCGGCCGTGACCGTCCCGGTGTTCAGGCCAATCCTGACATGGACGTCGTGCCCGAACTCCTGCTTCAACACCGGCCGGAGCTCGGCCAGCCTGGCCTGCTGCTCAATCGCCGACAGACACCCCTGGACGGCATGGTCCTCCGTCGCAAAAGGCACACCCCATTCGGCCATGATCAGGTCTCCCTCGTACTTGTCCACGTATCCGTTCCGGTCCATGACAATCTGTGTCATCGGGCTGAGGTACCTGTTCAACAGGTCGGACAGTCGCTCCGGTTGAAGTGATTCCGAAATGGTTGTGAACCCCGCGATATCCGAGAAGAACATCGTCGCATCAACCTTCTTGCCGGTCAGCGAGAAGCTCTCCGGGTTGTTCTCCAGATAGTGCAATACACCGGACGATACCATTGTCGAAAACATGTCCCTGACCATCTTCTTCTGGCGCTCCTCCTGCCAGAAACGGATCATCGTCAGGACCGGGTAAATGATGATGATTGCGATGATGAGCCGGACCGGCACATACACAAACTGCGCCCACTTGAACAACCAGTAGCTCACGCCCAGGGCCAGACCAAGGACGAAGATGGTGACGCAAAAGGAAAGGACCGCGCGCCCCTTCTGTATGAGCATGGTGAGGAAGAGCCCCATCAGTATGATTGCCGCCAGGTCCACCCACGTGGTCCAGCCGGGTTGGCGGAGGATGTCGCCGCTGAGGATGTTGTCGACCATGGTCGCATGCACCTCAACACCTGCGAACTCGTCGGATTTCGAGGTGAGCAGGGGAGTGGCACGCAAGTCCCTCAGGCCCGGCGCGGAAGTGCCGATGAACACTATCTTATTGGAGAAGCAGCTCGTGTCGAACCCCGGTTCCAGCACTTTCCAGGCCGGATGGGATGGGAATGAGCGGAAGCTGGTGCCCTCCCCCCTCCCAACTGGCGATCGGTAGTTGACAAGCATCTGCCCCTTGCTGTCAGTTGGAATCACCACATTCTTGAGCATCAACTGCTCCACGCCGTAGTCCCCGTCCCCGCAATCGATGATGATGTTGCCAGCGCCAAGGTCCATGCGAAGCGCCTCGATCGCAAGCGCAGGATATGTGCGCGACGGCCCGTATGCCATAAAGAGAGGAACACGCCTCACTACGTTGTCCGCGTCCGGCCACGAGTTGAAGAATGCGTTGTTACCTGCCGCGGCGCTCAGGATGGGAATGGAGATGGTCATCTTCCCGGACTGCATGAGGTGTTCGGCGACGTTCGTGACTCCGCCTCGCGTCTTGCAGAAGAAGTACTGCCTGTAGTTCGGGTCGACCTCCGCAACATTATCCACGACGTTTGTCGCCGGGTACATGAAACAGCCAAGGATGGTACGTTTCCTGGCCTTCGCAAGAGTCGAGGCAAAATAGCGGTCGAAGTTCATGGCATCGTCCGGGATGCCGTCGAGCTTCACGTCTATATTGAAAGTCCTGTTGAAATATGAGCGCATCACGTCCAGCGACTTGCCGTCTGGTTCCGCGAAGACGATATCGAAAGCCACCACTGAGGCGTTGCCGTCCAGCACCTTCTGCGTCAGCCTCGCGACATCGTACCGGGGCCAGGGCCACTGGCCGCACCTGGTGAGACTCTCCTCATCCAGGTCAACCAGGACCACGCGACCCGACTTGGGCGGCTGCTGGCTGAGACGCATGAAGGCGTCATAGCTCTTAAGGGAAATGATTCCGATGAATTCCGGCTCGAAGACGTGAAGTCCCGCGCACAGAATGGTTAGCAGGAAGCCGACAACCACCACGGGAGAGAATTTCTTCATGCGCAGCGCCCTGTAAGAAGATGGAATCTCAACGGAGATCCGCACCAAAGACTCCGTCGACAGTCGCCTGTGAATCGCGGAAAAGCGGAACCGGCTTATCACACCCGCCGGCGGCCGGACGCAACGTCGCGCCGTCGTGCTTTCTGGCCGCGTCGTGGACAGGCCAGGCAACCGTATGCGCCACGCGCAAAAGGAAGACAACCGCGACAGTGTCCAGTTTGCTTTCTGGTCTGATGCGGCACCTCCCCTAGTTCCCCGGCGTAAACCCAAGCATCACGGCTTCGTCCTCAGACCTGTAAATGCCGCCACCTTTGCCATAGAGGGGCGATCCGGACTTGTAGTACTTTCCGTCAATTTCCCAGACCTTTCCATCCCCGCCGGTCGCAGGAGCGCTTGCGCCGGGCGCACCCTTTCCAGCGGCCGCCGCATCTGTCTTGGCACCAGGCTGATCCAGGGGGAGGGGGGTGCTGCTCGGGCCGCCCTTGCCCTTGCCTTTACCCTTGTCCTTGCCACCTTTGCCCTTCTCATCCACCTCCGGGAGATCCCACATGACCGATTGGGTCTTCTTGAGCGCCTTTTCTTCGGATCTGGGCATTGTGGGGAAGAAGTCAAGGTCAGCCCTCTTCTCGATGTTCTCAATACTGGAGAGGTATTCGTTGATCTTGCCTGCTGCGTTCTGCGGCACTATGAAGGCGATTGTCTTTATCGAGCCGCCTTCTTTTCGCACGACTATCTTGTAGAATGAACTCGGAACAGCCATCTTGCGTGACAAGGTCCGCTCGGCGTCGTCCTGGAAGAGCGGTCCGGAGATTACCCATACCTCCTTGAAGTCCCTTGCCCACTGCCGCGCCGCCTTGTCGATGTCATACCACACCTTGAGAAGCGTATCCCCAGTCTTCACCGGGGCGGCGTTCACCATGGAAAAGACTTCCTTCTCGCAATCCCGCCCTCTCCCAAGGGAATGGTCGTGAGGAAAGAAGAACAACGGAACCATGTTTGAATTCTTGATGTCATCCACCGTTGGCGCACTCAGGCCGGAAGCGACAACATCAGGATCTGCGTAAAGCGGCCGCTCACCCTGAAGGGTGCGGGCCTGGCTGAAGTAGTCGGGCGTGAGATGATACTGGACCCAGGCGGAACATCCGGTCTTTGTCCTGTAGCCGCAGGAGTAACCTTTTCGGTTGATGGAGAATCCGCCGGCAGGTTTCCCGAATATGGCGTGTTCATCCTCGGCCGCGCACAAAACGGTAGCCATCAGGCAAACCACAACTGCACCTAGAACACCTCTCATAGATCAACTCCTCCCGGAAGGCCGCCGGTCATCCTACCACTGCCACAGGCTCATCACGCGCGCTCTGGCGATCTTGTCAAGAAGTCCGCCCGCCGAGAAGGATGCCTCCTGGGCACCGGCGAGCAGCGCCGAGAAAGAGAACTCCTCGTTGTATCGAACCACTTTAACCTCATCGACACCGAGCAGGCTCCCTGTCCTGGCCACGGCATCATCCCAATACCCTATCTCGTCTATGAGCTTGTACTCGAGAGCCTTGCTGCTCGTGTAGACACGCCCGTCGGTAAGCTGCGGAATGACTTCCTTGGCAACGGCTGGCCTCGCCTTCAACACCAGGCCGACAAACCTGCCCTGCATCTCGTCGACCACCTCCTGGAGGACAACCCGCTGCTCGTCGGACAAGTCTGCAAACGGGCTCAGAATGTCCTTGTTCCGGCCGGATTTGATTGTCTCAAGTTTCACTCCGTATTCATCACCAAGCTTCTTGACGTTGACCTTGCTTATGATGACACCGAGGGACCCTGTAATCGTGGTGGGATGGGCAACTATGTAGTCCGCCGCCGTCGTCACGTAGTATCCGCCCGATGCGGCGATGTCCCCGAGCAATGCCACAACCCGGCGATCCGGTGATCCGGCGCGGAAATCGACCAACGCCTTGTATATGAGATCGGATGCAGTCAACCCGCCACCCGGGCTGTCTACCTCGAGGATAATCGCCTTGACCTCGTCATCCGCCGTGGCCGCCCTGATCTGCCTCAAGGCGATTTCAACCGGGCCGCGCGAATAGAACGGGCCGCCATCATCGCGTTCGACCAGCACGCCCTTGAGCGGTATCCTGACCACTTTTGTATCACCGCCGCCATATGACCAGGTCTCGCGGAGGACCGGAAACTCGTCCGCCCCCATTCCGGGATGCCGCTGCGGCGCCTCGATCAGGACCACTGCACACACTACGAGGACGGCCAGGGCTACCAGCGCAACAACCGGCAGACCCACCACAAGCGCCAGCACCCAGACCCAGGCGTGGGACTTGCGGGCTTTCTTCGCCGGAAAACCGGTGTTTGATGTACCGTCCTGCATGGCTTTCATAATATGCAACCCCACCCTGCCCTGTCAATCTCGTCTCTGTTTGCCGAGCGCCTGGGAAAGCGCCAGAAGCACGTCCCGGCCGTCGGCACACAGGTAGCGCATCTCACCACCCATCCTGCTGAAAGTCTTCATGTGCCGCTGGTAGTACGCGGCGCTGGATGCAGGCGGCTCCCCGCTCCCAGACCAGCCGTCCCCGGCCTGCACCAGGTCGACCACCACAATGGAATGTCCTTCCATACGGCCACCGGCCTGCACCCGGATGTTCTGGCACAGGGCCATCGCCTTCTCAAAGACCATGGGTGACATCACCGCGGACCCGACGGACAGGTAGACCCCTCCGTCAATCCTCGAGACACTGTCCGCAAACGAAAGGTAGTCTCGCACCCCCGTCCGCCCGACCGCGCCACCGGTGTTTGCCGGATGATTATAGATGATGTCCTGGCCGATCATCGGATGGCCGGTGAAGGGCACCCCGAGACGATAGGCAGCTGCCTGGATGCTGTAATCCTTGAACGGATGCGGAATCCTGAGATCCCCCGCCGCAATCGATTGATTCTTCATCGTCGCCAGGAGATCCGCGGCTGCGGCGCTCTTGTCCGGATCGGTACGGACTTGCTGGACCGTGCCTACCAGCTCTGAAACATCCGGAATATGCAGGCCGTCGGACTGAATCATTTTTCCGACCGCCTCCCCGTAGCCCAGCCCCTCATAGGCGCCAACGGCAAGCGCAAGATTGATGTAGTATCCCGTCTCCTGCCAGGCCCCGAACTGGCCACGATCCATGTTGCCGCGGACATCCTCGCTTGTGGCCCCCTGGAACGCTATCTCCCAGTCGTGGATAACTCCAGCGCCGTTTGTGGCCAGATGAGTCACCCATCCATCCTCGATGAGTCTACGCAGGACAAGGCCCATGCCATTCTTTATTGCATGCGCCCCAAACGTCAGCATGACCGACCGGCCGTTCCTGCGTGCCCGCACGATTCTCTCGACGGTTCCGTGTATCGTGTCCGTCGCCTGCTTCGACAATCCAAGCGGCTCGGCATCCAGCGGCACGGCATCCCTTTCAATCTGGACCCTGTTTTCCCTGTCAGCGAGCGGCTGACTCAGGAAACGGCGTCTATCAAGCTCTTGTCGCCCCATGTCTGTGCCCCTTCATGCGAAATGATGGGTGACATGATCGTTCAGGCGGCTCACATTGTCAATCGCAGGGATGGCCCGAACGGGCTGAAGGAAGAGTGGTATTCCCATAATGCCACCACTGGTGCCACAGGTGCCGCTAGCACGGTCGTGGCTATGCGGTGACGGCAACGGATCCGGGTTCGACAGGCGCGGATCATCACGCAGCAGAGCCCAACTCGCCGTGACTCATGCAACATGCTGCTTCAGGCCATCCCCGGCCGCCAGCCGGAACGTGAACTGCGGTTTTAGAAACCGATTCCGAGGTCGATGAAGCCGGCTTCCACCTTGAAGCGCGATGCCAGCATGGCGCCAAGCGCCCTGACGCCGAACACCTCGGTGGCGTAGTGACCGGCGAAGATGGCGTTGATGCCATACTCCCGGGCGAGATGATACGCGCTCAGCTTCGGTTCTCCAGAGAGGTAGACGTCAAGCCCGGCCTCCCCGGCCTCCGCTATCTCATCCGCAGCCCCGCCCGAGACCACGCCGACGCTGCGCACGGTCTTCCTGCCGAAATCCATGCTCTGAAGGTTGCGGCCGCCTGTCACCCGTCCGACAAGCGCCTTGAATGCCCCATACGCCATTGGCTTGGGCAGTTCGCCGGCGAATCCGATTCGCCTGTCGCCGTACAGTCCGAAGGGCCGCACTTTCTTCAACCCCAGCGCCCTGCATATCAGGGCGTTGTTACCCAGGCGCGGGTGCGCATCGAGCGGGAGATGGGCGGCGTAGAGGGCCATGTCGTTGGCCAGGAGGAATGCGAGGCGCTTGTAGTTCAGGCCTGTGATGCGCTTCAGCGAGTCGCCCCAGCTCAAGCCGTGGTGGCAGATCAGCAGGTCCGCCTTCCGCGCCGCAGCCTCCTCGAAGAACTCCATCGAGGCATCAACGCCGCAGCAGATGCGGCGGACGGTGCCGCTGTTTTCAACCTGCAACCCGTTGTTCGACGAATCCTTGAAATCCGCGATCCTGAGTTCCCTGTCCAGCAGGGCCGCAACCTGCCCGAGTGTTACGCTCATTTTCAATCCCCCCCCCGAAGCCACAGGGGCAAGAATAGGGCAAGGGCTGGTGAGTTACAAGGTTGTAGCAATCCGGAGGGGTTGATACCGGGAGAGGTCCGCTCCCTCTCCCGTCTCCGGCGCCGTGGCTGCAGGCCGTGAGTTACTGCTCCAGCATCACCAATGCTCCGGCGGGGCACACATCGGCGCACTTGCCGCACTCAATGCACTTCCCGTAATCCACCGTCGGGGCAGCCACACCATCCTGTACGAGTGCGCCGGCGGGACACACCTCTACCGCCGGACACTTGTGGTTGCCCGGGCACCGCTCCTTACGCACCACCAGTTTCATGACACCTCCTCCTCAATGCTATTCTCAGATCGCCTCTTCGGCCGGCAGGACGAAGGCCTTCATGCCCTCGCCGGGAAACAGCTTCCTTTGGCACTCCCTCAAGGCTGTCACGAGTTCCTCCTTCTTCTCGTCCGTAACAACCGTAAAGAGGAGAACCGACTTACCAGGCCACGCCTGCGTTCCCAGATGCTTGCCTGTGATTCCCTCCCCGGCCACCTGCGGTAACTCGGTGAAGGAGTGCACCCCGTGTTTCTCGACCATGGCGACCACCTGGTCGCGACGGCCCTCGGGACAGATGACCATCAGCAGTTTCATATGTCTTCCTCCTTGCCGGCCTGTCCCTGTTGCCCGCCGTAGATCAGCACATAGGTGGCCGGTATTACCAGTAGCGTGAATGCGGTGGACACGAACAGCCCGAATATGATCGCCCATGCAAGCCCGCTGAAGATCGGGTCAAGCGTGATCGGCCAGGTGCCCAGCATTGCAGCACCAGCCGTGAGGAAGATCGGCCTGAACCTGACGGCCCCGGCCTCAAACACCGCATCGCGGGCCGAGGCGCCGCGCGCAACCGTGTTGCGTATGAAGTCCACGAGGATAATCCCGTTGCGGACCACGATGCCCGCGAGGGCTATCATGCCGATCATGGCCGTTGCCGTGAAGAAGACAGGATTGCTGAAGCCGCCCACCGGCCTGCTCACGACGAGGTTCAGCAACCAGAAGCCCGGCATGATGCCGATGAGCGTGAGAGGAATCGACATCATGATCACCACCGGCAATATGTACGAGGCTGTCTCATAGACCAGCAGCACGTATATCGCCACCAATGCCGCCGCAAAAGCTATTCCCAGGTCCCTGAACACATCAAGCGTGATCTTCCACTCACCCTCACCGCTCCAGTCGATCCTCAGGCCCGGCGGCAGGGGATTCTTCTTGAAATGCGATTGCAGGCCGAGGACTGCATATGCGGGGCCGCGCCCGGCCATTTCTGCAGTGACGTAGGCAACCCGTTCGAGATTCTTGTGAAAGATCGTCTTGTCGCGGTTTCTTTCCTCGAAGCGGCCGAGTTCGCCAAGCTGCACGGCCTGGCCACCACGTCCCTTGACCACGATGTTCTTCAGGAACGCAGGATCAGACCGGTCCTTTCGCGGAAGACGCAGGATTATTGGCACCTCGTTCTGCTGCCCATCCACGTGCAGCGTGCCGCCGGGCATTCCGTTCAGGGCCAGATACAGCGTCCCGGTGACATCCTCGGTTGATATGCCGTTGAGGCCGGCCTTCTCCCTGTCGACATGGAAGAACAGTTCCCGCTGGTCGGCCTCAACCATATCATCGACATCCACCACTCCCGGCTCTTTCTCCATGCGTGCCTTGACCACCGCGGCCGCATCAATGAGGTCCCGGTAGCTGTGATGGGGCTGGCCGTAGATCTCCGCCACCACCGTTGACAGCACCGGCGGTCCCGGGGGAACCTCTACAAGCTTTACGCTCGCGCCGCTGCGTCGCGCAATACCCGCAACATCGTTGCGGATGCGCAGGGTGATTGAGTGGCTATCCATCTCGCGCGCCTTGCGCGGCAGGAGGTTGACGCGTATATCGGCCACATGAGGCCCCTGCCGCAGGTAGTAGTGCCTGACAAGGCCATTGAAGTCCATGGGCGAACCCGCTCCAACGGCGGATGTGAAATCCGTGACCTCCGGAACGGTCCGGAGGTAATCCTCCAGTTCACGAACAACCGCATCGGTTGTCTCAAGGGTGCCTGACTCCGGTGTATCCACGACAATCTGGAACTCGTTCTTGTTGTCGAACGGGAGCATCTTGAGAGGCACGCCGCCGGTGGGCACGAGCAGCAGCGACAGGGCAAAGAGCAGGCCTGTGACCGCCAGCAGCAGCACGCCATTGCGGCGCGAATCGGTGAACGGCCGCATGACCGCGCTGTATACGCGGTAGGTCCTTGTCGTGGTTATATCGTAGACGTCGTGGCCTTCGTCATCACGCAACAGCTTGCTGGATACCCACGGCGTGATGGCAAACGACACCAGCATCGAGGCAAGCATGGCAAGCGGCACATTCAGCGCCATCGGGCGCATGTAAGGGCCCATCATTCCCGTGATGAAGAACATTGGTATGAACGCCACCACCACCGCCAGCGTGGCCAGCACCACCGGCGGCATGACCTCGTTCATTGCCATGCCTATCGCCTGCAGTCTCGGCAGCTTGCGCATCTTGAGGTGGCGGTAGATGTTCTCAACCGCCACTATCGGGTCATCAACCAGCAGGCCAAGCGACAGGATAAGCGCAAAGAGCGTTACCCGGTTTATCGTATAGCCGGCAAGATAGTTCACGAGAAGGGTGATCGCATACGTAATTGGGACCGCCAGCGCAACTATCAGGCTGACGCGCAGTGTCATGACAACCGCAACCAGCACGATAACCGTCACCACCGCCTCGAAGAGGCTCTTAACCAGGTTGTTAACCTTCTCGTCGGCGGTTGCGCCGTAGTTGCGTGTTATCCGGAACTGCATCTCGTCCGGAATGATCCGGCCACGCATGGCCGAGAGGGCGCTCTCCACCTCGCGCGACACCCGGACGGCATTACTGCCCTTCTTCTTGGCCACTGCAATGGTGACCGCCGGGAACGACATCCCGTTGGTCAGGCTCTGGCCAGCCTGGCCGGCGGCCGGCCCGAAGCCGATCCGCGAGTAGGTCTGCGATTCGTCGGGCGAATCCTCGATCACAGCCACGTCCCTGAGGTAGACCGGCCGGCCGGAATGCGTGCCCACCATCAGGTTCCGCACCTCCGTCGCGTCCCGCAGGAACGGGCCGGACGCAACCTTTATGGAGGTGTTGGCCTGTTCGAAGCTGCCGCTTTCTCCCTGGGCATTGGAAACCTTCAGTGCTCCGGCAATCTCCATCGGCGACATGCCATACGCCGCGATTCGCTCCATATCGAGATACACGTGCAACACCCGCCGCCGCCCGCCGTGCAGCGTTATGTTGCCGGTATCAGGTATGCGCTGGAGTCTGGCAACAACCTCCTCCCCGGCGCGATAGAGCGCGTGTTCGTCATACCGGTCGCTGTAGAGGGCGACGTTTACGATCGGCACATCATCGATTTCAATGGGCTTCACCACCCAGCCGGCGATGCCCGGCGTTGTCTTGTCGATATTCTGGAAGATCTTGTTGTACAGCTTGATGAGGCTCTTCTCGCGGTCCTCACCGACCTTGAACCTGACGGTCACAACCGCCATGCCCGGCTGCGACATCGAGTACACATACTCCACCCCGTCGATCTGGTAGAGCATGCGCTCAAGCCTTGACGACACCAGCCGTTCGACCTCTTCCGATGATCCGCCGGGGTACATGACCATGACGTCGGCCAGCGGCACAACGATCTGCGGTTCCTCCTCGCGCGGGGTCACAAACAACGCCGCAAGCCCGGCCGCCAGGGCTATGATAACCAGCAGTATCGCCAGGTTTCCCTTGAGGAACGTATCTATTATCCCGCCAACCAGGGAATGTTTGCGATCGGTGTCCATGCGTCAGTTCTCCCTTGCCGGATTGACAAGCACGATATCGCCGGCCGCCAGCCCGGAGAGTACTTCGACGGTCGAACCGCGCACTGGTCCGGTGCGCACCGCGCGCCGCACTGCGCGTTCGCCATTCCTCACCTGCACCAGCTCCACCTGTCCTGCTGTGTATACCGCCGAGACAGGAATCATCATGGCGGTGCGGGCCTCGTCGGCAACCCATAGCCTGCCGAAGGTGCCCGGCATTACGTCCCCGCCAATTCCGTCCAGCTGCACCTTGACAAGCTGGGTGCGGCTCATGGGGTCGATCTCGCTGACGATCTGCCGCACCCGGCCCTGGAGCGCCGAAGCAGCCCGGTCCAGCGTCACCTCCACCACCTGCCCTACCGGGAGCTGCCCGAGAAGGCGGACTGGGACCGGAACATGCAGCTGCATGTTTGTCGGATCATAGATGGACAGCAGCAGCTGGCCCGGATTCGCGAGATCTCCAGGCTCGACGTGACGGTCAGTGACCACACCATCCATGGGTGAGGTGATCCGGGTGTAGGTGAGCACAACCTTGCTGCGCTCCCACTGGGCTTTGGCTGAAGTGAACATTGCCTGCGCCGCAGTCAGCGCCTGTTCCGTCGCCGCCTTGACGTCGAAGAGCTGGCGGGTCCGGTTGAGCTCGGTCTCAGCCTGCCTGAACTGCGCCTCGGCAGCCATCACCTGCTCCGAGATCTCCCGGTCATCGAGGGAAACCAGTGCCTGCCCTGAGACAACAGGCGATCCTGGGGCAACGAGGACCTCCTTCACAACCGCCGGGATCCTCGGACTTATGTTCACCTTCAGGCCTGAAGCCACCGTGCCAACCACGTCAACGCGCGGAGCAACAGGTTCAGCCTTCACGGTGAACACCTCGGCTCCGGGCAGAACACGCACCCCCGCATCATATGCCACACGTCCTGGCGGGGTGCCGCTGTGGAACACGCCGACGCTCCATAGGATGAGCACCACCAGTATGACTAACCCTATGACCGGCTTGGCAAGCCGCGCCCGGATCCCGCCGACTCGCGACTGCCCTGTCTTCCCCGCCTCCGCGTCCACCATTTCTTCAGTCATGTCCCCATCTCCTCTTCATTCATCCCCAGCATAGCGGTTGACAAGTTCGCCCCTCGCACGCGCAAGGTTCGAGATGGCGATCAGGTAATCGTACAAGGCCTCGACATTCCTGGTCCTCGTGCCTGAGAGACCGGTCCGGGCCGTAAGCAGTTCTGATAGGGCAGCCGCGCCCTGCTGGTAGCTTTGCTGCGTGATCCGCAACGCCTCCTCTGCGTTTTCAATGCCTTTGCGGACCACCTCAAGCCGCTCCCGGGCCTCAACAGCCTGGAGGACTGCCATGGTGAGATCCAGCTGGAGGCTGCTCAACGCCTTGCCGGCCTCCGCCTCGGCTGCGCGTTCAAGCGCTGCAGATCCGGAAACCGTCGCACCGCGACGGAAACCATCAAAGAGCTCCACTTCGGCAACAATACCCACCATGTAGCTCTCTTCAAAGTTGCTGGACACGTCACTGTTCCAGTCCAGCGATCCGAAGGCATTGATGGCCGGCAGGTACTCGCGCCTGGCCTTCCTGACCGCGGCGTGCCTGATTTCCGCAACCTTACGCGCTGCCTTCAGTTCCGGGCGGTTGCCGGCGGCACCCATGTCTTCCGTCGTCCGGGGGGGACTATCCGGCGGTGTCATTGCCAACGGCATATGACTGGCATCAACCATGTTTGTCCCGATACCGGCATTCAGGGCTGCAATGGCGAGTTTGACGCCGTGGCGGGCGCGAATCAGGTCATCCCTGGCCTGGGCGACCTGAACCTCAAGATTGAGCACGTCCGTCCCGATCGAGCCGCCGGCCTTGAGGCGCTCGTAGGCTACGCGGAGGCCCTCCTCAAGCGCACTTGCGGCCTCCTCCTGCACAGCGACGAATGCATCGGCCTGGAGAACCGAGAAGTAGCCACGTGCGACCTGGTGGATCATTTCATTCTGAAGGCCGCGCATGAGCAGTCTCGACACCTCGGCCCCGCCCCGCGCCATTTCAACATCCAGCCCGCTCCTGCCAAAGTCGTAGAGCCGGTACTTGATCCCGAGACTCAGGGCGAGGTTCTCTGTTTCCGGGGGATTGTTGAAGTCTGCCTGCATGGAAACACTGCGCTGGTTGAGCATCATCATGAATGCCTGCGGCGGGTTGTCGGTTCTTGCATAAGACACCGCCCCGCCCAGCATTGGATAGTACGCCGACTTGGCCGCCCTGATTGCCGCCTCAGCCGCCTGTACCCGCTCAGTTGCCGCCTGTATATCGGTGTTGTTCTTGAGCGTTGCGAGGATGCACTCATCCAGCGTCACCGCACCGGTTGCGGGTATCGCTCCAAGGAACGCGGCAAAACAGCATAATCTCAGAATCTTGAAGTACTGCATTCTTTCCCTCCGGGATAGGCCATCAGCAAGCTGCGCTCCGTCTCACGCTCCGCTTATACCACGCCAACATTGGAATGTGAAACATTATGGTTGTTTTCCACAACGCAAGTACCGGAGCTTGTACTTCATCCTGTACTTGGTGAATGTGGTCCAGAGATTGGTGCAAAGGTTCCTACCTGCCTGAGCAACCGCAGCCCCCGCCGGCGGATGGCACACCACATCTCCTGAGTACCAGCTCCAGCGGGCAAACCCCCGTGAAAGACGACTGGAAGAGATTCAGCCCGACAAAGGCCGTAAACAGCAGCCAGGC
>JBAXKQ010000028.1:0-23842 GCA_037135275.1 bacterium
ATCATCTGCCTCAATCCAGCAGCGGCTTGTTCAGGATCTGATCGACGAACTCCACAGGCTCCCCATCCATGTGGCTGGCGCGGGCGCCCACCTGCTCGAGTGGCTGCCGGTCCGCTTCCAAGTAGAAAACCTGAAGGTACTGGCCAGGGGTGTCGCCACCGGCACTCCGTTCGAACTGCTCAGGCAGCACCTGATCACCCTCCCCCGCGATCTCGCATTGGATACACACGCCCTGGCAGCCGCCGATTCACCCGACTCCTTCGTTGCACACATTCCCCCCGGCCCGCTGCGCACAGCCCTGCAGGAAATGCCCGGCACCTGCCGCAGCCAGCCACAACCCTTCTTCCTCGAGGCCTCGATGGATCACTGCTACCTCGCGGAACTGATCGCCAGGGCCGACGCACTCACCGGCGAAGAAAGGGACCTCATCATACCCCTGTGCGCCCAGGAGGCGGACATATTCCACCTGTCGCTCGCGGTGCGCGGCAGGTTCCACTACAACCTGCCGCCCGATCAACTCCTGCCGCTCCACGTCGCAGGGACAAGGGTGCCGCGAAACCGGTTTGCCGCCATGCTTGCCGATCCGGATGCCGCCACTGCAACGGAGCGAGCCACGGGCCGTGTTCTTGACACCATCACCGCCTCGACCATCCCAGGCACCACGGAAGCCCTGGCCTGGACTCGCTTTGTCCGCCTGGCGGACCGGGCTTTTCGCCGGAGCCACGTGGGACTCGGCACAGTCGTCGGCTACACGGGACTCAGGCGACTGGAAGTGGCGAACCTTGTCACACTCTCGGAGGGATTGAGGATGAAGGTGCCCGGTGAATCAATCCGGCCGCGCATGATCCCGCGGGCGAACACGGAGGCAGCCCATGTTTAGCGCGGTGTCAATGCTGCGGCTGAGCGTTGTGGTGCTCGAGAGGGACGAACGCGCCGTCCTTCGCGAACTGGGACGACTCGGCGCCGTTCAACTGCTGCGCCAGCGGGCCGGCCCGAACACCGCCCCCCTTGAACCCCGCGACCGCACTGCGGAACTGGCCCGCTGCGACAACCTGCTCGCCCGCTCGGCGAAGCTGCGTGACTCCCTTGGCATCCCGCCCACGGACGTTGCACCCCCGGAATCCCAGGCCACATCACTCGACATCGAGGACGGCAACCTGCTGGCAATGGAATCGCAGGCCGGCGAACTTCTCGCCAGCCAACGGGGCCTGTCCCGGCACCTCAACGACACCAACACACTCGCCGGAAAGCTCACGGCCTACCGGGGCGTGGAAATCCCGCTTGACCGCATTGGCGACTTCTCATTCCTTCACTTTGTGACCGGCAGCCTGCCCGTGGAGAACCTCGCACAGCTCCAGGCTACCGTCGGCAACAACGTCGCACTGCTGCCAATGCCCGGCGGAAAGGAATGCAGGCAGTTGATCGCAATGACCACGCGCAGCGGCCGGGATGCGCTGGATAAAGCCCTGCAGCAAGCCGGATTCCTCAGCGAAGCGCTTCCTGCCGTCGACGACTCCACCCCTGACACAGTCGTGGAGCGAAGCCTTATAGACCGCGACAAGACAACGAAAGAGCTGGAAGGCCTGGACACGGCGATCAAGGCTCTTGCATCGTCACTTGCCGGGCCGGTGTCCCGCCTTGAGCAGGCCGTGAACACCGAGAGACACATGCTCAACGCCGAGCAGAGCTGTCCGAGGACCGGTTCCGCCGTACTCCTCACCGGCTGGCTCCCCGCCGGAGAGTCGGCGGCCGTCGAAGCCGGGCTGAGGGCGATCACTGGCGGAAGATGCTCGATAGCCGCCACGCCGCCAGAGGGTATCCCCGAGGAGGATATCCCCGTGCTCGTCCGGCACCACCGCCTGCTTCGTCCGTTCGGCATGCTCGTCGCAGCCTACAGCCTGCCGAAGTACAGGGAGCTTGACCCGGCGCTCTTCGTGGCGGTCAGCTACGTGCTCATGTTCGGCATGATGTTCGGGGACGCCGGCCACGGTGCAGTCCTTGCCATCGGGGGGTTGGCGGCGCTGCTTGCCGGGCGCACCGCCACCACGCGCGACATGGGCCTCCTGCTGTTGATGGGCGGGATTTCCAGCGTCGGGTTCGGCATCATCTACGGCAGCTACTTCGGGATCACCGCGGTCAAACAATACGCCATCTGGCATGACCCGATCGAAGGCGACCCCATGGGCATCATCTACTGCGCGGTCGGCATGGGTATTGCGCTGATAAGTACCGGCATGATTCTCAACATCATCAACCACCTGCGGCGCGGCGACATACTCGGCGGCATACTGGACAAGTTCGGCGCAATCGGCCTTCTCTTCTACTGGGGCTCCCTCTTCATGGTGACCAACTATGCTGCCATCAATGCAGTCGGCCTGGCAACCGCCGCGGGCATCCTGTTCCTCGGCCTGCCGATCCTCGGCTGGTCGCTGAAGGAGCCGATCCAATACGCGAGACATCGCCTCGGTGGGCTCCGGCCGGAACCGGGCGGACTGTTTGTCGCCGTGACCGAATCGCTGGTTGGCGCGTTCGAGGCCGCTCTCAGCTATCTGGCGAACACGATCAGCTTCGTGCGTCTGGCTGCCTACGCCATGAGCCATGCGGCGCTCCTCATGGCGACGTTCATGCTCGCCGCGGAGGTCAGGCACACACCAGCAGTCGGGCCGGCACTGGGAGTACTGGTCATCATCGGCGGCAACCTTGTCGCCATCGCGCTTGAGGGCCTGATCGGGGCCGTGCAGGCATTGCGCCTGGAGTACTACGAGTTCTTCGGCAAGTTCTTCTCCGGCGGCGGGCGGCCGTTCACCCCGTTCCGGCTTGCGCCGGGCTGCGGCCCCTTTATGCCGGACAGAGAGGCGCCTTGAGCATCGTCAGTCCGGTTGGCCGGATGAATGGCGGGGATGAAGGTGAATCGGGCGGTGTAACAGCAACAACAGCGGGAGGTGTGCCATGACAAGAGTCACTTGTTGGATGAGAAGGGCGGTCTTTGCCTGCGCGGCAATGGCCGCGTCGGCGGCTGCTGCCCAGGCAGCGGCGGAAAGCGCCGCGCCGGCCGACGGGACCCAGGCCTACAAAGCCATTGGACTGGGCGCAGCCGCGGCTTTAGCCATCGGCCTGAGCGTCCTGGGGGCCGGCTACGCCGTTGGAAGGATCGGGTCCGCCGCGCTGGGCGCCGCAACCGAAAAGCCTGAACTTCTCACCCGCAGCATACTGTTCGTCGCCCTGGCGGAAGGACTGGCGGTGCTCGGTTTCGCAATAGCCATGATGCTGCTGCAGAAGATCTAGGCGGAGGGTGACCTGTGGATTTCTACTGCATAGCCGACGAGGACACGGTTCGCGCGTTCCGGCTGGCAGGCGTTACGGGGGAAGTTGCCTGCTCCGCCCCGGAGACCGCCGCTGCGATCGAGAGGGCCGCTGCCAGGCAGTCGTGCGGTATCCTGATCATCACCCGAAGGCTGGCCGCCGGCGTTCGGGCCCAGGTGGACGCCATCAGGCTTGAGCGCGGCCACCCGTTGATCGTCGAGATTCCAGGGCCGGGAGAACCGCAGGCGGGCCGGAAGAGCCTCCGGGACCTGGTGCAGCAGGCCGTGGGAATCAAGGTTGAACGGAAAGAAGGTGAATGAACGTGACTGCGGACGGCAAACAGCAGGATGCGCTGTGCGAGGGTATCCTTTCCGACGCCAGGAACGAATGCGAACTGGCGCTCAATAGAGCGCGCCAGGATGCCGGGGCACTGCTCGAAAAGGCCGCCGCTGAGGCTGAATCGGCACGCAGGGAGAAGCTCGGCCAGGCGGGGGCCGAATCCGACCGCAGGAGGGAACTGATCCTGGCAACCGTCCCGGTGGAAGCCACGCGGCTGCACACTTCGTACGTCGAGGGCCTTCTCCAGGCGGTTCATGCCGACATCCTCAAGGGGCTCGCGGCAGTCCCGCGCGCGCCGGACTACCGGGAAACAGTCCTCTCCCTCGTCCTCGACGCGCTGCCCGGAATGACCGGGGACTCGTTTGTGGTGAAGCTTTCCACCGCCGACCGGAGGGAATTCGGCGACTGGCTGGCCGGCGAAACTGTCCGCCGCGCGGGACGCGCATCCCTCAAGGTCACCGTCGCGGATGACCAGTCGATTGCTGGTGGCGGCGCGGTCGTCGAGGACTCCGCCGGGCGCCAGGCGTGGGATAACAGGCTTGAGGCCAGGCTCGAGCGAATGTGGCCGGAACTGCGCCGGCGCATTGCCGGACTCATCATACCGGCCGCAGCGGAAGCCGCCCAGAGAGGCCACACATGACACCGGCCACAGGCAACTCGGCGACCGTAACGCGTATCAGCGGACCAATTGTGACTGCCACCGGCATGGCAGAGGCGCAGATGTACGAGGTGGTGAACGTCGGCGAACTGGGCCTCGTCGGCGAGGTGGTGCGGTTGGTCGGTGATCGCGCGACCATCCAGGTCTATGAGGACACCACGATGCTCAAGCCCGGCGCGCCGGTGAAGCGCACGCACGCACCGCTGTCCGTCTGGCTCGGGCCCGGGCTGATCGGCAACATATACGATGGCATCCAGCGGCCACTGGCCGAGATGCAGGCACAGAGCGGCGCCTGGCTGAGGCGCGGCGAGAAGATCGACCCTCTGAACACCACCAGACCCTGGACATTCGAGCCGCTGATGAAGCCCGGCGACTGCGTGGCCGCAGGGCAGGCAATCGGCTGCGTTGCAGAAACACCCCTTGTGAAACACATGATAATGACCCCGCCGGATGTCTCCGGCACAGTGGAGTCCATCGTCGCCAGGGGCGATTACACCCTGCGCGACACCGTGGCGATCATAAGCACGCCGGCCGGCCGCCGTGAAATTGCAATGCTGCAGCGCTGGCCGGTTCGATTGCCGCGGCCCATCCTCGAACGCCTTCGCGTCGAGGAACCACTCATCACCGGCCAGCGGATCATCGACACATTCTTTCCCATCGGCAAGGGCGGCGCGGCCGCCATCCCGGGTGGCTTCGGCACAGGCAAGACAATCACACAGCACCAGCTGGCGAAGTGGTCCGATGCCGAGATCATAGTGTTCGTAGGATGCGGCGAGCGGGGCAACGAGATGACCGAAGTGCTGCGGGAATTCCCGCAACTCAGGGATCCTCGCTCCGGCCGGCCGCTTATGGAACGGACAATACTGATAGCGAACACGTCGAACATGCCGGTCGCCGCCCGCGAGGTGTCAATCTACACCGGAATCACGCTGGCCGAGTACTATCGCGACATGGGCCTGAATGTCGCGGTCTTCGCCGACTCAACCAGCCGCTGGGCCGAGGCGCTGCGCGAGCTCGCCGCGCGCCTGGAGGAAATGCCTGCAGAGGAGGGCTTCCCGGCCACGCTCCCGACCAGGCTGGCCCAGTTCTACGAGCGCGGCGGCGCCGTCACCACCATCTCCGGCAAGAGGGCTTCCGTGAGCATAGTGGGCGCCGTGAGTCCGCCCGGCGGCGATTTTTCGGAACCGGTGACGCAGCACACCCGCCGGTTCATCCGCTGCTTCTGGGCGCTCGACACCGAGCTCGCCAACGCCCGGCATTATCCGTCCATCCACTGGCTTCACTCCTACTCGGAATATGTCGAGGATGTTGTCGCGCACTGGGAGAAAATGGCGCCAGACTGGAGCGACCTGCGGACCGAGGCGTTGACGCTGCTTCAGCGCGAGGACCGCCTCCAGCAGATCGCAAAGCTCGTTGGAACCGATGTCCTTCCCGAATCCCAGCGCTGGATCCTGTTTGTCGCCGAGATCCTGAAGGACGGCTTCCTGGCACAGAGCGCCTTTGACGAGAAGGACGCCTATTGCACCCCGGAGAGACAGGTGGCGCTCCTGCGCCTCATCATGACGTTCTATCGCCGTGGCCGCGACCTGCTCCAGGCCGGCGCCACACTGGCCGCGCTGCGAAGCCTGGCATGCGTTCCGCAGATCATGCGCGCCAAGTCCGCCATTGGCAACGAGGATATGAACAAACTCGCTGAGCTCGAAACGCGCGTCCAGGCGGAACTCGACGCACTTGCTCCGGAACCGGCAAAGAGAGGTACCTGACATGCCCGATATTACATTCAACGTGGAGGACCGCGGCTTGCAGTACGTCGGGGCGGCACGGATCGAGGGACCCCTTGTCGTGGTCGAGAATGTCCGCGACGTGGGCTTTGACGAGATGGTTGAGATCATCGACCGGGACGGCCGCCCGCGCATCGGCCGCGTACTGGATATATCTGACAAGCAGGCGATCGTACAGGTCCTCGAGGGCACCAGCGGCCTCTCGAGCCAGACCCTCCGCGCGCGCTTTCTAGGCGAAAGCTTCCGCCTGCCGGTTTCGCGGCAGATGCTCGGACGCGTCTTCGACGGTCTTGGCCGCCCCGCCGACGGCGGGGCGCCGGCGCTTTCCGGCGACTGCCGCGACGTGAACGGTCTGCCGATCAACCCCACCGCGCGACGCTATCCCCGCGAATTCATTCAGACCGGCCTGTCGGCGATCGACGGCATGAACGCGCTCGTGCGCGGGCAGAAATTGCCCATATTCTCGGGCAACGGGCTTCCCCACGACCGCGTCTCGGCCCAGATTGTCCGGCAGGCGCGACTGCTCGAGGAAGAGGTGGAGTTCTCAATCGTTTTCGCGGCGATGGGCGTCAAGCACGACGTGGCCGAGTTCTTCATACGGAACTTCCGTGACTCCGGCGCGCTGGCGCGGGCGGTCATGTTCTTCTCGCTGGCCGATGCCCCGAGCGTGGAACGCCTGCTTACGCCGCGCGTCGCGCTGACAATGGCGGAACACCTGGCTTTCGACTGCGGCCAGCACGTACTGGTCCTGCTTACGGACATGACTAACTATTGCGAGAGCCTTCGCGAGGTCGGAACGGCGCGAGGCGAAATACCCGGCCGCAAGGGTTACCCCGGCTACCTGTACTCCGACCTCGCCAGCATCTACGAACGCGCCGGACGTATCGAGGGGTCACCCGGCTCAATCACCCAGGTGGCTATCCTGACAATGCCCTCCGACGACATCAGCCACCCAGTCCCCGACCTCACAGGCTACATCACCGAGGGCCAGATCGTGCTGGACCGCGACCTGTTCCAGCGCGGCGTCTACCCGCCCATAGCCGGGCTGCCGAGCCTGTCACGGCTCATGAAGGACGGCGTGGGCAAGGGTTTTACGCGCGACGACCACCCCGCCCTCGCAAGCCAGCTGTTCGCGTGCTATGCCACCGTGAAGAAAGTCCGCGGACTGGCCGATGTGATCGGGGAAGAGGAATTGAGCGCGGCGGACAAGCTCTACCTCAAGTTCGGCGAGGCGTTTGAAACCAGGTTCCTCAACCAGGGCGAGCACGAAAACAGATCAGTGGAAACCACGCTTGAACTGGGCTGGGACATTTTGTCGATACTGCCGCGCGACGAACTGCATCGCCTGAACGCCGCGCTCCTTGACCAGCACTACCGGAAGGGCTGACCACGTGGCAAAACTGAATATAGCACCCACGAAATCAAACCTTCTCAACCTGAAAAGGCAGCTCGCCTTCGCGGAAGAGGGCTATGATCTTCTCGAGCAGAAGCGCCAGATCCTGGTCTTTGAACTCATGAGCAGGCTGGCACGCGCAGGAGAGGCGGAACGCGCAGTCGCCAAAGCCCTCGAAGACGCCTTCGGTTCACTGCGCGAGGCCACACTCGATATTGGCTCTGAGGCCGTAGCGAGCGCGGCCCTGGGTGTAAAACCTGGACATACGGTCGGCTTGTCGGACCAGCACCTGATGGGCATGCGCATACCGCATGTGACGGCGGACATCGACACTGCCGGCGCCAGGTTCGGTGTGGGAGGAACCTCGGCGGACACTGATGTGGCCATGCGCCGTTTCGTCGACTTGTTGAAGCTTATCGCCAATCTTGCTGAACTGGAAAATGCGGTCATCCGCCTCGCACGCGAACTCCGCAAAACCCAGCGCCGATGCAATGCGCTGTCGAAGGTGTTCATTCCGGGGTACCGGGAGACAATCGCCTACATCACGGGCTCGCTGGAGGAGCGCGAGCGCGAGTCGTTCATCATTCTGAAAATGATCCGCGACCGCCTGGCGGCAAGGGACGCGTGACCCGCCCCGCCCGCCTTTCCGGATTCCCGCACCTTTTTGCAACACAATGAGTGCATTTCCTAACGTGTTCTGCCATAGTTTCACCCATGAAAGCGCGATCTGATGCCATGCGTCACCGGCGTTCGTCCACACCTCCGGCTGCAAGGAGTTCCTCACGGAAGGCAAAAGAGACGCGAACATCGTCATCCCGCGGAAGCGGGCCGGGAGTTCACTCGCAGCCGGACATGCACGGGAGCGACGCCACGGCCAAGTACAAGGCCCTCTTTGAACAGGCGGCCGACGCCATAGTGCTGTTTGACGTGAAGACCCTCGATATTGTGGACTTCAATGACGAAGCCTGCCGGCACCTCGGCTATTCTCGCGCAGAATTCGCCAGGCTGAAGGTGTCGGACTTGGAGGTCATCGAGTCATCTGGTGAGACAAAACGCCACGCCAGTCGCATTACCGCCAGCAGTGTCGAGGTCTTCGAGACCAAACAACGGACGAAGAGCGGCACCATACTGGATATCGAGGTCAGGGCCAGGAGGATTACGCTGGGCAGGCGCATCCTTGTCCAGGGCATCTGGCGCGATATCACCGGACGCAGGCGCACGGAGGAGCGACTCCGCAGGAGCGAGGCGCTGCTGGCCACGACTGAGCGCATCAGCCTCGTCGGCGGCTGGGAGTACGATCTGACCACACGACTCAGCACGTGGACAGATGAAACCTACCGGATCTATGATTTATCCAGGGACGAGTTCACCCCCGGCGACGCGACCCGCGAAATCAACTTCTATGCCCCTGAAGCCCGGAAGCCCCTGAGAAAGGCCTTTGTCGCCCTGGCGAAGAACGGCACACCTTACGATCTTGAGCTGCAGTTCACGTCCGCAAAGGGCCGTCGTTTATGGGTTCGCACAGCGGGACAGGCCGAGCGCAGGGATGGCAAAGTCGTCAGGATCTTCGGCAACATCATGGACATCACAGCCCGCAAGCAGGCCGAGGATGGATTGAAAGCGAGCCAGAATCTCTACAGCCTATTCGCAAAGAACGCCAGCGATGTAGTCTGGATTATGAACCTGGACGGCAAATTCACATTCGTCGGACCGACAACCTTCCGGCTGCGCGGCTACACGGCGGAAGAGGTACTGCAGCAGCCGCTCGAGCAACAGATAGCGCCTGGATCACTGCAAGCTGCCGGCGATGCCATCGGCTCACTGATTGCAAACGGCCGCAAGGGACGGGTCGGCTGGCACACATCACGCGAGATTGAACAAGTGCGCAAGGACGGATCAACCGTCTGGACCGAAGTCGTCTGTGATCTCGTCAAGGACCCCCTGAGCGGCGAGATAATCATACTGGGCATCACGCGGGACATTTCCGCTCGCAGGAAGGCGGAGGACGCCATCCGCACCATGGCAGCCGACCTTGAGCGCAGGGTGGCGGAACGCACGGCTGAGTTGAATCAGGGAGTAGAGAGACTCGAATCGATACTGAACTCGGCACACGTCGTTGCGTGGGAACTCTATCCGGCCAGTGGTGCAATCTTTGAAAACGGTCCTGTCGCGGAACTGTTCGACAGGCCACACGGATACCGGCACAACAACCTCTCAAGCTTCTACAAGAGCATTCACCCAGACGATCGGCAGATGGTGCGGACGAGAATGGAAAAAGCGATCAAGGAGAGGAGAAGCTACGATGCGGTGGAGTTCCGGGTGATCCTCCACGACGGTCTGGTCCGCTGGCTGGCAATTGCCGGCAGCACAGAGTACGACGGCGCCGGCTGGCCGCTCCGGATCCGCGGCATTACGCGCGACATCACCGAGCACCGGCGCAATCAGGTCGCGCTGGCCCGTACGAATCGCGCCTTGCGTGTACTCACCGAATGCGGGCACGAGTTGCTTCGAAGTTCGAGCGAACAGGAATTGCTGACAGCCGCGTGCAGGATTGCTGTACGAACCGGCGGATACCAGATGGCCTGGGTGGGCTATACCGGGCACGACACCGTCAAATCACTCCGACCCATCGCGTCGTTCGGATTCGACAGGAATCACCTCCTGCACATGAACGCGACCTTGGCCAGCCATGACCAGGGCATTGGCCCGGCCGGGGCGGCAATCAGCACCGGGCAGCCAACCATATGCCGCGACGCGGTGAAAGATCACCTATTGGAGGGATTATCGTCAACCGGCGGGGATGGCACTCACCACTATGCCCTGGCGCTGCCGCTTGTTAGCGAGACGGGCTGTTTTGGGGCCCTGACGATATACTCGGGCGACCCGGAAGCTTTCGACGACTCTGAGGTGCGGCTGCTCCAACAGCTTGCGAGCGACCTGTCATTCGGTATCATGGCGCTCCGGGGGCGCATCGAACGGACCGAGCTTCAACGGCAGGTGCTCGACATAAGCGAGCAGGTACAGCGCCGCATCGGCCAGGACCTGCACGACGGTGTCGGCCAATCACTTGCCGGGATTCGCTACCTCATAAACGCCGTACAGCACTCTCTCGCGGAACGGTCGACACCAGAGGTGGAGGAGCTGGAACGCATATCACAGATGGTGGGGAGAACCGTGCAACAGGCGCAGAACCTGTCTCACGGCCTGTTCCCTGGCCAGCTGTGGAAAGGCAGACTCGCAGACAGCCTGCGGGAGCTGGCGGTGAATACCCAGGACACGTTCCGTATTGCCTGCACCTACTCCGGCCCGCAAACGGTCGCGCTGGCAGACGACAGCATTGCGCACCAACTCTACCGCATAGCCGGTGAGGCGGTACACAACGCAGTGAAGCACAGCAAGGCAGGCAGGATAGACATTCGCCTTTCGCGCGGGAGGAATTGCCTGACCCTCATCGTCGCCGACAACGGCGCTGGAATGCCGCGCGAATCGGCCAATGGCACCGGTATGGGCCAGCGCATCATGAGGTACAGGGCGGACGTAATCGGGGCAACGATTGCAATCACGAGCACTCGCGACCAGGGCACGACAGTGACATGCACGCTGCCGGCGGGTCGCCCGCACGGGGAGGCCAAGTCATGAGCAAGACAACTCAATCGCGCGCATCCGGAAAGAAGAAGATCCTGATAGTCGACGACCATCCACTCCTGCGCGAGGGACTCGGGCGGATCATCAACCAGCAGGCGGATCTCATGGTCTGCGCGGACGCCGGCAGCGCACCAGCCGGACTCTCCGCGGTGGATACGCACCGCCCTGACGCCGTAATCGTCGACATATCCCTCGAGGAAGGCAGCGGACTCGAGTTGATAAAGAACATCCACGCGGCACACCCGCTAACGCCCATCCTGGCCTTGTCGATGCACCACGAGGATCTCTACGCCGACCGCGCCATCATGGCTGGCGCAAAGGGATACGTGATGAAACGCGAGTCCGCCGACACAATCATAGCAGCCATCCGCAAGGTGCTGGGCGGCCAACTGGCCCTCAGCGACAACATCGTCAGCCGGCTGGTGAGTCGCCGGATGAGCGGCAGCCAACAACCCGGGAAGTCCCCGACGGAACTGCTCAGCGATCGCGAGCTTGAAGTCTACCGCTGCCTCGGTGAAGGACTCAGCACCAGCGAGGTTGCGCGCAAATTCAAGATTGCAGTCAGCACCGTTGAATCCCACCGCGCCCGCATCAAGGAAAAGCTGGACATCAGGAACAGTACATCCCTTGTCTCGAACGCAGCACGCTTTGTGGCTGAATCGGACAAGTAGACACCTCCCGTATTCCACTACAGCGCAATCGTGTTCAGCACGATATTTACTTGCCTCGCGCTTTGATACACATACCTTGGCTGTTCGGGTGTATTCCGACAGACACGGTGTTTGAGGGGTGAAGTTGCTGGAATGGGGACTTGCTGTGCGTATAATCCTTATTGAGGATGATGCTTCGGCGCTCGCTGTTGTGGCCAACCTGATGACGCACATGGGGCACGAAGTGCAGCCTTTTACCAATCCCAGGGCTGCACTGGCCGGCCTCACTGAGCAGGTCGACCTGGTGGTCAGCGGTGTTGCGCTTCAGGACCTCAACGGTTTTGATGTGGCGCTATCGGTCCATGCGAAGCTGGGCGACCGCCTTCCAAGGGTTCTGCTGATGACGGGCGACAGCTGCGAGGATGTGCTTACCGCCTATCCGCCTTCCGTCGTCATCGGGATAGTGCATAAGCCGATCCGTTACACCAGCCTGGAGCGGATCCTCACGCTCCTGCAGAAGACCCGTGGCAGGTGCCCCGGCGCTTTCCGCGAGTCGTTGTGCACCGCCATGCAACACGGCAGGAATGCAACCACCGGCCCATGCAAGGCCACCGGCCTTTGTTTCACGTCCACATACGCTCTTTGCCCGAACTACAACACCGGTTGCGGAAGGACTCTGCGGGAAACGATCGCGGCACGTGGCAAAACATGTCTGGAGCCCTGTACGATACGCCACGATGGGCAGGCGCTGATCTGTGACGCTCAAGAGAATTAGCCTCATGTTTTCTGCCAGCCCTGATAGTGGCTTGCCCGATACAGTCTGATACGCCGCTCTGATAGAAGCCGCGGGTTGATAGCGGAGGAGTGCCTTATGAAAGCTGAAATACCTATTGAGTTCCGACTGTGTAAGCCACCGGGATGCAAGGTGGCTGTGGCAGGCACATTCAATGACTGGAACCCCATGTCCGCTCCTTTGCAGGACGAGTCCGGAAACGGGCACTTCAGGGCGATCGTTCGAGTACCACCGGGTCGCCATGAATACAGGTTTATCGTGGACGGCAAGTGGCACATTGACCCGAATTGTGCCGTGTCTGTCCGGACCGGGTACGGCTCCGTCAACAGCATCCTCCTTGTGCCGGCCGAGACCTGAATGACCGGCCATCTCACTTCCTAACGCGTCGTTGCTGAGTTCCGCCCCTCACCAGATGAATCGCCACGCATGTGCCACCTGCACACCGCCTGCATCAATCTTGCGTTTGTCGGCAGCTTCTGCGAAAGTGGGGACTTCTTTCAAATGGGTGTTGTGGCCCGCCGAAAGGGTGATGATGAGCGCAGCGAAGCTGGTGTTCGTGTCCGGCAAGGATCCCCTCTCGGAAACCATGGGAGGGCATTCGAGCTACGTCAGGGCATATGCACGCGCAGCATGTGCCGCCGGCTATAGCCCCGAGATCTTCTGTGTTTCCTCCAGAAATGAGATTGTCGCTGCGCCGTACGGCATGATTCACCGCGTGATGTCTCCATTTGCCTTTTACCGGCTTGGCGAGAAGACCAGCATCCGTTCGCGCCACGCCGGGTGGCATGTGCCACTCCTGAATCGAGCATTGAGGCGCCACCTTGCCGGCGCCGACGGACCCGTCATCCTTCACGGCTTCAGCACCTGGGGTGCCGCGGCCGTCGATACCGCGGGATTCCGCCGGCAGCAAGGCCGCCCGGTTCGAAGCATCGTCAACTCCTACACAGTGTATAAGGAGGAATATCGTTCCAAGCTCGAGGGCGCAGTCAGGAGCTACGGCCGGTTCCATGCGTTCCTGCGTACACTTGAGTGCCGGTACGGCGATCTAGTCATATCTCCACTTGAACGGCGCGCCTACACCGGCGCCGACCTGTTGCTGGTCAACTACAGGTCCGTGCAACGCTTCGTGGAACAGCACCTCGGACCTGTTCCACAGCTCCAACTATTCCCGTACGCGTCCGAGCTGGCATTCCTGCCGGAAACACCTGGCGGCACAATATCCGACGCACGCCTTCCTGCCGGCGACGAGCCCCTGATCGTTTCAGTATCACGGCATGATCCACGAAAGGGCCTGGACATAATGATCAATGCGCTGTGCCTGCTGCGCCAGCGAGGCGTGGCGTTCCGCGCATGCATCCTGAGCGGCGGGGAGCTGCTGGCCGCAAACAGGCGGCTCGCGCTGAAGGGTGGACTGGATCCGTCGCAGGTGATGCTGCCCGGCTACGTGCGAGACATCCAGCCGTACCTCAGGGCAGCCGACATCTTCTGTCTGCCGTCATACGAGGAGCACAGCGGTTCGGTATCACTTCTCGAGGCGATGCAGTGCGGCCGGGCCATCGTTGCTTCCGGGGTGGACGGCATCCCGGAGGATGTCGACCATGAACGTCACGCATGGCTGGTCCCGCCGCGGGATCCAGTGGCGCTTGCCGCCGGGCTGCAGCAGCTCCTGACGAACCCTCAGCTCCGGGCCCGGCTGGGACAGGCCGCGCGCGCGCGCTATACGGAACGCTTTGCCGCCGGAATGGTCACACACAGGCTTGGAGCCCTGTACGATTCACTCACACAAGGGATGATTGGATCATGAATGACATCGTCGTCCATGCCCCGGAAATCAAGCGTAACCGGCTGACGGTCCGGTGGGAGGTGAGCCCGGCGTCACGGCTCTTCACCAGATCCGGATATGAAATGGTCTTTCCCGACCACATCAATCTCGAGCGCTTGCCGGCCAGGCTGATCATGCAGGCCGTGATGCTTTGCATCCATCCCCAGTGGGTCCTGCTGAATCCATGCAGGATCAGGCTGCCAGCGGCATTGTCGCCTGACGAAACAGAGTTCTGGATGCGGCTCATGACCGCCCAGTTCAACACGATGGAGGCGCACAGGGTGAGCGGTACACCACAGACGGCCCTGAATGTGGAGTTCGCCTGGGATGGCCCTGCCCTCGACCAGGCTGTCGCCCCTATTGTCTCGGGCGCACGCTGTGGATCCGCGTTCAGCGGCGGGAAAGACAGCCTTTTTCAGGCCGGTGTGCTGTCGGAAATCAGCGACAACCCCCTGCTTGTCGCGACGACATCGCCCATGCCGCCCCTGCAGGATCATCAACACCCGAAGAGGCGATGGCTCCTCGGCGAGGTGGCACGCAGGCGCCGTGTCGAGGTGCTTGAGGTTCACTCCGACTTCCGCTCATGCTGGAATAACACCTTCTCCCTGGAATGCGGCTACTCCGTAGCGGTGAACGAACTGACCGACACATTCCTCTACTTCACGTCGCTCATGCTGGCCGGCGCAGCCATGAACGTACCGCATCTCTATCTGGCCTCAGAGAACGAGGTGAATGACAACAGCGAGCGTGACGGCAGGATCATCCAGCATCCGCATTCGGTGTACTCGCTGGTAACACAGCGCAGCATCGCGGCCCTGATCGCGCCGTGGGGATTCAGCCACGGCTCCCTGACCGCGGCGCTTCACAGCGGCCAGGTGCAGCACATCCTGTGGCAGCGGTATCCAGACCTGCGCGAAATGCAGTTCTCCTGCTGGGCCACCCCGCGCGACGCCCCCATGTGCAACCACTGCTCGCAGTGCCTGCGTATCGCATTAACGGCCATGGCGTCGGGAGCCGATCCGGCGGAGATGGGTGCCGATCTGGAAACCGCGCTGATCGCCCAGCGCGCCTGGGAACCGAAGGTGCAGTGGGCCGACGACCAGACCGTGCTGCCGAAGCTGCGGGTTTCGGGACGCCTGCACGCACAGATGCTGGACTGCGTGCGCCGGATCCCGAAGTCGGCCGTGGCAGCCTACCTTGTGCGTCACCATCGTAACTGGCTCAAACCCATGCCGGTGGTATCCGCGATGCGATCATTCCTGCGCCTCAGGAAGCTGGCAATCCGCTGGCCCACCCCTGGATGGCGTGGTTACAGGCCGGGCTACCTGGACCAGGTTCATCCGCTCCTGCGCGCACCCCTGCGGGTCTTGATCGAATCGTACTTCAAGCCGGAACCCATGGCGGCGTACGAGGCCACCATGAACCGCTCACAACAGCTGGCGGCATGGATCACCGAGCCCCTTGCCCGATCGCAGGCGGACGTCGCTCATGCCGTCAAGGCGACCGGCTCGCCCGCCGATGGCCAGGCGCTTGACCGCGTCATGCACGGCGCGGAGCTTCTCGCCATCATTGTGCGATCAGGCTTCTCGCGGGATGGCATAGACTTCTTCACCCCACCATCCTTCTCTCAGCAACTGGCATACATGAACAGGCCGGCTGGATACACCATAGCCCCGCATGTGCACCTGCCGGTCCAGCGCGCACTCGTTGGAACGCAGGAGGTGCTTCTTGTCAGGAGCGGTCGGGTTCGCATCGACTTCTACGACCACTCGCAGGCGTATGTTGTCAGCCGTGTGCTGACCGCCGGCGACGTCGTGCTGCTCGCCGGCGGCGGCCACGGGTTCGAAATGCTGGAGGCCACCGAGATGGTGGAGATCAAGCAGGGACCCTATAGCCCCGACGCCGATAAGCGGCGTTTTGAACCTGTGGATCAGCAACACGTACGGGTGGAGTGAGGTTAACCACTGTGAGCTTCATACCGGTAAGCGAACCGCTGATGGCGCCAAACGCGCTCCGCTACGTGACGGAGTGCCTGACGTCGGGCTGGATTTCGTCCGAGGGGCCGTTCGTCCAGCGCTTCGAGGAAGCCTTCGCGCGCCAGGTCGGCAGGCTGCACGGTGTGGCGGTCTGCAATGGAAGCGCAGCGCTCGACGTGGCCGTGGCGGCGCTTGGTATCGGCCCTGGCGATGAGGTGATCATGCCCAGCCTGACGATCATCTCCTGCGCGGCGGCCGTGGTCAGGGCGGGTGCCACCCCGGTGGTGGTCGACAGCCATGCCGACTCCTGGACAATGAAGATCGAGGAGATAGAACGCAACATCACCCCGCGCACAAAGGCCATTATGCCGGTCCATGTCTACGGACTGCCGGTGGACATGGACCCGCTGTTGGAACTGGCCTCACGCCACCGGCTCAGGGTGATCGAGGATGCCGCCGAGGCACACGGTCTCATGTACGGCGATCGCCACTGCGGCAGCTTCGGCGATATCAGCACCTTCAGCTTCTATCCCAACAAGTTCGTGACCACCGGCGAAGGCGGAATGATCATGACGGACGACCCTGCGCTGGCCGCCCGCTGCCGCTCACTCCGCAACCTCTGCTTCCAGGACGGGGCGCGCTTCGTCCACAAGGAACTCGGCTGGAACATGCGGATGAGCAGCCTGCCGGCAGCGCTGGGGCTGGCACAGCTGGAGGAACTGGACCGGACAGTCGCCAGGAAACGCCAGATCGGCGAGGCGTACAACCGCCTGCTGTCAGGCTTGCGCGGAGTCCGGCTGCCGCTTCCTCAAACCGCCCGGGCCACGAATGGCTACTGGGCCTATGGCCTCGTGCTTGGCCCCGAAATCCCCTTCGACGCCGCCGAGGCCATGAGACGCCTTCTCGCGCTGGGAATTGGAACAAGGCCTTTCTTCTGGCCGATGCACGAACAGCCCGTCTTCCTTGGAACCGGCAGGCTGCGGGCCGCACCATGCCCCAATGCAGAGATGCTCGCACGCAGGGGCTTCTATATTCCCAACGGATTGACCATGACTGACAGCCAGATCACGCAGGTGGGCGACGCCGTACGCATGGTGGTGGATTCGCCGGAGCGTGAAACCGGAGTACTGTAGCTACCACCCGGATCGGAAAGAGAAGATGTTGTCAATGAAGTAGGAAGTCCAAGAGCAGGAGGAACACATGGCCAGGAAAGCACTAATCACGGGGATAAGCGGACAGGACGGAAGCTACCTGGCGGAACTGCTTCTCGCAGGCGGCTACGAGTTGCACGGCATCGTCAGGCGGGTTGCCAGCTCGGATTCCGAGCACCATCTACACCGCATCCGGCACCTGCTCAAGGATATCCACATCCACGGCGCCTCGCTCGAGAGCTTCCCCAGCATCTGGCATGTGATGCATACCGTGCAACCCGATGAATGCTACCATCTGGCGGCAATGAGTTTCGTCGGGTACTCGTTCGAGGACGAATTCTCCACTCTCAACACAAACATCAACGGAACCCACTACGTCCTGTCGGCCCTGCGGGACGTGGCGCCGGGTTGCCGTTTCTACTTCGCCGGCTCAAGCGAGATGTTTGGAAAGGTCCACGAGACACCGCAGACCGAGAAAACCGCCTTCCATCCCCGCAGCCCCTACGGAATATCCAAGGTCACGGGGTATGACCTCACCCGCAACTACCGCGAGGCATACAACCTGCACACGTCGTCCGGGATCCTGTTCAACCACGAATCGCCGCGCCGCGGACTCGAGTTCGTCACTCGCAAGATCACCCGCCATGTCGCGCTGATCCGGAACAACCTCGCCGACAAACTCCTGCTCGGCAACCTTGAAGCCAGGCGCGACTGGGGCCATGCCGAGGAGTATGTCAGGGCCATGTGGCTGATGCTGCAGCAGCAGAAGCCCGACGACTACGTCGTCTGCACAGGCGAGACCCACAGTGTCCGTGAGTTCTGCGATATCGCCTTCCGCAAGGTGGGACTGGACTACAGGGACTACGTCCAGACCGACCCGGCACTGCTCCGGCCGGCCGAGGTGGATCTCCTGATCGGTGATTCATCCAAGGCGCGCAGCGTGCTTGGCTGGAAACACAACAGGACGTTTGAACAGCTCGTCGACGAGATGCTCGAGGCCGACTTAAAACTTGTCAGGGACGCACACTAGAAGCGCCTGCGCTCCCCCCCCGCCCCATCAGTGAAGGGGCAACAGCACGAATATCGTGGCAGCCCAGGCCGCGTGGCTGATCATGTTGGCTCGGAGAGAGCGGAAGAAGTGGTACTGGATCGCCCAGAAGGAACCGCACACGAGCGCGGCCATGATCATCATGAAGTTCATCGTCACGAAATGGGCGGCTCCGTACGCGAACACCGACGCCACCAGCCCCGGGAATCCGAACTCGGCCACCAGGCGACGCTGGACATAGCCCCGCCAGAACAGTTCCTCGCACGGCCCGACCACCAGGACCAGCAGGACGGCAATCAGCCACCGTGGCGTTTCGCTGCCCAAACCGTAGACAGCCTCGATCTGGGGGCCCCCGAAGGAAAACATTGCCCTCGATGCGGCGTTGCCGGCCATGAACACAAGGTAAAGCGCCGCAGCAGAGCCCAGCCCCATCAGCACAGTCCACAGGATGCCGTGCCTTCCCATCCTCCTGAGCGCGGCCAGCATGCCGGCCCTTTCCACCGCGAAGGCAAGCAGGACAAGCGCCGACGCTGAAACCGCCAGTTGAATCCAGAAGAAACTGGTGGCACTGAGAAACAGAAGGGCAAAGACCACCATGGCCACTGCGATAACGGCGTAGCAGAGCCGTCTCAGGCGCGGATCCGACTGGTCTTGCGTGTCTTCTGTCATAGATACCTGGCCACGAAGAAGGCGCCCGAACAAAGAACCGTAAACACAAGGTGCAACTGGGCCGTGCTGCCATCCAGCATCGCAAACTGACCGGGAGTGCCGCTGCGCTTCACCCTCGCCAGCTTTACAGCCAGAGGCATGGCGAGAAACGACACCAGTGTCACCGGCGGTGTATGCACGCCCAGTCCGGGAACGATACCGATCAGCAGATAGACGAGGACAAGAACGAACGGGCCGAACACAAGGAAGCCGTAGTACACCTCGGAACCACGACTCCCCAGTATGGTCGCAAGGGTCCGGCAGCCGCTGGCCGGGTCGCTCTCAAGATCGCGCCAGTTGTTGGCGTGCAGGATGCCGGTGGTGAGAAGCGCCGGCGGCACACTCCAGAGGACAGGCAGCCAGCGGAACTCCTGCGCCTGGACCCAGAAGGTGCCGAACACCACCAGCACCCCGAACGCGAAGAAGATTGCGAAGTCACCCAACCCCGCGTACTTGAAGCATAGCCTGGGCGTCGTGTAACCCACGGCAAAGACCGCCCCGGCGAGCCCCAGCATGAGGACAACCCAGCCAGCATACCACGTCAGGCAAAGCCCGCACGCCACGCCTATCCCCAGCAGCACAACGCCAGCCGTGAACACCTGCCTCTCCGTCAGCCAGCCGCGCACCACCGCCCCGCTCATCGGAAACACCTGCGTGTCAAGCCCGCGGCGGTGATCGAAGCAGTCGTTGAGAAGATTCGCCGCGGTATGGAAGCACAGCACACCCAGGAGCGTGACCGCAAATGCCCCCCACCGTATCGGATATCCGGAGTAGCTCGAGACCGCGAGCCCCAGCACCACGGCCAGCGCGGACGCTGTGTAAGCGAACGGCCTCACCGCCGTGAGCCATACCCTGGCCGGTGACAACCCGGCCGCCGGTCCCGCCTGCATGTCACTTTCCCTGCTTCCACCCACGATACCATCCTCCGCCGGCGGCATTTCACATAGCGTGAACACCTATCTCTCCCGCAAACAGGTGCCAACACTAGCCGCTGGGCACGCAAAGGGCAATTTGCATCTGAGGCGGCATCTAGCGACATATTCAAAGCTATTGAAACCCCCTCCGGTGCTGGAGTATCATCGAGGCGACAACGAGTGGGGCGTATTATGCCCGGCGGGAAGGCTGACCATGGTCGTGCAGTGTGATCTGTGCCCGAAGTACTGCGTTATAAAGCCTGGCGAACGGGGCGACTGCAGGATCCGCGTGAACATGGATGGCAGGCTTCGTGCGGTGACCTACGGATTCCCATCCGCAGTCCACGTAGATCCCATAGAGAAGAAGCCATTGAACCATTTCCTGCCCGGAACCTCCGTCTTTTCCCTGGCAACAGTAGGCTGCAACCTTCACTGCAAGAACTGCCAGAACTGGGAAATCTCACAGCAGGATCCCGAGGAGGCGACGGCATTCCCCCTACCCCCGGCGGACGTGGTGAGAAGGGCGAAGCGAACCGGTTGCGTGTCGGTGGCATACACGTATACGGATCCATCGGTCTACTACGAGTACACCTTGGACAGCTGCATGCTTGCCCGCGAAGCCGGCCTCAGAAATGTTCTTGTGACCGCAGGATACCTGAACGAGAAACCACTGCGTGAGCTCTGCAAACACGTTGATGCGGTGACAATAGACCTGAAGGCCATGTCCGACCGGTTCTACAGGGAGATCTGCGGCGCCACGCTGGCTCCCGTGCTGAACTACTTTGTCGTGTGCAAGGCGATGGGTGTTCATGTCGAAGCATCGAACCTGCTCATTCCCACCCTTAACGACAAGGATGAGGAGATCGAATCACTGTGCCGGTGGATCAAGGAAAACCTCGGCAGCGAGACGCCACTGCACTTCCTGCGGTTCTTCCCGCAGTACCGGATGCGGCATCTCCCCCCGACACCCGCATCGACGCTCACCAGAGCCCGCGATATAGCGACCGCAAGCGGTCTGGACTACGTCTACATCGGAAACCTGCTCGAAGCCGACAGCGCATCCACCCGCTGCCCCGGCTGCCACGGCATGCTTATCCGCCGCGTCGGGCACCAGGTCCAGGAGAACAACCTGGTGGACGGCCTGTGCCCCGGCTGTAAACGGAGGATCCACGGCGTATGGAAATGACACGAAGACGCTTCGGCCGGATGCTTGTGGCGGCGGGACTCATGTGCGTGGCGGGTGCACGCTGGGTTTCATCGCGCACCTCACCTGCGCGGGTTATGAAAGCCCTCAAGCCGGACACCTTCCCCGGTCGCCTGTGCGAACCCGATGAAGCAGCAATGCGCACCGAAGGCAAGTGGAAGGGCTGACGAATGCAGGCGACACGGAAGGTTGGCTGGCAGGATTCCGGACTCATCGCCGCTGTGGGCTTCCTTGCCATCGCCTCACAGACACTGCTCTTCAGGGTGTTCCTGACCGTATTCGAGGGGAATGAGCTCGGCATAGCGTGCTTCTTCGCCTCATGGCTTGTGTGGGTGGCGGCCGGCGCGGTGTGCGGTCGTATCCACACCAGCGCAACCGGATTCCTCGCCAGGCGCTTCGAGTTTCTGGCACTCCTCTACCTGCCGGCCTATGTGCTGCAATGGTGGCTGCTCACCAGCGCCAGGGAACTCGCCGGAGTCCAACCCTACGAACTGCTGCCGCTTCTCACCATGCTGCCGGTCACCTTCCTGTGCAACGCACCGGTGAGCTTCTGCACCGGCCTGCTGTTCACGCTTGCCTGCCGGTGGATGAGCGATGCCGGCGGCCTGCCTGTTGCAAGGGTCTATGTCCTGGAGACAATCGGCAGCGTGGTTGGCGGCCTTGCCGTGACCTTGCTGCTTGCGGCCGGAATGGCCGGGGAGTTGGTGTTCCTCTGCGCTGCACTGCTGCTGACGCTGATGTTCGGGGCATACAGGCTCGCAAGGGGCTCATACATATCCGCAGCGGTGCCGGCCCTTGCCGTTGCGGCTGTCCTGCTGTCTGGAATGCCTGGCCGGTGGGAACACCACGGTGACAACAGGACCTGGCGGCGCATCCTGGCCACCGGAACCTGCGGCGGCAGCTTCACGACCCCGGAGGGGCGGTACCTCTATGGCGAGTACGGCGATCAGTTCAATGTTGTGGCATGGGAGACGGTAACTGACGTCATCCCGGCCACTGAGCACGCCTCGGAGGTGATCGCCCTGCACCTGGCCCAGCGGCCGGCGGCCAGGCGCTTCCTTGTGGCCGGCCGTGGCGCATACGCGATATGCACGCGCCTGCTGGAACTGCCGCAGGCTGAGACCGTAACCTGGCTGGATCCGGATCCGGCCTACCCGCCCGCATTGCTTTCCGTGCTGCCTGCCAGGCTCAAGGCCGGCGCAGACAGGCTGCACACGCCCGCCGGGGATATGCGCGGGTGGCTGGAAGGGACAACTGCACAATATGATGTGATCATGATGAACCTGCCGGACGCCACCACACTGGCACTCAACCGCTACTTCACGGTGGAGTACTTCCGGCTGCTGAAGAACCGCCTCGGAAAGGACGGCATCCTCGGCGTCCGCATCTCGGCCGGCGAGAACTTCATGAGCGACGACCGCGTCAACATCGGCGCGTCGGTCCTGGCCTCGCTGCGTCCGGTCTTCCGGAACATCGTCCTGAAGCCCGGCGAGGAGAGCTGGCTGATTGCGTCGGACGGCCCCGATCTGGCCACCGCCCCAGCCCTTCTCCGGGACCGGTTTGCCGGGGTTGAAGGCGCCAGCAGGATCTACCCGCCGGACGGCCTGATGGCCCTGTACATGCCCCAGCGCACCGAGTACCAGATGCAGCGCTACGAGGAGGTCGCACGCAATACCCCCGGCGACCTGCTCCTCAACACCGACAGGACCCCGAGGGCCCTGATGCACGGTCTGCTCTTTGCCGCCCGGGAAACAGGCGCCGCCGCCGGATTTGGCAACAGCATAAGGACTTTTGCACTGCATGGCGCAATGGTCCTTCCTGTCGCACTGCTGCTCCTGCCGCTGCTCAGGTTCGTTTTCCTGGCAAGAGCACATGGGACCAGGAGCCGGTCCGGATTCACCGGCACCACTACAGTCGACGACTATGTGCTCGTCTTCACGACCGGTGCCGCGGGAATGGGCATCTGCGTCGTTCTCATGTACCTGTACCAGTCGGCCTTCGGGTCCATCTTTCTCCACATCGGAGTCATAACAGCCCTGTGGATGGCCGGACTGGCGGCGGGAAGTTCCTTGGCAACCCGCCTGCTGTCGGCGTCGTCCCGGATGTCGTCAGCCACGCTACGGTTCATAATCCCGGCGAACATGGTCCTGTGCGGTCTCATCCTGCTCCTCGCCGGGAACCCCACCCGCGCCGGCTTTGCCGCAACTTTCGTCACCAGCGGTTTCCTCTGCGGCTTCTATGTGCCAACCGCCGCAAGCCGCCTCGGTGCCGCCGGCGTGGGCCCGGCCACCGCCGGAGCATGGATAGAGGCCCTTGACCACCTCGGCGGCGCACTGGGCGGTTTCGTTGCCGGCCTCGTCGTCCTGCCTCTTTTCGGCACCACCTACGGATAGCTCTTGCTGTCAATCCTGCCAGGTTGCAACATTGCCGCGCTCCGGCGACCGGCCACCGGGGAGT
>JBAXKQ010000029.1:0-22963 GCA_037135275.1 bacterium
GCAACCTGGGGGCGACGTCGGCGGCGGTGACGGTGAGCGTGACGACGAACGGCGGTACTGCCGCGACGGGCTACCTGTTCTACGGTCTGACGAATCCCGGCACGAACCTGACGTGGAGCTTCACGAACGAGTTGGGCACACTGCCATCCGCCGGCACGGTGACAAACACACTCACCAACCTGACCCCGGTTACTACGTACTACTTCATGTACTACGCTACGAACGTTGGCCTTGAGACCGCCTGGGGCGGGAGCACCGGCGTGGCGTTCACGACCATCGGTCTGCCGTCGGTGACGACACTCCCGGCGACGAACGTGTTCTCATTCGGCGCCTGCATGAATGGAATGCTGGTTACGAACGGGGTGAGTGCGGCCACTGTGCGCCTCTACTGGGGCACGAACGATGGCCAGGCCGTTGCGACGGACTGGCAGTTCACGAATGAATTCCCGAATGCGTTCGGCAGCGGGTGCACGTTGACGACGAACATCACCACACTCGCGCCGGGAACCCGCTACTACTACCGCTATTACGCGACAAACTCCATCGCCGAGGCGTGGGCGGCTACCACCGAGAACTTCAGGACCGCCTACGGCCACGGCAGGATGTCCGCCATTGGCGGCGACGCGACAAACCTGTTCGACGGCAGCCGCATTCACATATTCACGAACATTGGCAGCTCGACCTTCACTGTTGCGATGGGCGGAACGGCGGATGTGCTGATCGTCGCAGGCGGCGGCGGCGGGGCAGGAATCGCAAGCTATGCCGGGTCATCGGCCGGCGGCGGTGCCGGCGGCTACATCTATACCAACATGTTCCTCACGGGTGGCACGTATCAGGTGACAGTCGGCGCCGGTGGCGCGGGCGGCGCACAGGCCAGTCAGAGCGAGAGCGGGTTTGGCAAGTCCGGTAGCAACTCTGTGTTTTCCGCTCTCACAGCCTTTGGCGGCGGCGGCGGCGGGAATGCGAGGAACGGCGTAGGGCGGAACGGCGGTTCGGGCGGCGGCGGCGCCTACTCGGACAGTAATCCGCCGATCGCCGGAGGTGCGGCTACCAATGGACAGGGATACGCCGGTGGTTCGGGCGGAGTAAGTTGGCCTTACGGTGCCGGCGGCGGCGGCGGTGCCGCCGGCCTGGGCGGGTCCGGGCACGGCGGCGCTGGCGGTGCCGGCATATCTAATTCAATCAGCGGGGTGGGCCTCTTCTACGCGGGCGGCGGCGGTGGCGGTTGCGAACAGGCCGCCGGTGGCATCGGCGGCAGCGGCGTCGGTGGCAATGGCGGACGGAACAGCTCCGGCGGCACTGGAACGGCCGGCCGGGGCGGCGGTGGCGGCGGGGCCGGCGGCGGCGGGTCCGGCGGGGTGGGCGGGAGCGGTGGTTCTGGTGCTGTGATCGTTCGATATGTGCTTCCTCCGCCGGAGTATCCGAGCGTGGAGGGGGCGCCTGCGACCAATGTCTTGCTTACGAGCGCATGCTTCAACGGCCGGCTGGTCACGAACGGCGCATCGTCTGCCGAGGTTCGCCTCTACTGGGGGTTGACCGACGGCCTGGATCAGGCGAGCGGCTGGCGATACACGAACTACTTCACAGGTACCTTCCCGGATGGCGCTGCCTTTACCACCAATCTGGTGGGGCTTGCTACCACTACCAGGTACTACTATCGCTACTGTGCTTCAAATTCCTATGGCGTGGGGTGGAGCGCGGCGATCAGCTTCAGCACCTTTGGTCCGCCGGCAGTGAGTTCCCTCGCCGCAACGAATGTGCAGAAGACCAGCGCGTGGCTGAACGGCAGTCTGGACAACACCGGCGGCACGTCCACGACAGTGCGCGTGTACTGGGGCACAAACGATCCAGGCCCGGTCTACTCCGACTGGCTTGGGACCAACGATCTCGGTTCGACTGTGGTTGCGGGTGTCCGCACGTGCCTTGCCGGTCCGCTGCTGCCCGGCCGTACCTACTACTACCGCTACTACGCCACGAATACCTTTGGTGAGACTTGGAGTGTGGTGACGAATTTCCAGACAGTGGGAACTCCGGACGTCACGACGCTTGGCGCGACGAATATCCTGAACACGAGCGCATGGCTGAACGGCACAATGGTCAGCAATGGCGGCGCACCGGCGACGGTCGTGGTCTACTGGGCCACGAACGACCTGTATCCTTCTTATACCGGTTGGTTGGGGACAAATGCGTTTGCACCTGACACCGAGGGGCCGCGGACGTGGAAAGCCGACGGACTTGTTGTGGATACCGTCTACTACTACCGGTACTACGCGACAAACGCATTCGGTGAGACCTGGGGCGGGGTGGCTAACTTCCGGACGTACGGGCCGCCGGTGGTCAGCACTGTTGCGCCGACGAACGTGCATGCGACCAGCGCGTGGCTCAACGGCAACCTGAGCACCACCGGCAGTGTTCCGACCACAGTGCGGGTGTACCTGGCTACGAGCGACTTGGGACAGGTCTACGACGGGTGGCTTGCGACAAATGATTTCGGCATCGGTGGCGTGGGCGCACGCAGTTGGCAGGCCGCGGGCCTGGTCAGCGGGCAGACCTACTGGTACCGGTACTACGCAACCAATTACTGGGGCGAGAGCTGGGGCTCGCCGCTCAGCTTCACGCCCATTGCCGCGGACGGGACATGGACGTCCGTTGTCTCAGGTGTCTGGTCGGATACAAACCGGTGGTTGTCGGGCCAGGTTGCGGACGGCTCCAACAGGACTGCCACATTCATGGCCGATCTCACGGGTGCAACGACCGTTACCCTGGATGCGACACGGACCGTCGGTCACCTGCGTTCTGAAGATGCCGTCACTCCGAGCCACGACTGGACCATCGCGGCGGCGAGTCCGAACATGCTCATCCTTTCCACGACCACAGGTCCTTCAACGGTTGATGTGAGCAACCGCACCCTTACCATCAGTGCGCCGGTGACCGGTGCCGCGCGGATGGACAAGATCGGCGCGGGTGAGCTTGCCCTCAGCTACAACGGGAATACCTTCGGCGGTGTCACCCTCAGCTCAGGCATCCTGCGCGTCAATGCGGCCGGTGCGCTGGGGACCGGGACCCTGGATATTGCGGCAGGGACGCCGCAGATATGGACAACCGCCGGGGGCGGCGTGACTGTGAACGGCAATCCTTCGCGATGGGGCGTCAGTTTCCAGGCCAATGGCACCACCGCGGCCGGTGCAACAGCCCTGAACCTCGGCACAGGCGCCGTGACGGTGGCCAGCTCAATCACTTTGACCACGGTGGAAACCGGCTCCACCTTCACCGCAGGCGGGCCCGTTGACCTGGGTGCCAACACCCTGACCGTAAACGCAGGATCCGGCGTTGCGCTGAGTGGCAAGATCACCGGGACTGGCGGACTGGCCAAGTCCGGGACCAATGTCCTCACGCTCTCCTCGACGACCAGCGATTTCACCGGCGGTATAGCAATCTGGACCGGCACGGTGGCATTTGCCAGCAACTCGCTCGGGAACGGCGGCAGCGTAGCGTTCGCGGGGACGTCCACACTCCAGTGGGCATCGGGCAATGTGCAGGATATTTCGGGCCGCCTTGTCATCAGCAATGGCGTAACCGCAATGCTCGATACCGGTGCGAACAATGTATCGCTGGCGTCCTCCTTCGGCGCATCCGGCAGTGGCGCAGTCACAAAACTGGGCAGCGGCGCACTGACGCTCGCCGCGGCAAACACCTACGGTGGATTGACCACCGTTGGGGCCGGCAGGCTGGCGTTTGGAATCAATGATGCGCTTGCAGGCGGTGACCTGCTGGTTGCGGGAGGGACCCTCGACATTGGCGCGTACAGCGACAGCGTCGGGCTGGTTTCGCTGACGTCCGGATCGATCATCGGCACGAGCGGCGTTCTGACCAGCACGACCGGGTTCGCGATAAGCAATGCCACGGCGGCAACAATCAGCGCGAAGCTCGCCGGGACCGTCGGGTTGACGAAGTCGGGTGCCGGCGCGCTGACGCTCAGCAACACAAACTCATACACCGGTGGAACAACGATCGGGGCAAGCGCCGGCGGCATCAGCTTCGCCAGGGACGGCCTCGGAACAAGCGGCGCCATAACGTTTGCCGGGAATGCACCGATCCAGTGGGCGGCCGGCAACACGCAGGATATTTCCGGCCGGCTGGTAATCAACGCCGGAGTAACGGCCACGCTCGACACTGGTGCCAACAACGTTACGCTTGCCAGCGCGTTCGGTGCGGGCGGCACTGGCTCGCTGACCAAGACGGGTGCTGGAATACTCACTATTGGCGGCACGAACACATACAGCGGCCTGACAACCGCCAGCAACGGTACGCTTCGCATTGCGGGCATACAGACCGCCGGCTCGGAATACAGCATTGGCGCCTCCGGTACACTGGATATCGGCGCGGCAGGAGTGGCAGGCGCATCATTGACAGTCAGCAGGCTGACGCTCGCCGGCGCGAACAGCGGCCTGGTCCTCGAGTTCAACACTGCACCAACGAACGACACGGCTTCCGTGGCGACATCGGACGGGCTGACAATCAACGGCGGCAAGATATACCTGAGGACCGAGGGCGGCGCTGACTGGGCAACCAACGGCACGTACAACCTGATCCAGTACTCCGGCGCGATAAAGGGCGGGGGCCTTGCGACACTGGCGATAGGGAATCCGGTTGGTGGCAAGTCCTACTTCTTCAGTGCAAGCGGCGGCTGGCTGATGGTCACCATCGGGACCGGTTTGACCAAGACCTGGGATGGCGGCGGTGCTGATGACTACTGGAACTCCGGCACGAACTGGTCCGACAACCTGGCGCCCTCCGCGCTGGATTCGCTCACATTTGCGGGCAGCGTGCGGCTGACGCCCCAGAACAACCTGGCCGGCGGGACCAGGTTCAACAGCATCACGTTCAGCGGCGCCTCGGCGTTCGTCCTTGGCGGGAACACGGTCAACCTTGTCGGTGGAGTGGTCAACAACAGCAGCGCGACGGGCGGCCAGCGTATCAACCTGAACCTGAACCTCGATGCCGGCGGCAGGCTGATCAATACGGCGGCGGGCGGGCCAGTCACCATTGCCGGCAATATAGGCGAAGTGGGCGGCTCCTGGGGCATCACCAAGATCGGCAGCGGCTTCACGCTCATCCTCGCCGGCACAAACACGTACACCGGGGCAACGGTCATCAATGAAGGAACGCTCCAGCTCGGTCGTGCCGGGACTCTCTCCGATGCTACAAGCGTCGAAATTGCCACGGCAGGCACACTCGACCTCGCCGGCTTCAGCGAGACGGTTGACGGACTATCCGGGACAGGCAACGCAAGGGTAATCAACTCGGCAGGATCTGCCGTCACGTTGACGATCGGCGGCAACGGCGGAAGTGGAAGCTGGGGCGGCCAGATCATCGGGGCAGGGATCACACTCACCAAGGACGGCGGCGGCACGCAGGTCATTACCGGCACGAACGCGCCTTCGGGCGGCATCTGGATCCGGAATGGCTCGGTCACCGGGGCGGGTGTCTCGTCCCTTGGCTCCAACGTCGTGGTGCAGGGAGGCGCAGCAACCGCCCTTCGGCTGGAGGTGAGCAGCAGCTTCGCCGCCGGCGGCATTCTGACAATCATGCCTGACAGCGGGAAGGTCTACCTTGCGGCCGGCACTACGAACATCGTCGGCAGGCTCTACTTCGGCGCGGTCAGCCAGGCCCGTGGGACGTGGGGCGCCACGGGAAGCGGTGCTGACTTCATTGATGACACGCATTTCGCCGGTACTGGCGTACTGCAGCTTGGCTCATCCAGCAGCATGACCTGGGACGCCGGCGACGCTGACAGCGACTCCTGGTCGGCCTCCATGAACTGGGTCGGCGATGTCGGTCCGGCCAACCCTACCGCGGGCACGCTCACGTTCGCGAACAAGGGCAAGCTCGACGTGAACGGCAATATCGATATCGGCAACACCAACATCGTTGACGCCGACTGGCAGATCGGCGGCCTGACCTACGCCAACAACTACGGCCGGCACACGACCGAGCTCGCGGGCCACGCGTTGACCGTTCTCGGCAGCGTGCTGGCCAATGTCGCCAACTCGGGCGCCTCCTCGGCCGATGGCTGGTTCCGGAACGGGGCGGTACGGATAGGCTCAGAAGCATCGCGAGTGAGCCTCAACATTGCCATCGGGAATGCCAGCGGGCGGTTGGGTATGTCAGGCGGCTCGTTCGCTGGCATTCTCAGCAGCTTGAGTGTCGGCGTAGGCGGCATCCACTACGGCGCCGTGCCGTCGGGCGACTGGGGCACCCTTGATCTGAGTGCGGTTGACGGCGGCACGCTCGATGTCGGTAGTTTGCAGGTCGGTTACGGCGGCTACGGCAAGGGTGTTGTGAGCCTGGGAAGCAACTGGACAATCAAGGTCGGTAGTCCATCAGCCCGTGGCACTTTCGATGTGGGGCGTAATGTGAACAAGATGAGCCTGCTCCAGGATGGCACGGTCACGGCGGCGAGAGGCGGCGGCAGTTTGACGGTGTACGCCAGCACCATGCGCATCGGATGCTCGGGGTGGGGCCCGGAGGGAGCCGCCTACACAGCGAAGGGAACTGTTCTGCTTGGCGGCATAACCGGTCCGGTCGTTATTGATGCCCAGTCGCTGGAAATCGGGTCCTGTCAGGATCCGACGGATACCGCGACGTTCGCGGGCGTGCTGGATCTCGGCGGAACCACGAACCTGACGCTGAATGCCGGTACACTGGTTGTCGGGCATGGTGGCCCGGGTCACTCTGACGGCGATTATGGCGGAACCGGCCGGCTGCTGCTGGGCAGCGGGACCGGTACAGTAGGCACCGCCTCGATAGGCGGTCCTCACCGGTTTTTGTGGCTCCAGTTGCTGGATACGCATGGCACGCTAATGACATTCGGTACGAAATTGCAGATAACGAACAGCTTCGCGATCGACTACTACGGCGCGGTGACGAATTTCATCGGGAGCCGGCCGGCCGGGCTCGATATCACAAGTGCCAGTGACAGCGCGCTGACCATCAACGCTGCATCGCTCATAGATATCGGGCACGGGCTGAAGATGGTGTTTACCAGCGATCCGCCTGTGACTGTTGCCTGTGCCGCGGGTCCGGAATACGCCACCGGTGTCCATTGGGGCCTGCGCTGGAAGGGTGACAAGACAAGCCTGCTGATCGCACTACGGAATGGCGCAAATGAAGTTCCCGGCGACGGTGACGACAGGTTGCGTTGGGACGACAGCGCGCTTGGCAGCGGGTTCGCCGGGCAGGTGGGCATCTTCTACGATGCCGGCCTTGGCACGGAGGAGCGTCCCTTTGACATGACCTACGTCGGATTCTACACGCGGCCAAGGCCGAACCTCACGATCCTGAACGGACTGGCGCCGTTCGGCGGCGACATTTCGTCCACACAGGCGGTTGTGACGGCGGGCATGTTCACCAATGGCGGGTCAGCAGCCACAGGCTACGTGCTCTTCGACACAGTGAACCGTGGAACGAACCGGACCTGGGGCTTCACGAACAGCCTGGGTATCATGGCCTCCGGCACCACGGTGACGAATACCATCACAAACCTGCTTCCCAACACGCAGTACTACTTCATGGCCTATGCCACGAACCTTGCCGGCGATGAGGCGTGGGGCGGAGTGACTGGGGTTGCATTCACCACCGCGGGACTGCCGGTGATATCAACCGTTGCGGCTACAAATATATCCGCTGCGGCTGCGAGACTGGACGGACTGCTCGTCGACGAAGGCGGCGTTTCAACCACGGTCAGGGTTTACTGGGACACGGTGGACCGGTATCCGGCGACGAATGGCTGGGTGGGAAGTCACGACTTTGGCGTTGGTGCGGCCGGAGCCAGGAGCTGGCAGGCCATGGGGCTGTCCGGAGGCAGGACGTATGTCTGCCGCTACTACGCAACGAACGCGCGTGGCGAGGGCTGGGGCAGCCCGGTGAGCTTCACGACGATGACTGACCTCACGATCGTGAACGGCGGGGCGCCGACCGGAAGAAATGTGACGGCCTGGGATGCCGTTGCATCGGCAAACCTGGTGACAGATGGCGGCGCGGTGGCGACATGCTTCCTGTTCTACGGCACGAACAATCCCGGCACGAACCTTACCTGGAGCTTCACAAACCAGTTGGGCGTGCTTCGGTCCCGTTCGACCGTCGAGAGCTTCATCAGCGGATTGTACCCCAACACGACTTACTACCTCATGGCCTACTCAACCAATACGGACGGCCAGGCTGCGTGGGGCGGAGTGACCGGCGTCATGTTCAGGACCATAGGGGCGCCGATCCTGGCAAGCCTTGCCGCTACGAATGTGGCGAATACCAGCGCGTGGCTGAACGGGAGCCTTGTCACGAATGGTGTGGCACCGGCAACGGTCTGGGCTTACTGGGACACTGCTGACCGGTATCCGGCCACTACGGGCTGGATGGGTACAAACAGCTTCGGCGAGGGAGTCGAGGGTGCGAGGACCTGCCAGGCCACGGGGCTGGCTGTCTACACGACGTATGTGGTCCGGTTCTACGCGACCAATCTCTATGGCTATGGCTGGAGCTCGGCGACGAATTTCCGCACCCTTGGCGCGCCCACGATAAGTGCTCTCGCTGCCAGCAATATTACCGACCGCAGCGCCTGGCTTAACGGCAACCTTGTCACCAATGGCGCGGCGCCGGCTACGGTGCGGGTGTTCTGGGGCCTGACGGATCTGTATCCCTCCACTGTCGGATGGCTGGGGACCAATGACCTTGGATCAGGCGTCGAGGGGGCAAGGACCTCACAGGCCACGGGGCTGGCGAGCAATACGACCTATGTTTACCGCTACTACGCGACGAATGCCTATGATGCAGCATGGAGTGCGGTGACGAACTTCACGACCTTTGGTCCGCCCACCGTGCAGACGCTCGCGGCCACCAATGTGCAGTCCACAGGCGCGTGGCTGAACGGTAACCTGGTGAGCTCGAACGGGGCGCCGACAACAGTGCGGGTGTACTTTGGCGCCACCGATGTGGGGCCGGTCCCGACAGGTTGGCAGTGGACCAACGACTTCGGCGTCGTGGGAACGGGTGTGCGCACGTGCCCGGCCACGAATCTCACACTGGGGCAGACCTACTGGTATCGCTATAATGCGACCAGCAGCTACGGCGAATGCTGGGGTGACGCGACGAGTTTCGTGCCGGGGTACGGCGCGTCGCTGACGTGGGACGGTGAGGATCTGACTGACAACTGGTCAGCCGGAACCAACTGGTCCGCCAACGAGACGCCGGCCAACCCGACGGATGGAACGCTCACGTTCGGCAATGCCGGGGTTGGTGGCACCAACATCGTGGATACCGACTGGCAGGTTCGCGGGCTGAGCTACGCAAGCGGCTCCGGCGAGCATATCACCGAACTGGCCGGCCACACGCTGACTGTTGCCGGCACCCTGGGCGTGGGCAGCAGTAGCGGCAGGGGTTACGCCACCCTGCGGGGCGGAAACGTAAGGATCGGCACCGCGACAACCCGCGGGAACCTCAGCGTTTCGGCCTCCGGTGGTTCAACGCAAACTCTGACCCAGGCCAGCGGAACGTTCACGGGCCTGCTGAACAATCTGTCCATCATAGGCTCGGGGGACTACTCCGTGGCAACGACCGATGTCAGCGCGGTCAACGGCGGCACGCTGGACGTGGCTAACAGTTTTGTCGTGGGCGAGGCAAGCGGGCGAAGCTGCGGAGGCTGGTTGAGCCTTGGAAGCAACTGGACGGTCAGGATCGGATCCAGTTCCGCCGCCCGTGGCGTCATCCGCGTCGGCTCCGCTACCGACGAATTTGGCACCCGCGGTGACGTCAGATGCCTGGCAGGCGGGGGGAGTCTGACGGCGTATGTGAGCAGCTTCTACGTGGGCTATATCACGGGAGACAAGTATGGAGGGGGGTACGGGACCGTGGACCTCAGCGGCATCACCGGCCCTGTCGTGATCGATACTCCGGTGATGGGGATCGGCCTGGTAAACCCGCGCTACCTTGCGCTAGGCACCGGCTATCTGAACCTGAGCGGGACCCGGAGCCTGTCCATGAACGTCGGTCAGCTCACGGTAGGGAACGGCGGCTTAGCGAACTCTGGCCCCTACCGCGCCACCGGGAGGCTCCTGCTTGGCGCCGGTACCTGCACTGTGGCCACGGCATCGATCGGAGGCCCGTATCTGACGTTGTATGGCTCGGTGGTTGACGACACAGGGCTCCTCGCGACGTACGGCACCACGGTGCGTGTCACGAATACGCTTTCCATGGACCTGTACGGCTGTGTCAGCAACAACATCGCCGGGACTTCATCCGGACTCGACTTCACGACCGACGACGACTGGGCCCTTTGGATACAGTCCACCATGCTCACCGGCGGAGCGCTGAGGGTAGTGTTCACCCTGCCGCCGACCGGGAATGTGTGGAACGCCAACTCTTTCGACGCCACGGGTGTTCACTGGGGACTGAGATGGAAAGGCGACCATGTGAGCAGGCTCTTGTCGCTATTGGGCGGTGCGGACGGCGTCCAGGGTAACAATGACGACAAGTTACGCTGGGAAGACAGCGCCGTGGGAGAAGCCCTCGCTGGCCAGGTCAATGTCTTCCACGACCCTGGTCTTGGTACGGCCGATCGGCCCTATGACATGACATATGTTGGCTGCTATACGCGTGAGCTGACGGGTACGGGATCTCCCGCAATACTGACCTGGCCCGCCACAAATGTGATGGCAACCAGCGCGCACATGAACGGGTATCTTGTGTCCACGGGTGGTGTGAGTACCGTTGTGCGCGTGTACTGGTCCTCAAGCGGAGATCAGGGGTTGACGTACACGGGCTGGGACGGGACCAACGAGTGGACCGGGGTTGAGACCGGAGCGATGAGTTATGCCGCCTCCGGCCTGACGAGCAACGGGACGTACACCTATCGCTTCTACGCCGTCAACAGCGCGGGCGAGAACTGGGGCATGCCGAAGACGTTCACGCTCGCGTCGCTTCCGACGGTCGTAACCATGCCGGTGACAAACATCCAGCCCACCAGTGCGGTTCTCAAGGGTAATCTCACGGCCGGCGGCACGGCGCGAGTGCGGGTGCTGTGGGGAACCGCGGATGCCGGACCGTCTCTGGATGGCTGGCAGGCCACCAATGACCTCGGCGAGGTGGGGCTCGGCGTCAAGGCATCGCCTGTCACAGGACTCACTCCCGGCCAGATCTACTACTATCGCTTCCACGCGACCAATTGCGTTGGCGAAAGCTGGGGCGAGGCGGTGGCGTTCTGGCCGGGTGCCGTCGCTTCGGTGACGTGGGACGGCGAAGCCGGTGAGGACGACAACTGGTCCACCGGCCTGAACTGGGTAGGCGACGTGGTGCCCGCAAGTCCGCAGCCGAGTGGCTGGATCTATTTCGTAACGAACGACTCCGGCAATGTAAATGTTGTGGATCGGGACTGGGAAGTCAACGGCGTCAACTACACGACGAATCATACGACAAGGCTGGCCGGTCATACGCTCACCCTCAAATCGGCTCTGCAAATCAATATCAACGGTGGCCTTGGCACGGTGTGGCTTGATGGCGGCGTCATCAAGAGCGCAGGGCAACTGAATGACTCCTATGGCTACCTGGTTGCGAGCCAGGTAGTGTTCCAGGTGAGTAACAGTGTGTACATCGGGACGACGGGCAGCATGACCAGCATAGTGGCAGGCGCGTCGAGTGGTATTGATCTTGCGAATACCAACGATTGGGCGCTTAGTATCCAGTCGACCAGCGGCAGCGGCCGCGGACTGAATTTCATCTTCACGCGGAGTATCGATCCGCCGAGCATGGACCCATACTGGGGCCTGCGATGGGCCGGCAACCACACCAACGCGCTGATGACTCTGGTCAAAGGGGTGGACGGGATAGAGGGCACAGCCGACGACAAGTTGCGGTGGGATGACAGCGCTATGGATCGGGGTGTAGCCGGCAGGGTCCGGATCTTCTACGACAAGGGTAAGGGAACCGCCGCGCGTCCGTTCAATACGACGTACATCGGAACCTTCGTCGAGACACCGGACGGCACTTCGTTCATAGTCTGGTGAGCACCTGCTGGTGCCGGGCCCGGTCCGGCACCAGGGCCGGCAATCGCCACTCGAAGTCAGTGGCGGTCGCCGGTGGTCCTGACGGTCCCACACTATTCCAGGTCTGTGCGCGGCTTGAACAGGCGATTCTGGATCGATTCCATGTAGAGGTAGATGCTGGGCGTTACGAACAGCGTGACGACCTGGGCGAATGCCATTCCGCCCACTACCACCAGGCCCAGGGGCACACGGCTCGAGGCATCGGCTCCGTAGCCAAGGGCGATTGGCAGAATTCCCAGGATAGCGCACAACCCCGTCATCAGTATCGGCCGGAAACGCACTATGCAGGCATCGTATATGGCGTCGTAGCTGTTCTTGCCCTCGGCTTTGCGCTGCAGGGCGAAGTCAACCATCAGAATGCCGTTCTTCGTGATCAATCCAATGAGCACGAAAAGACCAATGGCGGAATAGATTGAGATAACGCCTGTGCCCTTCTGGGGAAAGAACATGTTCGCCCCGAAGAGTGTTACCAGTCCGCCGAACATCGCGACCGGCAGGGTGGTGAGAATTGTAAAGGGATGAATGTAGCTCTCGTAAAGGACGCCGAGAATGATGTACTTCAGGAAGATCGCCACAAGCAGGAGGATGCCGAGGCTTGAAATTGATTTTTGGAATTCGAGCGCATCTCCGACAAACCGCCCTGTCACGCCTGCCGGCAGGACCTTGGCCGCCTTCGCCTCTATGGCGGTGGTGGCATAGCCGAGCGGAACCATCGGGAACAGGCCGAACGAAATGGTCGCCGATTCGTGCTGCTGAGCATGGGGAACATTCTGCGGGCTGGCTTCCTCCTTCCACTTCACGAGCGACTTGAGGGGGACGAGTGAACCCATGGTCGGCGAGCGAAGATGAAGCTGGCCGATGTTGTCCGGCACCGTCTGCTGAGCTTTGGCGATCTCAGGAATCACCTGATACTGATCCTGGTCCGTGCTGAACTGTGTTACGTAGCCACCCGCAAAAGCCAGGGCCAGTGATTGCTCGATGGCAACGGCCGTTATACCCAGTGCGGAGGCGCGTTCCCGGTCGATCTCAACATTGAGGCGAGGCATGTTGAGTTTGACGCTGTTCTGGATCTTGAATGGCGCCAGGGCCGGCATGTTCGGGATGAACGGGTGCTGGATTTGTCTCATCTCCTGCTCGAGTTGCTGGGCGGCAGCGTAGACTGTCTCCCGGTCGAGCCCCATGATCGTGTATGCGTAGTCACTGCCCGCCGCTGTGGGATCGGCACCGGAGCTGATTTTGAGCAGGGGCATCGTGCGCATGGCGCAGAAGCCGTCGGGTAGTGCGCCAACGCGCGTCATGAGTTCCTGCGCGATCTGTTCAATTGGCCGTCGCCCTTCGGGCGGCTTGAGGCGGATGAAGATGAAGCCCATGCTTTGATCGGCGCCCGGGAATATGCCTGTGACGTTACCGACCTGGGTCACATCCGCGTGCTTGAGCACGATCGCGGCCACCTTGCTCTGGTACGCCCGGATCTGCTCGGTCGACGCGCCCTGGGGCATGATCATTGCGCCCATGATGAAACTGCTGTCGCCAGGAGGCAGGAATGTTTTCGGCAGAAGAAAATAGAGTGCCACGCTGCCCAGGATGCAGAGAACCCAGGCCACCGCGGCAATCCACTTGTGATGAAGCTGCCACCGCAGCGCTCTTCCATATCCGCTGATCATGCGTCCGACGAAAGCCGTAATCCACCGCTGCACACTGTTCGGGTCCTTATGGTGCTTGATGATGCGTGCGCACATCATTGGCGAGAGTGTGAGTGCCAGGACCGTGGAGATCACGATTGCGTATATTACCGTCAGGGCAAACTCCTTGAGGTTCTGTCCCACGGCGCCGCTCATGAACACAAGGGGAGTGAATACTATGACCAGTGCCACGCTTGTGGAGATCAGCGTGAAGGTGATTTCCTTCATGCTCTTCACCGCCGCCGGGATTGGCTTCATGCCCTCCTCGAGATGCCGCACTGTATTCTCCAGCACGACGATGGCGTCGTCGACCAGGAATGTCACCGCCAGTACAATGCTCATGAGAGAGAGTGTGTCGATGCTGAACTTTGAGAGCAGCATGGCCACGAGGGTGCCAAGGATTGAGATGGGCAGCACAATCGAGGGCACCAGCGTCTCCCGCAGCCTGCCCAGGAAGAAGAAGATCACGAGCACTACGAGGGCGAGCGCGATCAGGACCGTCAGTTGCACGTCCTCCAGAGACGCGCGAATCGGTATTGACTGGTTGTACATTGTCTCGATCGTGATGGCCCCGGGCAGCTCACGGCGCGCCTCCTCCAGGCCGGCAGTTATCCGGTCCGCCACGGCCACGGTGTTGGCGCCGCTGGCTCTTGAGATAGGCATCACGACGCACTTGTCGTGCTCCGGCTCGCCGGGCTTTCCGTAGTGGAGGTCCACCAGGTCGTTTGCCACACTGTCGACGCAGTTGGCCACATCCTTCAGCCTGACCGGCGAGTTGTTCCGGTACGCAACGATCAGCTCGCCGAATTCGCGCGCGGTGCGCAACTGGCCCTGCGGCTCGATGGTGAACGTGCGCATGGGGCCGTTCAGGCTGCCACCCGGTATGTTCACTGTGCCGGCTGCCAGAGCACCCGCCATTTCGTCGATACCGATGTTGTACGCGGTCAGCTGCTCCGGCCTGAATTGAATCCGGATCGCCCTTTTTGCACCATAAACCTGCACCTTGGACACACCCTCTATCATGCTCATTTTGCGGGCCACAACATGGCTGGCGTAGTCGTAGAGCTCACCATGCGAGAGAGTGTCGGAGTAGAGCACCATGAAGTAGATCGGCGAGTCGGAGGGATTGAACTTCTGGTAGGTTGGGGGGGCCGGCAGGTTGTTGGGCAGGTTCCTCTGTGCGCGGGCGATCGCGGCCTGTACATCCGGCGCCACGAGGTCCACGTCACGGTTCAAGGTGAAAGTCAGGCTGATGGTGGTCACGCCGGTCTTGTTGTCGGAGATCATGGACTGCAGTCCGCTGATCTGGGTGAACTCGTTCTCGAGCGGGGTCGCGATGGTACTCGCCATGGTCGCCGGGCTGGCGCCAGGGTAGGCCGCTGTCACCTGGATAACAGGGTAGTCCACTGTGGGCAGGCTGTTGACCGGCAGGCGAAAGTAGGCAACAACACCGAAAACCGCCAGGACGACCGTTATCAGGATCGTGGTAATAGGCCGCCGAATGAATACTTCTGAGAATGTCACAAGTCTCTCCGTTCCGATGCCGTCTATTTCCCGCCAGTTGACGGGGTGTTGGTTGCCGTTCCTGAGATTGCCGCGCCGATCGCCGGTTGTTCCAGGGCCTCGGACACTGGGGCGCCCGGGAACAGCATCAACTGTCCCAGCACCACCACCGGTTCGCCCGGTGCCACGGCACCAGCGACCTGGATAAGCTGTCCGAATCGAATGCCCGTCTGCACAGGCCGCATTTCAGCCTTGCCGTCCCTGACAGCGTAAAGATATGTCCCGCGCTTTCCGAACTGGACCGCGCCTTCCGGCACCATGACGGCGTTCCTGACGTCGCCGGCATTGATAGCCACATCTACGAACTGGCCGGACCACAGCTTCAGGTCCGGGTTGGCTACTTCGCCCCTCAGCAGAACCGAGCCGCTAGAGTTAACCGCGTTGTCGATGAACGTCAGGGTTCCTCCGAAACGGTTGGTCATTCCGCGGGGACTGAGCTCCAGTCTCACTGTGCCATCCGCCATGGCGCCGCGTATCAACGCAAGGTATTGTTCCGAGACGGAGACTTCGACGATCATTGGATCGTAGCTTCGGATGTTGGTCAGGCGGCTCTGGCCGGCCGCAACGAGATTGCCGCTGTCAACATAGCGCTTCGAGCAGACACCGTCCATCGGAGCGACAACCGTGCAGCGGGCAAGGCCAAGGCGGGCCTGCTCAAGCGCAGCCTCATTCATTTGGAGCTGGCCCTCGACCGCGCTTACCCGAGCCTTGAGGGTTTCGAAGGCTTCCTCGGAGATCAGTCTCTTCTCGAACATCGCACGATTCCGTTCCATGGTGCCGCGGCTGAGCGCCAGGTTTGCACGGTCGGCCATTACCACTCCCTCGGTCTGCCTGACCCGGGCCGCGTAGTCGCTGGGGTCGATAAGGAACAGCGGTTGCCCGTTTGTGACCGTATCCCCGTCGCGGATGAGGGCTTGAAGGAGGACCCCGGAGACTTGTGGCACGATGTCAACGCTTGCGCGGTCGCGCGTATTGCCGAACGCCTGGATGACGATGGGCACGTTTGTCTGAACGGCGACCGCTGTCTTTACAGATGCCGGCGGTCGGGCCGGCGGCCCGCCTTTTTGTTTGCAGGAGCTGTTTGTCACCGCTAACAGGCCGCAGGCCAGGACGACGATGGGGATGCGAGTACTCACTTTCATGGCTGATTATCCTTCCGGGTTGGGATTGAAAACAGATTGCCACCTGCCTGTTCCAGTGAGCCACGCTCCAGCAGGCCGGTGGAATATGCCAACTGGACAAGCGCCGTGAAAGCTTCCTGGCGTGCCGCCACGTTCTGCTGCCGGGCCTGCGCCAGTTGTGCCTCCGCGTTCAGCAGGTCGAGTATGGTCCTGAGCCCGGCCTTGTAACTGTCCAGCGCTTTCTGATGGGATGCGGAGGCGCTCTTCAGGTAGGCTGCGCTGAATGCAAACTTCTTCAGGGCGGTCTCATAGCCCTGGTAGCGGACCCATACTTCTGCGCTGGCTACCAGCTCGACCTGCCGCAGTTGGGCCCGGACGGACTCCGCCTGTTCGGCGGAGGCTTTCCTGGCATGGCTGGCCTGGAATCCGTCGAACAAAGCCCACTGCAGGCTGACTCCTCCGTAGAGCGCCCAGTCGTCATCCTGCATCTTGGTTGTGCCGTACTTGTCGTAGTAGTTGCGGCTTGCCGTGCCGTTGAAGTAGAGGGACGGCCAAAGCTGCGAACCGGCAACCTTGACGGCGGCCTCCCTGGCCGCGAGCGTGGCCCGCAAGGCGGCGATATCCGGCCGGCGGCCGAGCGAGTCATCGATCAGACGGCGGACGTCCGCTGCCGCGAGGCTGTCCGGCACGTCGCGTGCCGGCGGTTCAATCTGTACCGCGGTATCCGCGGGCAGTCCCATTGCAAGCGCCAGGGCGCCGCTGGCGACCTTGGCCAGGCCTTCAGCAGCCGCCAGATTGTAGGCCGCCTGGTCGAGGGCCGCCTGTGCCTGCAGCACTTCCAGTTCCGTACCAAGTCCTGCGCGGAGGCTCTCCTCCGCCACAGCCAGTGTTGTCCTGGCATCCTTGATACTGGACAGCGCTGCCTCCACGCCGGCCTGCGAGCTGACCAGTGAGTAGTATGCTGTTTCTGCACCAAGCAGCACGTCTTGAATCGCACGGTTGAAGCTGAAGTTCAATGCATGCACGGTCTGCCTTGCCTGCTCAATTGCCGCAAACCTGCCGCCGCCAAAGCTGAAGATCAGGTAGTTCACCTGCAATCCGGGACTGTATGTCAGAACCTCCCGGTCAAAGGCGTTGGTATTAGCCATCGTTCTCTGGATGCTGACGCCAGCCGTGGCGTTGACCGCAGGCAGCAAGTTGCCCCGAACCTGTCTGGCCTGTTCGGCGGCGGCGCGGGCGTCCCGCCATGCTCTTTGACTTGCCGGATGATTCTGAAGTGCGAGGTCCACCACTTCAGCCAGCGAAAGCGGCCCGGACAGGTTGTTGGTCTCCGCCCGCAGGTTCGTCCAGGCAATGTCGGCACTGGCGGTTGACGCAGGCGGCTTCCAGGGGGTCACGCTGCTTGGTGGCGGAGCCGGTGTCAGGCATCCCCCTGAGATCAGTCCGAGCCCGGCAATCAATACCAGGGCCTTGCACCTGTCCGGCAGGATTCCTTGCGAACCCTGAGAAAATGACCCGGTTGGCGAACTTGACCCGGAGCTCGTCAGGAACGTACGCATCGTGACCGCCTTCCTTTCGCTTTTTGCGCCGGAAACACTGAATCAGGCAGCACCGCCTCGATCAGGGTTCGAAGATATGCCGATGGAGAACCCGACCTGTAATCGAACAGCAGGTCGGAAAGCACGTAGTGGGAGAGGGCGCCGACGAGCAGGTGCGCGCGCATTTCGGGAGAATCCATCAGGAGGCGCCCCAGTTTCATTTCCTTCCGGAAATACGCCGCCACGACGCGCATGTGCTGGACTGAAGCCGGCCTGGTTTCAGACCGGCATGGCCGGACCATGGGGGCCCCGCTGGTGTGGAGCATGATAACGCGCGGCAGCACAGTCTGGAGATGCTTCAGCAAATGCCCTGCAGCCTGCTTCAGGTTCTGGCGCACCTCCCCGGTGCCGGCGGATTGCATCAGCTTGTCTTCGTACTCCTCGATGCGGGTCTCCGCCCCCATTGCCGCAGCGAACAGCTCGCACTTGCTCTTGAAGTGCTTGAAGACGGAGCCTTCCGATACGCCCGCTTCCCGTGCCACGCTGGCCGTGCTGGCCTGGTACCCGTGCTTCAGGAACACCTTCCGCGCGGCTTCGAGGATTGCCTCATTCCGGATTGTCATTGGACGCGACATACCCACTCCGTTCTATCTGTCAAAATAAGTAAGGGCTCACTCAATAATCCAGGCGCCCGGAATTGTCAAGCGCCCATACTCAACAAAATGCGGCGGCATCGATGCCGTCAGTTCGGGGGCTCCCTGGGCTTCCGGAGCGGCGGGGGGATGACCTCGAGGACGGGCCGGACAGGGTCATGCACGCCGCGGAGAGCTGGCGCACAAGAGGGGAAAGTGTGAATGCGCCAGCGGCACGAAATGGGGTTGATGGGTGGAATTGATGGGTTGCTTGTCAGGCTTCGATCTGGTATACGGGGAGTGTGGGTGGTTTGCTTCAAGTCCGGAGTTAATTTATCGGGCGGTGCACGCGGGCAGAACGGGACGTCTTATCAATTGAGATGGAGTTGAGCCGGTCAGCAGAAAGGTTGATGGTGATGCCATGTCGTTGAAGAAGACGCGCAAAGTAAAACAATCGACCGTGCCGGTGCCGGCCGCGGCGGACGCCGCAACAGTATCCGTGGGGGCAGCAGAGGGTGTGTGTGGTTTTCCTGTTGTTGGCATTGGCGCCTCGGCTGGTGGGTTGTCCGCCTTGGAGTTGTTCTTTTCCGGCATGCCGGCTGGGACTGTTCCGGGCATGGCCTTTGTGATTGTGCAGCATCTGGCCCCGGACCATAAGAGCATCCTCACCGATCTGATCCGGCGCTACACCAGCATGAAGGTGTTTGAAGTCGAGGACGGAATGGTGGTGAAGCCAAACTGCGCCTACATCATCCCGCCAAATCGCGACATGGCGTTCCTGGGTGGTACGCTGCATTTGCTTGAGCCGGCGGCCGCACGCGGCCAGCGGCTGCCGATTGACTTTCTCTTCCGCTCCCTTGCCCAGGACCAGCATGCGCGGGCGATCGGCATCGTGCTCTCAGGCACCGGCAGTGACGGCACACTGGGGGTGCGCGCGATCAAGGATGAGGGCGGCATGGTCATGGCCCAGACCCCGGCGTCCACCGAATATGACGGCATGCCCCGCAATGCCATCGCCACCGGCCTTGTGGATTACGAGCTGGAGCCGTCCGCGATGCCGGCCAGGCTCATGGCCTATGTCGCGCACGCTTTTACCAAGCCGGTCCATCACGACATGGTCGTGGAGCCCAAGGTTGAGAGCGCGCTGAGAAGGATCTTCATCCTGCTGCGTTCGCAGACGGGCCACGACTTCTCCCAATACAAGCCCAGCACCATCCACCGCCGTATTGAGCGGCGCATGGCGGTGCAGCAGATCGAAACCATGGATGGGTATGTCAAGTATCTGCAGCAGAATCCTGCCGAGGTGGAGGCGTTCTTCTTCGATCTGCTCATCGGCGTGACCAGTTTCTTCCGGGATCCCAAAGCCTTCAAGGTCCTTGAAGAGGATGTCATACCCGGCCTCGTTGCCGGCAAGGCCGAATCTGACGTGATCCGCGTCTGGGTGCCGGGCTGTTCCACCGGCGAGGAGGCATATTCCATTGCCATTCTTTTTGCCGAGCTTCAGGAGGCGAGGAAGCAGAGCTTCCGGGTGCAGATCTTCGCCACCGATATTGACAGCCGGGCGATCGCCACGGCGCGCGCCGGCGTCTATGCGGCCGGCATCGCCGCAGACCTCTCGCCGGAGCGGTTGGCTCGATTCTTTTCCGCAGTACCCGACAGCGGCATCTACCGCATCCACAGGGCCATCCGCGACATGCTGGTGTTTTCCGATCAGGATGTGATCAGGGATCCGCCTTTTTCAAGGATGGACCTCATCAGCTGCCGGAACGTGATGATATATATGGGCATAGAGCTGCAGCAGAAGCTCATCCCCCTGTTCCACTACGCACTGAACCCGGGCGGCCGGCTTTTCCTGGGCTCGTCCGAAACCGTGGGAGAGTTTGCGACCCTGTTTGACGTTCTGGACCGCAAGGCGAAGGTTTATCAGCGCCGGGCTGACAGCTACGGCGTACAGGGTGCGGAGCGTGGCCAGAGCGTGCCCCCTTCGCTGTCGATGGCCGCGGTGCTGCCGCAGAAGCCTGCGGCGGAGTGCATTCCTGCAAAGCGGCCGCTGCGCGAAGTGGCGGAGCAGGCGCTGCTGTATGGCTTTGACGCGGCCTATGCGCTGGTCAATGCGCGCGGCGAGATCCTCTACCTCCACGGTCGCGCGGGGATGTATCTTGAGCCCATGCCGGGCGAGGCCGGCATCAACAGCATCCTGAAGATGGCCCGCGAAGGGTTGCGGACTGATCTTGCCATTGCCCTGCACAAGGCCGTGGTGACAAAGACTACCGTGCGCCAGCAGGGGTTGAGCGTAAAGACCAATGGTCACTTCACCACCATAAACCTGCGTGTCTGCCCGGTCCAGTCCCCGCCGGGTGCGTCGGACGCGGTTCCGATGTTTCTGGTCGTCATGGAGGAGGTGCCGGAGCAACCCAAACCTCCGGCGGCCGTCGAAACCAAGCTGCCGGATGACGGGAAGGAAAACGTCAAAGCGCGCATAGAGGCCCTGCAGCAGGAGTTGCGCGCCAAGGATGAATACATCCAGACATCCAACGAAGAGCTGGAAAGTGCCAACGAGGAACTGCAGTCCGCCAACGAGGAACTGCAGTCCACCAACGAGGAGATGCAGTCCACCAACGAGGAACTGCAGTCCACCAACGAGGAGATGCAGTCCACCAACGAGGAGCTTGAAACCTCGAAGGAGGAGATGCAGTCGATCAATGAGGAACTGGCCACCGTCAACACCGAGCTGCAGGCCAAGGTGCTGGACCTCTCGCGGATCAACAACGACATGAACAACATGATGGCCAGTACAGGCATCGGCACCGTGTTTGTTGATTTGCAGATGCGCATCATGCGCTTCACCCCGACGGTTACCGCGATCATCAACCTGATAGCAGCCGATGCTGGGCGGCCAGTTGCCCATATTGCATCCAACCTGTCGGGCTACACCAGGCTGGTCACCGACGCGCAGGCCGTTCTGGACACGCTGATACCCAGAGAGGTGGATGTTCAGACCCTGGAAGGCAAGTGGTACACGATGCGCATCCAGCCCTACCGCACGGTGGAAAACGTGATCGAGGGCGTAGTCATCACCTTTGTGGATATCACTGAGAAGCGGCTGGTGAGCCAGGCGCTGGCCAAAGCCAATGACCAGCTCCGGCAGACGATGGTCGTGCGCGACGCTAACGATGCCGTCACTGTGCAGGACCTGGATGGCCGCATCATCGCCTGGAATCCCGGCGCCGTTCGGCTGTATGGCTGGAGCGAGGACGAGGCATTGGTGATGAACGTGTGCGACCGCACACCGCAGGATATGCGGGCGGGGGCGATGGACACTCTGCGCCAACTCAGCTGCGGGGAGCTTCTTGCGCCATACCGCACGCAGCGGCTGGCCAGGAGCGGGGCTGTCGTGGCGGTTTCCATCATCTCCACCGCGCTCGTCGACAAAGCCGGGCATGTATACGCCATTGCCACCGTGGAGCGGGCGATTTCCTGACCACATCCACTACGAAAGGGTCGTGCGGTGGCGGGCCATGAGAAGTGGTAGGTCAGCTGTGCAGAGAAGTACGTGGGCATGAAAACAGGTTCAGATAACAGTGAGCCAGTGCCGGCCGGAGCGGAGTCCCTGCGCCAGCGCGCGGAGGGAATGTCGGCCAGGGCGCCCAAGACAGCGCGCGCGGCATCCCCGGAAGAAACTGAGAAGATGTTCCACGAACTGCAGGTGCACCAGCTTGAGCTGGAGCTGCAGAACGAGGAGTTACGCCGGGCGCAGGCGGCGCTCGACCAGTCACACCAGCGCTACCTGGACCTCTACGACTATGCGCCGGTGGGCTATCTCACCATCAGCGAAAAAGGGGTGGTCCTTGAGGCCAACCTCACCGCAGCCACCCTTCTGAGCGTGCCCCGAGGCGTGCTGATTGGCCGGATGTTCTCAAGGTTCGTCGTGAACGAGGATCAGGGCGTCTACTACCGTCACCGCAAGCAGCTCTTTGAAGCCGGTGTGCCGCAGGCTTGTGACCTCCGGGTGAAGAAGGTTGGTGATTCGCCCGTCTGGGTTCGCCTGACGGCAACCGCCTCGCATGATGCCAAAGGCAAGCCGGCGTGTCTCATCGTGCTGGGTGACATCAGTGCGCGCAAGCGGGCGGAGCAGGTTCAATTCTTCCTGGCGCAAACCGCCGGCGGGTCGGGAAAGGAGCCGTTCTTCTGCGCTCTGGCCCGCTACCTGGCGGAGATTCTGCAGATGGACTTCGTATCTATTGCCCACCTCGGAGGGGACGGCCTGAGCGTCCGTACGGTGGCCGTGTGGTGCGACGGTCGTTTCGAGGACAACAGCACGTATCCCCTGCAAGA
>JBAXKQ010000030.1:0-22940 GCA_037135275.1 bacterium
AGTTCTTCGATGCCGCAGCCGAACATCTCCAGGGTCGCACGGTTGGCATACTTGATCCGGCCGGAACCATCCTCGACGATGATCGCCTCCGGGGAATTGGCGACGATAGCCTCAAAGTCGATTTTCCGTGATACCTTGTCTAGATCGCCGGGTCGGGTTGCTTCCGTGCGTTTCATATTGGCGTCATTGTTCGATCAAAGCCCGGCAAAAGCAAGTCAGAAGGACCTGCTGCTGCATACCTCCGGCGGCCACCGCACTGGCGGGTTCACGGGAACCGCCCACACACTATTGGCGTTTCGATTGTAATGCACCGACAGCCGGCGAAGCCAATGTGACTGGCTACCCGGCCGGCGGGATGGCTTCTCCGCCCGAGGCAGTTCCCTGGGTGACTCCACCACGCCTGAACTGGCGCCCCAGCCAGTGCTGAAGCGAGTCAAAATAGGTGTAGAACACGGGAGTGACATAGAGCGTAATAATCTGAGAGAACAGCAAGCCTCCGACAACCGCTAACCCGAGCGGGCGCCGGGACGTCGCCCCGGCGCCGGTGCCCAGTGCTATTGGCAGCGTGGCGAAGAGCGCGGCAAGGGTCGTCATCATGATCGGACGGAACCTGATGCTGCACGCCTGGAGAATCGCGTCCTGAGCGCCCTTCCCTTCCCTGCGCTGGGCGTCGAGAGCGAAGTCGATCATCATGATCGCGTTCTTCTTCACAACCCCGAGCAGCATGATGATACCGACAATCCCGTACAGGCCCAGTTCAACGTTGAAAAGCCAGAGCGTCGCGAGCGCGCCGAAAATGGCGAACGGCAATCCAGTGAGGATCGTTATCGGATGAATGAAGCTCTCGTAGAGGATCCCGAGGATCATGTAGACGACGAGGATGGCGAGGATGAGCAGAACCGGCATGGTCACCATGGACGCCTTGAAGGCCTGGGCCGTTCCGGCAAACCCTGGAGTGATCGAGGTTGGCAGCGTCTCCCTCGCCGCCTTCTCGATAGCCTCAACCCCCCTGCTGAGCGGAACACCGGGGGCGAGGTTGAATGAAATCGTGACCGATGGAATCTGCCCCTGGTGGTTGATTGTGAGAGGCCCGGATCCCTGGGTTATGGTTGTCAGGGCATCCAACGGCACAAGCCCCCCCTTCGCCGAGCGCAGGTGGAGAAGCCGGAGCGCCGACGGGTCGCTCTGGAACTCCGGCAGCATCTCGAGAATGACATCGTACTGGTTGTTAGGAGCGAGGATGGTCGAGATCTGCCTGGAGCCGTACGCACTGTAAAGCGCCTCCTCGATCTGCTGGGCGGAGATCCCGAGGGAGTCGGCCACATCTCGCTTGATGTTGACGTTTGCCTCGGGGTTGGTCAGGCGGAGATCGCTGCTAACATCCATCAGTTCCGGCATACCCAGCATCCGCGCCTCAAGCTTGGGAGCGTTGCCGTAGAGCACTTCCAGATCCGGGCACTGAAGCGTGTACTGGTACTGTGACACCCCGTGCCGGCCACCGATATTGATCGCCGGAGGACTCGACAGGAACACCTTGAACCCGGGTATCCCGGCAAGCCGCGGACGGAGCGCCTGCATCACCTCGTCCGCGCTCATCCGGCGTTCCTTCGCCGGCTTGAGCCGTATGAACATCCGGCCCTGGTTGGCTGGACCGCCCATCCCGCCTGATCCAACCGACGACATATACGCCTCAACGTTGTTGGTATCCGCGGCCACTATCTCAGCCGCCGCCTTCTGGTACCGGACCATGGCATCAAAGGATGTTCCCTCAGCCGCCTCGGTCGTGCCGAACAGGAAGCCCACATCGTCGTTCGCAAGGAAGCCCTTGGGCATCTTCCAGAGCGCAAAGACGGTGCCTACGAGCACAAGAACCGACAGCAGCACCGCGGCAGGACGGTGCCTCATCACCGAGGCCAGCGACACCTTGTAAAGGTTGAGGAACCACTGGTAGACGGTCTCCGTCGCCCAGTAGACTCGGCCGTGGTGCGCCTCCTTCGAGCGCGCCAGGAACCGGCTGGCCATCATCGGGGTAAGCGAAAGCGAAACAAACCCGGACACGAGGATCGCCACACTGATCGTCACCGCAAACTCGTGGAAGAGCCGCCCGATAATGCCACCCATGAACAGGAGCGGAATGAAAACTGCGATCAGTGAGAAGGTCATCGAGACGATTGTGAACCCAACCTCCCTCGCGCCGTCAACCGCCGCCTGGTACGCACCCTTGCCCATCTCCCTGTGCCTGACAATGTTCTCGAGCATCACAACCGCATCGTCCACGACGAATCCCGTCGCCAGGGTCATGGCCATCAGGGACAGGTTGTCGATGCTGAATCCCAGCAGGTACATCACCGAAAACGTACCGATGATGGACATTGGCAGGGCCATGCTGGGAATGATCGTTGCCGACACATTACGGAGGAAGACGAAGATGACCATGACCACCAGGGCGAGGGCAAGCACCAGGCTGAACTTCACATCATGGACCGACTCCCGGATCGATTCGGAACGATCGACCATCACCTCAAGCCTCACCGAGGCCGGAAGCTGCTGCGCGAAGAGGGGGAGCAGCGCCTTCACGGACTCGACAACCTTGACCGTGTTCATTCCTGGCTGCCGCTGAATGGCAAGCATGATAGCCCTGGAATCATTGAACCACGCCGCGACACGGTTGTTCTGTACGCTGTCAACGACCCGCCCGAGCTCGCCAAGCTTCACCGGAGCGCCGTTCCGGTACGCCACGGTTATCTCCCTGAATCCCGCGGCGTCGCTCAACTGGCCGTCGGCCTCGACACTGACGGTCCGATCCGGCCCCCACAGGGTGCCGGTCGGCAGGTTGACGTTGTTGTTCTGGACCGCGCTGATCACCTGGTCAATCCCAAGGCCGCGGGCGGCAAGCTCCCTGGGATCAAGCTGGATGCGGACCGCGTAAGTCTGGCCGCCATAGACCTGAACCTGCGCAACCCCCTCGATGGTGGATATCCTGGGCGCGATTATGGTGTTGCCATATTCATCCAGGGCGGAGAGAGGCAGCGTCGGTGAAGTCAGGGCAAGCATCAGCACAGGCTGATCAGCCGGGTTGACCTTCTGGTACGAGGGTGGACTCGGCATATCGCGCGGCAGCCGCCGCTGAACGGCTGAAATCGCCGCCTGGACGTCCTGTGCAGCGGCATCTATGTCTCGATCAAGGGTGAACTGCAGCGTGATCTGCGACCTGCCCTGCCCGCTGCTCGACGTCATGGAATCCAGCCCGGGAATTGTCGTGAACTGCTTCTCGAGCGGAGTCGCCACAGCTGCAGCCATGGTTTCGGGACTCGCCCCCGGCAGGCTGGCTGAGACCTGGATTGTGGGGAAGTCGATCGCCGGCAGGTCGCTGACCGGAAGCCGGTTGTAGCTCATTACGCCAAAAAGCAGAATGGCTGCCATGATCAGGGTGGTCATGACAAACCGCTTGATGAAGATGCTCATTTTCTCTCTTTGATGATTTCAACCTTGGATCCGGGAACCAGCCGCACCTGTCCGTCGACGACAATCTCATCGCCGGCCGCCAGGCCGCCGCCGATGACGACCGTGCCGTCCACTGTCCTGAGAACCGTCACCGGCCGTCTCTCGGCCGACATATCCTTCCTCACCATAAAGACATAGAGGCCATCTTGCCCGGTCTGGATAGCGGCGGAGGGCGCCGTGAGCGCCTTCGGCTCGGTTTCCGTCACCAGTGTGACATCCATGAACTGCCCCGGCCACAGTACGTTATCCTCGTTGTCAAAACGCGCCTTGAGCAGGATAGTTCCAGTGTCGGCATCGACCGCGTTGTCCACAAAGCACAGCGCTCCTTCATGCGCGCGGCCTGGCTCCTCAGGCCGGCTCACCCTTGCCGTCAGCGGGGCCACTGCCATGCGCCGCCTGATCTCGGGAAGATTCGAGGCGGGGACGGCAAAGCGAACAAGTATCGGTTTGATCTGGTTGATCTGTACGAGCGGCACGTCATTTGCCTTCACGAGATCTCCGGCGTGCACCAGGAGCGCACCGGTCCGGCCGGTGAAGGGCGCAACTATGGAAGAGCGTTCCAGCTGAAGGCGGGCAGCCTCGGCTGTCTCCCTGTCCACCCTGACTGTGGCCCTGAGCACTTCCACGCCGGTCATGATTTCCTCGTATTGGGACTTCGCCACGAAGTCCTTAGATATCAGCTCCTCGTAGCGCCTCGCCTGGCGCTCTGCGTTGGCCAACTGTGCCTCGTCGCGGGCAACCGCGGCCTCAGCCCGCTTCAGCTCGGCCTGGAAAGTGCGCGGATCGATCTCAAACAGCACCGTTCCGACCGTGACATCGTCGCCCTCTTTGAAGCCGATCTTCGCAAGTATTCCACCCACCTGCGACCGGACCGCCACCGTCTGCACAGGCTCGACTGTACCAACGGCCTTGACCGTCACATCGGATGATCTTTCCTCGACAAGGGCGGTACGCACCGGGACTGGTCCGGCCTTGGGGCCGGCTTTCCCGCCGCCGTTGCCGTTGCCGCCGCATCCGGCAAACACCAGCGCGGCAAGCGCACCGGTCGCTACAAACATGCGGCAACGACACACCGCCGCCCCGCTCTTCATGTGACGAGTGTCTGTCATCTTCCTTCTCCCGCGGACTGATTATTGAAACTGAACGGGTTGTCCTTGCCTGCATCGGTCCCTCCGACATCGTGGGCAAGTTGAGCCAGGGATACAAGCCACGCGAAGCGGGCCGATATCTGCTGCGCCCTGGCGTCGGCCAGCAGGCTCTGCGCTGAAAGCACGTCAGTCATTGTCACGAGCCCCTGCTTGTAGAGAGCCATTGCCGCGTCATGGGCCTGGCTGGCGCTTGCGAGCATGTCGCCCGCGGTTTCAGTGCGCCGGGCCGCCGTCTGCAGGCTGAAGTAGGCGCTGAAGACCTGATAGACCACCTGCTGCTCCATCGCCTTTGCGCGCTCCTGCTGCGACATGGCCAGAAACCTGGCCTCCTCAACCTCGTTGACGCCGGACAACCCGCTGAAGAGCGGCACGCTCAGCACCAGGCCGCCTTCGTAGCTGTCGTCATTGCCGGTGCCGTCAACATATGCCCTGCCATACCTGCCCGCAGCCGAGAGCGATGGAAGGTTCCGGCTGCGGACCTCGGCCACGTGAGCCTCGCCGGCAAGAACCCGCGCCCTCGCCGCGGCAAGATCGGCCCGATTGCTCACCGCCATCTCGATCATCCCTTCAACCTCCCCCGTGACGGGCCTCACCGGTATGTCACCAACGCCTTCGCCAAGATCGTAACCGGTGTTGGCCGCCAGCCCCATCGCAAGGGCCAACGCACCGCGGGTGACGGAAAGGTCGCCCTCGGCTGATTGGAGATCAAGCTGTGTGCGCGACAGGGATGCCTTCGCCTTCAGCACATCCGCCACGGTGCCGAGTCCGGCCTTGTGCCGCTCACTGGCAACATCGAGATGCGCCTGAGCCTCGCGCTGGCCGGCCTGCAGCGAGACGAGCATTGCCTTCGCGGCAAGATACCTGAAACAGGCCTTCTCCACCGAAAGGACCACATAGCGCATCGCGGCCGCATGCTCCAGATCGGCCGCGGCAAGGGACTGGCGAAGCGAGTCAACCTTCGCGCCGCGCCCGCCAAGGTCAAACACCAGGTAACTCAGGCTGACCGCGGGTCCGTAGGAGGAGGATGCATCCTGAAACGGCGCGCCGGTGCGCGTGTACGTACCCATCAGTTCCACCGTCGGGAGATAGGCCCCCCTGGCAGCCGCGTGCCTCGCCGCCGCTGCCCGCGCGTCCGCCCAGGCAGCCCTTGTGGTTGGATTGTTGCTCAGGGCAATATCGACGATATCGGCCAGCGTAAGGCCGCTGAGCTTGCCTGCAGCCACGGCTTGCACGCTGCCGGCCGTACCAGCCCGGGCCGATTCACTCGCCTGCGGCAACCCAGATGCAACCGATGTCGATGCATCAGCCCCACACATGTGCCGGCAACCGGCAGACACCAGCATCGCCGCCATGAGTACCGCACCCGTCCATCTGACCGTAGATTGAACCATGTTCGAAGCAATCCTGAATGCATGTTCACATAATGAATGAGGGTTCACGGTACATCATGAGCGCAGCGGTGTCCATGCAAAAGAGAGGCCGGATCCGCGCCATCTTCTAGAACACCAGCCCGGATATCTTGATCTTGTCATCGGGCCTGCCCTCGCCGCCGCACATGCCGCGCACAAAAGCCCTGAGATCGAACCTGGGCCCGATTTCGAAATTGGCCTCGAAAACATTCCCATCCAAGCGGTACGTGCCGCCGACCAGCACCTCGCGCTTGCCACCCTTGCCCTGAATTTCAAGGCGGTATCCATCGCCTTCACGCCGGAACCCCACCGGCAGGTGTGTCGCTCGCAGGAATGCCGAGAGCCTGGCGCCGGCTTCATCAGGCGAGGCCACCCGCAGCGCAAGGTCAACTTGCGCGCGCTTGAACATCCCAGGCTTGAAGTCCTCTTCCATCCGGAGGAAAGAGACGTCGTCACTGACCGGCTTCTTGTGGCCGGACAGGGCTCGGACGAACTTGTCGTTGTCCCATGCCTTCAGGGCAAAGACCGTTTCGCCGCCGTTGATCCCGAACCTGCCCGGGTTCTCTCCGAGGCTGAAGAGTTGCTCCTCCACCGAGAGCAGGTTGTCAACCTGGTCGGGAAGCATGCGCAGAAGATTCTGGAACACGTACGCGTTTGCCCAGGCCGGCCCGACGCCGCGGAAGACCGGCGAAAGCCGGAACACTGCGTGGACCGGCCGGATGCGCCGTTTCCTGACAATGAGCTCATGGAAGGCGGCGATGCTGTCACGGCCGGGAGCCAATTCCATCGCGTGCCCGGAGAGGCTCTTCTTCTGTTGCGGATCCACACACGCGCCACACTCGAGGCAACGCCCGCGCTTCAACGGACGGCCAAGACAATGCCCCGCATCCTGCGCATCCCTGGACCTGGAATACATCGAGTAGAGGAAATCGCCGGATATGCCCGAGTCCACAAACGAGAGCGGGAACCGATATCCCGGCCCCTTCTCACCAAGGAATTCGCGATTCCAGTACCCCTTCTCCATCATCCACTTCTTGATCCAGTCCCACCAGCGGTTGTCGAGCCGGTTGTCGTAGCAGCAGCCCGCCGCCGCCATCGCCGCAAGCACGTCAAAGAGCCAGTGGCCGCCTATGGCCATCACCTGCGATACGCAGTACTCGGTCCACGACACGGCCTGCCTGATCTCGTGGCCGTTGTCGCGGCACGCCAATTCAACTTCTTCCACGATCGGCGTCCACTCCGATCGCTCGAGAATGAGCCGCTCGTACCGCATCGGAGTGCCTGGCATCCGGACCAGGAACCCGAAACTGAAGATTATACGAAGGCCGACCCTGTGCATCTGCCTCAGCTTGCTGAGGTGTTCGCAGAACGCGCGAAATTCTCCCAGGTCAGCCTCATTCTCTGTGCCGGTCAGCACAAAGAATAGTTTCATCTCGCGCACAGGCTCCTTCAGCAGGCGGGCAAGCACTCCGTTGATGGTGCCAGTTGGCAGGCTCTTGTTCAGCCTCGCGCGCTGCCGCCCGCTGATGCCCTCAATGCCGAGCGTGAACGTCCGCTTCTCCCCCACAACCTCCACTTGCACCACCTGCGGGCAATCCAGCAACGGGTCCATGCGCTGACTCTTGAGCGTGACTGAGTCGAAAAGCCGGTTCAACTCCATGAAGAGCGGGATGAACCTGGTGTGGTCGCTCACACTGAAACCGTACAGGTCCAGCGCGCTGCACCCCTGGCTGGCTTTCAGCTCGGTAGCCTTCTTCACCAACTGGTCGGCCGGGATCTCCCTGTACGGCTTGCGGTCGAATCCTTCGAAGCAGAATGCACAGAATGCCGGACACCCACACGCCACCTGCAGCTTTGCCGTTCCAACCGCATCGCTGTTGAGTAACGGATACCTCACGGGCAAGTCGTCGGCGGATGGGTCGCAGACAATGTTCTTTGTGGCCTTTGCGGTCGTTCCTGCGCCTGCCACCCACAGGCCCTTGACCTTCGCCGCTGCCTTCGTCAGGACCTGTCGTTTCGCGGTCCTTTTGCCGCCGCGAATCGTCCGCAGGATCGTAACAACATCGCGTTCTCCCTCGCCGAAGAACACGGCGTCCGCAAAACTCTCACCGTCCTCGCGGATGATCGAATGGGCGCACATCGCATTGGATCCGCCAACAATGAAAGGCGGCCATGTGGCATCACGCTTCCCGGCTTCAACGGGGATCCCCGAATTGATGAGCATGTAGGGCAGGTTTATCAGCTCGAGCGTGTACGCATTTGACACGAGCACCACGTCAAACTCGTCCGCAGTCCGGCAGGACTGCATACCCATGATCAAGGGCACCCCCGCCTCGATCAGGAACCGCCTGTCACGCAGCAGCGGCAGGAAACACATGTCGATATATGAAGCCGGCTCGGCCCGCCTTGCGGCGTCCGCGAGGAAAAGGTGCGGCGTCGACCGGTCCACGTCCCTGAAGGGAGACAGGCGTACGATCAGGACCCGCAGCTTTGCCTTCTTGAAGTCCGGGTTGGCGAACGTCGGATTAGACAACGGGAGGAGCTGTTCGGCCTCCTGGAGGCGGAATATGTTATCGCTTATGAAACTACCGAAGTCGGCCATGGGCTTCTACCTCTTTTGTCTTGGATAAACGCAAACGGCACAAGGATACGCCAAAATGGCACGATCGCAAGCCCGTAAGCCGCCCGAACGAGCATAAATGCCCCGAGCCTGGCTGCGCACTGACACCGCCCTCATCATGCTGCGGCGCTGCCTCGCCAGCCAGATCCGAGTTCCGGAGATCGTCATGGGCTTGACTCACCGTCTCAAGGAAGACTAACTTCTGTGCGGTGAAACGACTACCTTCCATTCTCCTTGCCGGCCTGGGGTTGGGGGCGCTGGCAGCCGCCGGCAGCCTCGAGCCATATCTCGTCAGGGCAAGACCTTCCGGGGACGCCACCTCATTCGCTGCGCCGAGGAATGCCTCGCCTTTGGTGGTGTTCACCACAGTCGCGCTGGGCGGCTTCCGCGGCATAGCGATCGACATCCTCTGGGCCCGCATCTGCATGCTGCAGGACGAGGGCGAATACATCGAGATTGCCCAGCTCTCGGAATTGATAACGAAATTGAATCCGCGCCTTCCGATTGTCTGGGACTACCATTCCCACAACATGGCTTACAACATAGCGTCAATGGCATCAACACCGCAGGACCGCTGGCGGTGGATAGGAGCGGGCATCAGCATGCTCCGGGATGAGGCGCTGGCATACAACCCTGGCTCCGGCGATCTGCGCGAGCGACTGTGCCGCATCTACACTCACAAGATGATAGACTACACAGACCCGGGCCGTCAGTTCTACCGTATCGCCTGGGCGACCGAAATGGCGGCCGCTCTTGAGAAAGGCGCCGGCGGCGGCACCGGCAACCGATGGAGTGGAGTCAAGCTCGACAGGTCCGTCATGGACGGCATAGACAAGACCTTCGGCCCCCTCGATTGGCGCCTGCCTGAGGCATATGTTCTTTACTGGGCCACACTCGGCGGGAAAGCCGCAGGCGACACGGTACAGAAGTCGCTGGACGTCATGATATGCGGGGCGATGGTCGAAACCCTGCTGAACGGCCGAATCGTTGACTTCCGGCCAGCTGACCAGGTTCTTACAACCGATGTCCTTGATGACGCCCTTCCAAGAACCATCGCCACCTTCAAATCCACAGCCGCGAGGCACGACTTCTCCCTCGTCGACGACATCGGCTTCGGGTCATTCTACCGGCGCGCGCTGCGTCGCGCCGTGGTGGTCCTTACAGAGAAACAGCACATGGCTCAGGCTGAAGCCATATTCGGGATTCTCAGGGATGAACTCCACGACAAAGGGACAGACCTCCCCCTTGCCGACTACGTGGCAGCACTCGCGTCACCACAGCCGCCAACAGCCTCTCCGTAGCCCCACCCCACCCCTTTTTCACGGTTCCATGCTTGATATCAGGCAAAACAGCCGTTAGTCTGTGTGACACATTGACGCTTGTGGATAGAACACACGTTTCGAAGATGAGAGATAATGGCACATTAACATGGAGTGCCGGGTTTGAAATCTTCATTTCTTGATCGGATACTTTCACGCATCGATAGGATCGACCCGCAGAACCTGCAGATGCACTTCCTTGACCTTGCGAGAGACAAGGGTCTCATGGAGGCCATTTTCCAGGCCATCCAGGAAGGAATAGTCGTAATCAATTCTACAGGGCTGATCACCTACACCAACCGGGCGGCCGAGCAACTGCTGAACATGCCCCAGGATGCTTCCGCCGGGCGGCCGATTGCGCGGTATCTGCCCGGTATCGACTGGCAACGTCTTCTGGACCTGGACGCCGGCGAATGGTCGAAGATCATCAACTACGACATCGAGCTGACGCAGCCGGAGCGGCGATCACTCAGCATGTACGTCGTGCCGCTGGATCGTGACAGCCCGGCAACGCCTCCTGGCGTGCCGAGCGACAAAGGCCTGCTGATCATGCTGCGGGATATTACCAGGAATCGGAAGCAGGAAGCTTCCGCAATGGAGTCCGAACGGCTGAAGGCTGTGAAACTCCTGGCCGCGGGCGTCGCTCACGAGATTGGCAATCCATTGAATTCCCTCAACATCCATCTTCAGCTTATTGACCGCACCCTTGCCGGTCTCAAGCCGGACGACCAGGAGAGTATTAGCGAGGCCCTCAAGATAGCCAAGGAAGAGGTTTCCCGGCTCGACGTGATCATCACCCAGTTCCTGCGTGCACTGCGCCCTTCAAGGCCCGAACTGTCGATGTGCCGCATTGAAGATATCCTCGAAAGCACTCTCAGGCTGATGGAGCATGACATTCGCAACAGGAACATAAGCGTGGTGATCTCCAGCCCGGATGCACTGCCGCAGCTGCCGCTCGATCCCAACCAGATCAAGCAGGCCTTTTTCAACGTCATCAAGAACGCCACGCAGGCCATGCCTGACGGCGGCACGCTGCACATCGAAACCTCACGCACCGACTTGTATGCAAAAGTCGCATTCCGTGACGCCGGCACCGGGATAGCCAGAAAGGATTTCGGACATATTTTCGAACCCTATCACACAACAAAAGCCGACGGCACAGGCCTCGGCCTGATGATAGTTCAGCGAATCGTGCAAGACCATGGAGGTGCGATCGAGGTGCATAGCGAACCCAAAGTCGGCACGACGGTGTCGATCATTCTCCCGCTGGTCGAGCGCCAGATGAGGCTGTTGAAGTCCAGAAGTCCGTCACCGGAGGCGTCAGAATGAAGAAGCCAGTTCTCCTTATCGTCGATGACGACAGAAACACACGCGTTGGCCTGGAGAAAGCCCTTCGCCGCAAGTACGACGTGATCCTCGCCGAGAGCGGCGAAACAGCATTGACACTTCTCGGCGAGTCAGCTGTAGATGTCCTCCTCAGCGACCTGAGGATGCCCGGGATGAACGGCATGATTCTCCTCCAGCGCGCCCTCGCCCGCACCCCACAGCCGGTTTGCGTCCTGATGACCGCCTACGGGACAATCGAAACCGCCGTTGAGGCCATGCGGCGAGGCGCGGCCGACTACGTGACAAAGCCCTACAACCTCGACGACCTGGAGATCAGGCTGGACAAGGCTCTTCGCTCGCGCCAGATCGAGGCCGAAAATGTACGCCTTCAGGAACAACTCGACAGCCGTTACGGTCTGGAAAGCATTATCGGCGAGTCGGAAGCCATGCACAGGGTCTACGACATGATCCGGCAGGCCGCCCCCACGAACGCCACGGTACTCCTGCAGGGTGAAAGCGGAACCGGCAAGGAGTTGGTCGCTCACGCCATCCACCAACTCAGCCCCCGCTCGAAGAATCCTTTCGTGGCGGTGCATTGCGCAGCACTGTCCCCAACGATTATCGAGAGCGAACTCTTCGGCCACGAAAAGGGCGCATTCACTGGGGCGAGCGAGCGCCGGATTGGCCGCTTTGAAATGGCCGACAGCGGCACATTCTTTCTGGATGAGGTTTCGGAAATCCCGCAATCAACCCAGGCAAAACTCCTGCGCGTCCTCGAGGAGAGACAGTTCGAGCGCGTCGGCGGCGGCAAGGCCGTCGATGTCGACATACGACTCGTGGCCGCGACGAACAAGAATCTCAGAACCCTTGTCGAAAGCGGTGCTTTCAGAAACGATCTCTTCTTCAGGCTCGACGTCGTGAACATCTCACTGCCGCCCCTCAGGGAACGCACAGGCGACATAGCAATCCTCGCCAGGCACTTCCTCAAGGTCATCAGCGCCGAGAACAGCAAGGAAGTCACGGACATAGCGTCCGAAACCATGAGCATTCTCTCCGCTTACAAGTGGCCTGGGAATGTCCGCGAGCTTCGGAACGCCGTGCAGAAGATGGTGGTGTTTGCGCGCGGATCCAGGCTCCTGCCCAAGGATGTCCCGGCGGAGATCAGGGACGCCGTTGGTGCGCCTGCTGAAACCCTGGAAAAGGCCGGCAGCGCCGCCAGACTGTTTTCTGGCTCAATGGAGGACGCCGAAAAGGCAATGATTGACGCGGCGCTGAAGGCTTGCGACGGTAATATATCGAAAGCAGCCAAGCGCCTCGACATCAGCAGGCGAACACTGCATCGCAAGCTGAAGATCCGCGAATCACCCGGTGCGGAAGGCTCTGAAGGTGCCCCGGCCTGACCTTCACAACAGCCCTATTTCTTCCGATCCGACAACAACTTGTCGATTGCAGCCTCGAGGGCCGGATCGGGTGTGGCGCCGAGCCCGACCGCATCCTTGTAGTACTTCCCGGCCCTGACTGGGTCCGGGGGATTCGTGTGAAGTAGAAGCTGCGCAAAATTGTACTTGGCCTCACTGAGGTCCGGATCCAGCCCCATGGCCATCTCAAGCTCGACTCTCGCCTCATCATACTTGCCCATGCCGAAATACGCAGCCCCCAGCACAACGCGCGACTTCGCAGTGCCCTGCTCGCCGGCAACAAGCGGCACCATGAGATCAACGGCCTCCTTGAACCGGCCGGCCTGAACATGGAGAGTTCCAAGCATGACCTGGAGCTGCGGGTTGTCGGGCGACTTCGCAAGCCCGTACATGACCAGCTCGTACGCCTTCTCGCTGCGTCCTTCCCTCATCAACTTGCCGCCTTCAGCAGCCACTGCATCGGCTGTCTTGAGGTCATCCGCCACGCGCACATCGTTTGCGAGCTTCGCATTTTCGGCGGCACGGCTCGCCGCTTCCCCTGCGCGGTCACTGTCGACACTCGCCCCTGCCGGCGGCTTTGATTCCTGTGGCGCCTTCTTGATGACCTTCTTTCCAATCTCGGCGGCAAGCAGGCTGTCCTCGAGCTGGTCCACACGCTTTTCCAGGTTCCTTCTCTCAACCACAAGATTCTTGTTATCCCTGTCGATGCTCTCCAGGAGCTTCTCCGTAGCGGCCCTCTCGACCTTCGCGCTCTCTGCCGTCTGCTCGACCTCGCCCATCTTTGCCAGCTTGCGCTCAAGGTCGATCTTCTGCTTCTGCAGGTCGGCGTACTTCCTGCTGACGTCGTCGAGCTGCTTCCTGGCTGCCTTGGCTGCGGCTGCCCCGGCTGCCTTCTCACGACTCGCCTCTTCGCTCTGCTTCTTCGCGGCCTCGCTCTGCTTCCGTGCCGCCTCACTCTGCTTGCGGGCCGCTTCCATCTCCCGCCTGGCAGACTCGCTCTCCTTCTTCGCGTCCTCAGTGATCCTGACGACCTTCTCGGCCTCGTGCGCCATCTTTGCGGCATCGTCTTCCCGCCTCTTCCGGGAGTCCATTGCCTCGCGCCGCGTGGCTTCGAACATCTCGGCGCGGAGCCGCTCGAGTTCACGCCGCATTTCTTTTTCGCTGTAGTCCGGACGGCCGGACGGCTTGGCTTCCTCGACCGGGGTTGCCGCAGCCTGTGGTCGCGCCGCTGAGTCCGAGAGCCGGTCCTTGATCTTCTCGCCATAACGCTTGCGCAGATCGGCGTCTGACATCAGGCTCTTGAGTTCGTTCTTGCAGTGGATCATGTTGCGTTCAACGTCCTGGGGCACGCCGCCCCTCGCGTCGGACCCCAGCTTACTCCACATGTCCTGGGCGGCGACATAAAGCTCCACGGCCTCGTCGAATTTCTTCTCGTCACGCGCCAGATCAGCCCTGATGATCATTGCATACGCGTCGCGCTGCAATTGTTCTCCTGCGACCCGTTGATCCTCCGGCAGCGCCGCCCCCTGCCCGAAAGCGCACAGTCCTGCGGCCGCGCCGCAAATCGCAACCATCAATATTGTTCGCACAGAACGCATAGTTATCTCAGTCCTTGACCGCTGTAATGCCCATCCATGACTCAGCGCGATATTGTCCATTCATGCCCATGGAAACTCAAGACGAATCAGAGTCTATCCCTGAAGCCCCGACTGACACTCATGCGTCTTGCGGCCGGACGCCGCGGAACTGTTCATGCAGGTCCTGGAACACCAGCGGGGCACGGCGATGGAGTTCGTCGAGCATTATCAGGCATGCCTCGCGGATCTCCCACTGCGCATGGCGGGTGCAACGCACGCTGAAGATGTGCCGGAATTCCCGAAAATTGGCCGAAACCATGATCTCGCTTGTGCAGGCGTTCGGCAGGACAAAGCGGGCATCCTCGTTCTTGAGCCCTCTATCCTTCCACTTGACGTACATATCGCGGATCACCAGCATGTCGCGCTTGAACTCCTCCACGTCGGCCTGAGCTACCGATGGCGGAATCACAAACTCGAAGTTCTTCTCGGACACGTAACGCTGGCTTTTCTGGGACACCGCCATCAGGCGGTGGCGGACGAGTTGATGGGTCATGGCGCGCGACACGTCCGTGAGCCTGAACGTGGCGTATGCGTGCTCAAACGGCGACTCGTGCCCGCCGGACAGCAGTTTTGGCAGGAGCTTCCCGAGGTTGTCGGGATTCATCATGTCCTGGCTCTGGTAACAGGTGCGCGCGGCAGTCTCGATGACCTTTTCTGGCTCGGGAGTAATGGCGACAAGTTCTACTTTCATGGCTTACATCCTAGTGATTCGCATTTCCGTGACAAGCAGATTGTCTGTCAATCAGTCATGCCTGGCGCCAGGCTTGGATCTGCTGACCGAACACTGGCGCGTTTTCAACACCCTAGAGTATGTTGCGACTTGCCGAGACATACGGCATGGATCCGCGGATCATGCGGTGCCCCGCCGCCGCCACCTGACTGTTCATCGCACCCGGGACGCACGCCACACATGGTGCCTCAGTCACTCACCGGAAGGCCAGCGTGAATATGGTGACTTGGAAGTATGTGTCAAATGGCGCCCCCACTTCCTTGCGCCCCACCACCGCCGTTCCCTCGATCCGGGGCAGACTGTCAATCCTGCCTGGCAACACAACGTCAACGGTGCCGTCCCCCGCATCCTTCGCACTGGCAAGGAGCGTCTCTAGCGCATTCAGGGTAAACACCATGTGCACCTTCCGATCAAGGATGACTCGCGGCATTTCAAAAGGTATCCACCAGAAGAGCGCGGCTACCCTTTGGGACGAACTCGCCATCAAGGTCGCTGTCAGGTCCCTGCCGAATGCCTTCTTGCGGTGGAGAACCTGGTATCCCCTTGCCTCTATGAGCAGCGACATCATTACGAGCGCGGCCATGAGGACCACGAACACCCTGCGCCCTGGCCCGTTGATGAACTCGTGGAAAACAGCCACAGCCAGGATGACGAGCAGGGGCATCACCGGCAGCAGATACCTGGCCCCGTACCTGATTCCGCCGTCATTCGGCGCCAGCAACGGCATGACGATGATGAAGGCCAGGCTGGTGCCCAACAGCCACAGGTATCCACGGCGCACTTGATTGCGGGCAGTCCCCTGCCACGGCCACGCCAATGCCATGGCCAGAAACGGGCTGAACGTGAACAACCCGCCGGACTTGAGAACCGTGACTAGTGGCGCCCTATCCTGTGACAGGGTCGAGACATAGATACCCACCGCTGCTGCCAGCGCAAGAAACAGCACTGCCCAGCCGGCCAATACCCATGAACCCTGCGGCCGGGCGCCGTGATGGTGTTCCTGCCTGGTCCGCCGGTATTCCACGACAAACGCCATTACCGACATGCAGAGAATGCCCGCAACCGCGCCAAAGGCCAGGAGTTCCAGGCTGCCGCTTGACTTGACCGCCACACCGGTCTGAGGGCCGCCGGTGCCAACCGCGCTGAAACTCTGGGGTGCGTTGAGACCGAAAAGTGAGGTCCATAGATGGCTCATTCGCACCGGGACGGAACCACACAACCCGTCCATGCCGCCCATGCGTGCGTTCCGGGTAACGTGTCCCAGCCACTCGCCGTGAATTGACCTGTTCATCGCAAGCAGCCCGAAGACTGACAGCGCGGCTCCCGACATCCAAGCCACTATCGCCCTTGGTCTGCCAAGACTCACCATGCCTGCAACGCCAGCGATCAGGGCCAGCACCAGCATCTCCGTGCGCAGCCACGCGCACATTCCCAAAAGGAACCCTGAGACCACGACCGCCGGCCGATTCCGTGCGCTCCTCATGAACAGCCAGACGGACGCAAGGAAGAGGCAGGATGCGGGGGCATGCTCCCAGAAAGTGAGCGAATAGAAGAACATGGGCGTCCCGAACAAAGCCAGCGCAGCGGCCAGCATGGCGAATCGATGCGGCATGAAATGCCGGGCAATGGCATAGGCCAACGGAATGCAAAGAAGGCCGCTGAGGATGGGCAGAACGTACAGGCCTGCGAATCCGAAAGCGACGTACGGGAAAGAACTCAGGAAGGAGAATAGGATGGGAAAGACCGAATAGTTCCTGCCGTCCTTTACATAGACGCTTGGTCTGAGCTGAAACGGCGACATCGACGAATTGGGATCGATATCATTGCCATTGTATTCCAGCGCAACCGTCGAGTAACGGCTGGATACGAGATTCTCAACCTGGACAAGCTTGACACCGGAATCCCCGGTATAGAAGGCTTCGCGCGGCAACGCCGCCCACATTGCCGTAAGAATCACCAGCGCCGCTGCAAAGACCAGAATGATTTGTCCGCGCTCTTTCATCTGTGCCCCAGTGCCTGGCTTTCCCCAGTCCTACGATGCAGCTGGGTGGTCGCGTCTGCGATTCCGTTTGGTCAATCGGGGTATACCCCGGCAGGTTCATACCGGGGCACCCCATGACCACTCACTCCACGTCCCTATGAGTGGCAACCCTGTACTCACGGAACACGGCGACCGGGCTGTCACCTGTTTCCATCCGAATCGTTCCGGCTGCGTCCTTCCTCGTTGCCGGCCTGGTCCAGCCTGCTGGAGCCGGCCTGTGCGCGATAGACACAGGCGTCCCACGGCCGAAGCACAAGCCTCTTCGACGCTTGTGGTTTTGCGGTAGGATAACTGGCGATCACGCACGAATAGCCCTTCGCAAAGCGATCGGGAAGCACATAATCGACCGGTTGGGCGGACCAGTTGAGAATCACAAGGTATGAGCTCTTCTCCCCGGATCGCTCGTATGCGTAGACGGGGCCTTCTGTGTCGCCAACCTGGCAGTAGTCGCCATAGACGAGTTCGGGATTTGCCTTGCGGAAGGCGAGCAGATTCTTGTAGTGCCACAGCACCGAGTTCTGGTCTTCTTTCGCCGCCTCTACATTGATGGCGCTGTGGTTCGGGTTGACCTTCATCCATGGAGTGCCGGTGCTGAACCCGGCTCCGGGGCCCGCCGTCCACTGCATGGGTGTACGCGCATTGTCACGGCACCCCTGGCGAAGCTCGGCAAGGATCTTGTCGGCACTTTCGCGTGCGATCCGGTCGCGGTAGCGGTTTAGCATCTCGATATCGCGGTAGTCATCTATCGAATCGAAGGATACGTTTGTCATGCCGATCTCTTCGCCCTGGTAGAGATAGGGAATGCCCGGCGCCGTGAGAAGGAACGTCGCAATGAGCTTCGCGGACTCGACACGCCACGGGCCGTCATCGCCGAATTTGGAGACCTCGCGCGGCGAGTCATGGTTGTTGAGCGTGATAGAGTTCCAGCCCCTCCCCTTGAAGGCCTGGTACCACTCATTCACAAGCTGGCGAAGGCGCGGCTGGTCTTTGCCTTCGTACATGATGTTGAATTGAAAGAGCCCCTTGAGCTCGGCGCTGTCATAGGCCACGTACTCCAGGCCCGTAACCGCGTTGACGCCGTGGATCTCCCCTACGGTCATGGCGTCGTAGTGCCTCAGCACTTCCCTGTTCATTTCCTTGAGCAGGTCGTGGATCCCGGGATTGTTGCAGTATGGACCCGGAACGAACTCAGGTGGATTCGGACCCGGCGGCACCGGGGCATCCGGAAGGCCACTGGCCTTGGCAATCATGTTTATGACGTCCATGCGGAAGCCGTCGATGCCCTTCCTGTACCACCAGTGCATCATGTCGTAGACAGCCTTCCGCACAGCCGGATTCTCCCAGTTCAGGTCCGGCTGCTTGCGCGAGAAGAGATGCAGGTAGTACTCGCCGCTGGCGGCGTCGAGTTCCCATGCTGAACCCGAGAAATGCGAGAGCCAGTTATTTGGGGGCTTGCCGCCGGAGTGCGGCTGCCGCCAGATGTACCAGTCCCGCTTCGGGCTGCTCTTCGACGAGCGCGACTCTACAAACCATGGATGTTCGTCGGACGTGTGGTTGACCACAAGATCCATGATGATCTTCAGCCCGCGCTTGTGCGCCTCTGTAAGGAGCCGGTCGAAATCGGCCATCGTCCCGAACTCGCCCATGATGTCCTGATAGCCGGAGATGTCGTAGCCGTTATCGTCGTTCGGAGAACGGTAGATCGGCGAAAGCCACAGCACGTCAACCCCCAGCCATGACAGGTAGTCCAGTTTGGCGATAATGCCGGGTATATCACCGATACCGTCGCCATTGCTGTCGGCGTAACTGCGGGGATAGATCTGGTATACAACCGCCTCTTTCCACCATGAGCGTTCCATTCAGACAAGCCCCCCTTTCCGTGCACTGAGATCGACACTTCGTTTCCGCCTTGTGGCCGATGTTGCGCCAGCGCATTCGCAGGGTCGACTTGTTCGAGACCGGCTGCCAGCGGACCGGGTTGTGGTTGTGCCCCCCTGCTCAAACCCACTGGGGACGCATAGTCACAAAAGTTCTCACTTATGTACAACGAATTCACCCGCTCATCCGGCATGGCAACACGGGGCCGACCCGCAGGTTCTCTCTCACATTCGCCCCACGAAGTGTGGTTCCTGTACACCCCTGGCCCGACACGGGATCGCGACTCCGTGCCTCAAATCAACTGACTTGTTCCAGCCTGGAGACACACTGCTTGTCGCGTTCACTCGTCCCAAACCGCCTCCACACCTCACTGAACAGCAAAACCGCACCGCCGGCCGCCTCATTAGCCTTTGAGTCCGATGCTCTGTCCGTCCCTGATGTGGTCATAACCATGCAGACGGTCCAGTTCGTCGAGCTTGGCGACTGTCACTGCCCCAAGGCTTGGGAGTACCATGGTCGCCTTGGAGAAATCGTTGCGGCTGGTGTGGATGTTGGGGATGGCGATACTCCGCATCCCGGCGGCATCGGCGGCAATGATGCCTTTCTGGGCATCCTCCAGCACCAGGCAGTGTGCCGGGATCGCATTGAGGCGTGACGCCACCAGAAGGAAGATGTCCGGAAACGGCTTCAGCCTCGCAACATCATCCCTCGTTGCTATGCAGGTGAAATACTTCCTGATTCCAAGCGTCTCGATCACGGCGTATGCGGCGTCATGGTACGACGATGTCGCCAGCGCCATGGTCTTGTGCGGCTGCAGATCTTCAAGGGCGCGCAACGCCCCGGGCATTGCCTCGGCACTGGAGAGAACCAGTTCTCTGTACCGGACGGCCTTCCGACGGCGGACAATGTCAGGATCAACCGGTATCCCGTGCTCCTCGAAGAATTCAGTGATCCCCCTGCCGTTGCGAATCCAGTGTTCCTCGTATTGCTGCTCGGTGACGGTCACCCCCAGCTCCCCCAGCACATCCTGGTATGCGCGCCGGTGCAGCTTCTCGGTATCCGCCAGCAGTCCGTCAAGATCGAATATAAGCGTTGAAATCATTGGAAGAATGAAAACCCCTGCAACACCTGCAATCTCTTTTACGCCACTTCGACATCGTCGCCCCACAAGGTCCGTCCCGGCATCCACCAGCAGTGCAATGTCCGCGGGCTCGCGGAGACCGGGCAGGAGGCTCAGGCCGGCCACTCGACCGCATGCGTTCCGGCGGGCACCTCGCCCGAAGGCGTCGCCGCCGGGACCGGCACATCGAGTTGTCCGCGCCAGCACCCGCCGTGTCGCTCGATCTCCAGCACAACACGCCCAAGCGGATGCGGGATGCCGACGGCCACACGCTTCAACCCGAAACCTGGCACCGGGCACACCGCCACACGCGCGAAACCAAACGCCGCCGGCCTGATACCGGCGACCGTGGCGGCGAGATGAAACAACGGGTGGGCGCCCCACGGATGACAATCGCTGCGACTCGGCTCTGGCGTCTCAGGCGTGGTGGTCATCCCGGCGGACTCCAGGTCGTGCCACAACCCCATGCGGGCTGCTATCCGGTCACCGCGCCCGATCTGCCGGTACGCCTCGAACAGGTAGTGAGTGAAGTAGATGGTTGTGCGCGCAAGATCGGAGTCTTCGGTCAGGCTCCGGGCGGCGCGCGCGGCACGTTCCGGACCGCACAGGCCGGAAAGCAGCGGCAGGATCTGCCCGTGCTCGCTCACATCCGCGTGCCCGGGCGCATCCAGCCAGCGGCCGCGCGAATCGTCCCAGCTGGAAGCCAGGGCGTCAGCCAGCACCGCCGCGCGCCGACGATAGAGTCCGGCCAGCACCGCCTCACCGAATCCATCTTCGAGTTCCGCCGCGACACGAAGCGTCCAGGCGTAGTGCCAGTTGAGGATGGCGGACACGCCCCTATCCGCGCCAATGGGCATGCCTTGGCCGCCGTTCCATGCCGGCACCCAATCCACGAAGTTCCACCCCGCCGGCGCCTCGATCAACCCGTCGGCGTTGCGCCATCCCCACCAGGCATCCAGCACGGACCGCACTGGCGAAAGCTGTGCGCGCACGAAGGGTGCGTCCGCGCGCCAGATGGCGTGATCATGCACCATGTGCACCCACCAGAGGGCAAATGGAGGAATCAGTTGAAGCCCGCGCGCCGGGGAACGGCTTGGCACCAGGCCCGACGGCTGGCGACAGCCGGCGAAGGCCTCGATCGCCTGCCGGGGCAGGCAGTCATCCGCCTGCAGCACATAGGTCGCCAGTACCTCAAGGCGGGTATCGCCGACATACTGCAGTCGCTCGTAGTAGGGGCAGTCGAGGTACGTCTCGTTCGTGCCGACGCGCAAGGTGTGAAGACACAGGTCGCGTATACGCGAGAAGCGCGGATCGTCGCCGTCAAATGAACCCTCGTCGGAGAACGGGTATCCCGTGGCCTGGAGCTCCAGACCCTCCAGCCGCAGCGGCTCGGAGCCGGCCGACGCCACGATCTCCAGCCAGCGCCCGCATTCCCAGTCCACGGGATCCAGCATCCGCGCCGGACCGTTGGCCGTCCGCAGGCACGGCCCGACGCCGCGCACGAACTTTCCGCGCCACTCGCCGCGATGTCCTTTATCCAGGCCGGCGGACGGCGTGCCGCCAGCGCTCACAAACAATCCCTCGACAAACCGCAGCCGCACGCTTCCCCCCGCGCCGGCGGCCGTGAAGCGCGGCCAGCAGGACCGGTAGACTCCGAGATCAACCAGGCACCGGCGGATTGTCCCCGGCGGCAGGACCAGCGGGGTGTGGCCATCCAGCAAAGCCTGCCATGTGGCGCGTTCGTCCCGGCGGTCACCGGCAGGATCGCAGCCCGGCGTCTCGGCATCACGATCGGGCACAGCATCCACCAGCACCGCAGAGCCGTTGGGGAGGGTATGGCTGACCTGGTCTGGCAAGCGTTCCGGCGTCAGCACCGGCAGAAACTGGTCCGTAACCGAGTCGCTCGTGTGGCCGGACCGCCCGACAACAGCTGCTGCGAAACCGGCTCCCGCCCCGGTTTCCCAGCCCCAGGGCAGACGTGCCGCGTCCAGCACGGTCCGGGGCCCCGTGTGAAAACCGTGCGGCTGCGTTTCGAAGGCATAGGCTTCAAGAAGCCGGCTTTCCCACGGGGCCGCGCCGGTGGAGATCCGATCATGCCAGTCGCCTTCGGCTGCAACGATAATGCCGGGGCTCACCGACAGTTGGTTCATCGGTGCGCTGTCGCCAGCCACCCACAGGCGCAACGCCAGCCAGTGCTCACCTTGCGCCCAGTCGAGGTCGAACGAGGCAAAGCGCCAAGCACCGGCATGGCTGCGTTCCGGCCCGTTGTGCGCCGGCGCGCCATCCACAAAAAGCTTATACCGTTCGTCGCCGCTGACATGAAGGCGAATGCGGGCGGGTGCATGGAGAACCACCCTCAGGCGAAACGCCATGACGTAGGGACCTGCGACCGCCGCTGCCCCCGCGGACGCCAACGCCCCGGAAGGCACGGGTGCCACCAGCCACTGGGCCAGCCACCATCCGCGCTTCCACAGAACGTGATCGGGCTTGGTCGGCCCCCTTTCGTGCACCGGCAGCCGCACGCGCCGGTAGCAAGTCTGCGTCTCTTCATGCATGCTCGTCGCCTCCTCCACGAATCCCACCACAACCAGACCACAACCAGGGACACACCTACTATCACAAAATGTCGCTTTGTTACAACAACCCACCACCGTCGCACGACAGTCCGTCAGGGACACACAAAATATAGAGAGTCCGTCAGAGAGACCGTCAGGGACAGACAAATAATCACGGGACCGTCAGGGACAGATGGTATGAAAAGCAGAACCTCCAAGACGCTGCTATAATAGC
>JBAXKQ010000031.1:0-22598 GCA_037135275.1 bacterium
ACAGTCCTCTCACTCTATCTCGCTTTCGGTGTCATTCTTAGTTGACGCAACGGGTGTCCTGCAATGCGTCAGTATAGAAGTCCACAGCAGCGGTGTAACCGCAGCCGGTGCCGCGTCAACTCGACGTGAGGCTGAATAAGAACTTGAAACCACGTCAGGCTTTCGTGAGTATGACTGCGATTGGCGGTGGGAATCCCGCTGTGCTAATGGAATCCATCGCCGCCTCGCAATGTTATGAACCGGCTCCGCAGTGCTGGTGCAGATTGATTGGCTTGGGAATATCCGGCAATGTCACTTACTGATTCCGTCAAACAGAGGTCTGGATTCCGCCGCCACCGCCGTGCTGCCGGTATTGTTGGGCTCGCAGTCGTGGGATCCCGCGTCCTTGGGCTTGTCCGCGAATCCGTATTTGCTGCGATGTTCGGCGCCGGCGCACTACTCGATGCTTTTCTCGCCGCCTTCCAGATTCCCAACCTGCTCCGTGACATGTTTGCCGAGGGAGCCCTTTCCACAGCCTTCACCACGGTATTCACCAAGACTCATGAGAAGGATGGTAGTGAGCCTGCGTGGCGGCTCACCAGCCTTCTGTTCTCCACGATCATCCTGCTCCTCGGAGCGATATCTATCGTCGGAATTGTGATCAGCCCCGTGATTGTCCACATCACAAACTTCGGGTTTCACCAGGTTCCTGGAAAGTTCCAGCTGACTGTCGACCTGACCCGGATGATGTTCCCCTTCATCATCTTTGTCTCAATCGCTGCGGTCCTGATGGGAATTCTCAATTCACGCTTTGTCTTCGGCATCCCTGCCTCCGCGTCCACGGTTTTCAACTTTGTCACGATTGTGGCAGGCATCGGCCTTGCCCTGCTGTTTGATCCGCAGGATAGTTGGCGCCATCCGAGATTCACCGAGAACGCCCTGTACGGCCTGAGCCTTGGGGTGCTTCTCGGAGGCATGGCTCAGGCGGCGATGCAGCTGCCTACACTGTTCCGACTCGGCTTTCGGTTCAAGTGGCGCATCGATTTCGCAGATCCGCGACTCCGTGAGGTATGGGCTCTCATGTGGCCGGGCATGATTGCGGCCGGCACGATCCAGGTGAATATTATGGTAAACGGTATGTTCGCCTCGGAAATTAACGGTGCCAGATCATGGCTCAACTGTGCGTTTCGCATCGTGCATTTTCCTATCGGTATTTTCGGCGTGGCAATTGCAACCGCCCTCCTGCCGGCGGTTGCGCGTTCGCATGCCAGGCGGGATATGGGGGGATTCGGCTCCTCTGTCGAAGAGGGTCTCAGGCTGACAGCATTCCTGACGATTCCGGCATCAGTCGGACTAATGGTGCTTGCGCCCGACATTGTCAGGCTCGTCTATCAGCACGGTCATTTCTCGGCTATCGACACCGCACAGACCGCGTCAGCATTGCGGGCATACACACTCGGCCTCGCTGCATACGCAAGCATTCGGGTCCTGACCCCTTGTTTTTCGGCCCTCGGAAAGCCACGCATTCCGCTCAGGGTCAGCCTGCTGGCGATAGGAATGAATATTGTCCTGAATCTCGCAATGGTAGAATATCTCGGCATGAAGCAGGTTGGATTGGCCCTCAGCACCGCTTGCCTTGCACTGATCAATTGCGCACAATTGGCGCTCTATCTTCGCCGTTATGTTGCCTTGGGACGCTCACCGGAATGGGGGCGTCTCGCACTGGCAGTCATACCAGCCTCGCTCCTTGCCGGACTCGCGGCGTGGGGAGTTGTCTTCGCTGCCGGCCCGCTGGATACAGCCGGAACCTTGTACAGCGCTGCAGCACTGGCTTTGGCATCGCTGTGCGGTGCCATGATCTACTTCGGAATTACATTATGCTTCCGCCTTGAGGAGTCTCATGCCGTCGCAGAGGCCGCGTTGTCCATGATCAGGAAGCTCAGCAGGAAGTAGCCGCATCCGGGCAGCGTTGTATTTCCGCCAGGACTAGCTCGACGGTTGCGTGCATCGCACCTCTCTTGCTACGGACCAGTTCGGCAGCCCTGGTCCCGTAGGCTATCCGAAGAGATGGATCGTCGAGGAGCTTTCCGACAGCATTCTCAAGTCCCGCAGCGTCCTGCACCTGAACGATGGCATCCGCAGCAAGGAAATCCCTAATGACACCTGGGAAGTTCTCTGTGTTAGGGCCGACAACAACGGGCTTACCGAGCGCCGCCGGCTCGATGAAGTTCTGGCCGCCGTGCTCGGTCAAGCTCTTGCCTACAAATACCACGGAAGCCATTGAATAGAATCCCATCAACTCGCCGGTTGAATCAACCAGGATTACGTCGCCGGAGACAAACCCGGGTTTCCGTGCCATGCTGCGGAGCCCGACGCTGAGGCCGCAACGCCCGATCTCTGCAGCAATCCCAGCCGCACGCTCGGCATGTCTCGGAACAAGTACCAGGCGAAGGTCCCGATGTCTGGCACGCAGCTTCTTGAGTATCTCCGCCATCACCGCCTCTTCCCCGGGCCATGTCGAACCGCCTACCAGGATTGGTGCGCCCTCGGTAACCCCCATTGACTTCAGCAACGCTGCGACTCGGGCAGCAACTTGACCGTCCGACTCGGCAATATCGTACTTCGTAGATCCCATGACACGCACTCGCTCCGGCCGGGCTCCAAGTCGAATCAACCTTTCCCGATCCTCCGGGGTCTGGACACACAACAGGGTCACCTGGTTTATGGCACGCTCGAAGAATGTCCTAAGCATTCCATATCCGCGTTCCGACTTGGCTGACATGCGTCCATTCACCACGAAGACAGGAATCCCGTGGCCGGCACATGCCCTGACGAGGTTCGGCCACAGTTCACCCTCAACAAGAACGAGAGCACGTGGCCGGAACAGCCTGAGCGCACGTCGCACCACAAGCGGAAAGTCTACCGGAAAATATGCAAGGCAATCCGCCGGATGCAGGCTTTTAGAGGCCACGCTGTGCCCGGTTGAGGTGGTAGTTGTGAGGAGGAAAGAGGTCGCAGGATCCATTTCACGCAATTTGCTCATAAACTGAAGGGCAACCTGAATCTCACCGACGCTTACAGCGTGAACCCATACACGCCGCGCTTTGGCTATCTTAGCCCTGTCCGAAGCGGAAAAGATGCACAGGCGCTGGAGGAAGCCCTTCAGATACCCGCCGCGCCGCGCCATACGGAATATGAAGTACGGCAGCATCAGCAGGTAGCCCATAGTGAAAAGAATGTTATATGCAAACCATGTCATATACTGCCCCGTTTACATGCTGCGACGTGCTACTGACAATCGAAAAGTTCAAAGCTATCTATATGTCCCGGAGACTACCCTGTTCGAGCGCGTGCACAGCTTCTTCATGCTCTCGGATGCGCGGCGTCGTACACTTTCTTCATGTGTTCCGATGTGACATGAGCATAGATCTGAGTCGTTGACAGACTGGCATGCCCGAGCAGTTCCTGAATGCTTCGCAGGTCAGCCCCGGCATCAAGCATGTGAGTTGCAAACGAATGCCTTAGCGCGTGCGGTGAGAGCTCAGGATTCAGTCCTGCATCGATCAGATACTTCTTCAGGAGCCTCTCAATCGACCTTGTTGTGATGCTACCCCCGTGCAAATTTACAAAAACAGGGTCATCGCCGGCTATCCTGGTCTTTGGGGGCCAGAGGCCGTCCCTTGTCTCCATGGCTGCGCGGAGCGTCTGGCATGCTGGCCCGCCGAGCGGACACAATCGCTCTTTTCTGCCCTTTCCGCGGACCATCGCCACTCCAGATAGAAGATCGATATCCCTCCGTCTCAACCCCGCCAGTTCACTAACGCGCATTCCTGCACTGTAGAGCACCTCGATAATGGCCGTGTCACGCAACACGGCATATTCCGACAATTTCCGGCGTTCGGCGGTGAGCTCACGCTTCTCTGATCGCGCGGCCAGTCTTGCCGGCGCAGCGATCAACCGGCTGACTTCAGCGACAGAGATAACATTCGGCAGAAGTTTCGCACGCTTCGGGCTGACAACGCTGGCAAATGGATTCGCGGCAACCTGCTCCTCACGCTCAAGGTACCGAAAGAAGGACCGGAGACAGGAGGCCTTCCGTCCAGTCGTCACAGCCTTCCAGCCTGCCTTCTGGGTTTCGACGAGGAACTTGCGGGCGGCAAACTTGTCAACCTGATTCCAGCTGAACGGTGCCTTGGCTTGTTCAGTCCACGTTGCGATCGCAAACTGCTGGATATCAACCAGATAGTTTCTCAGAGTATAGGGCGACGCATTACGCTCGCTCCGCATGTACTGCAGGTAATCCTTCACCCACGGATCAGCCTCGATGTCCACAATGCACTCCGCAAACTGACGCGTAATGACCAGGCCTAACAACAATCAGTCAGTCCGCTACAAGTGGACTCACCCGCCCTGACCTGATTCAGGCAAGGGCTCAGTAGTGGCTCCGCGCTTGCCGCCTGATTTCCACTCGAAGCGCGCGGCAACCGCATCAAAGCCCGGAATCTGGTTACGGTACGCCATGGCGACGCGCCTCAATACCGCCTTCTGCCGGGGAGAAAGCATTCTCTTGCGCTCAAACTGGTTCTTTAGTGATTCAAAGAACTCCCTGTCGCTGAACTCCTTATTGCCACGCTTCGTAGCCGGACGCCAGTCGGTGACATTCTTCATCAGGTCGATGATAGCGGCGCACTCCTCATCCAGCGGAACGGACAGAATGGCGAGTCCGAGGTCTGACTTGATCACGTCAAAATCCGGAATCTGTGCGGAATATTTCATTACCAGCCGATCGACCTGAACCTTTTGAGCCGGGGACAAATCACGCCCTTCCGCAGTTCGTTTCGCCAGTGACCGTATGAAGTCCCTGTCGTCGTATATCTTCTTCCCGCGAGTGGACGGCTCATCGCACCTCACGGCGTCCAGCAGACTGAGTTTACGCAGCGTCTGTTCGTCCGGCTTTCTGCTTGCCTCTTCCCACTCTGCCTCGGTGAAACCGGTGTCAACTATCGCATTTCGAATGCCCGGCGCCTCTGCTTCATACCTGATACCAATACGGGCGAGAGCAGCAACCTGGCGCATCGAGACCACCTTGTCGGGTTTCTCCACCTGCTCGATCAGTGATTTTACGAATTGCTCATCGCTGTAGGGCTTCTTACGCGACGTGTCTCCCGGCACCCAGTTCTTGACGCATGAGAGAATGCCCAGGATCACCCTGACCTTGCCGATATCCGCTGGCGGCCCCTTGGCCTTGTCAAACCAGACCATGAACTTCTCGTAGAACTCACGAATCATCATGGTCCACTCGACGCTGCCGTCCTCAATCTTGTCGAGTTCAAGCTCCATGTTTGCCGTGAAGGCGACGTCGAACAACTCCGAAAGCGAAGCAACCAGGAAGTCATTGACCTGCAAGCCGAGTGGTGTCGGCACAAGCGACCGCTTATCCTTGACGATGTACTTGCGCCAGGTAAGGGTCGATAGGATTTGTGCATAGGTACTTGGCCTGCCCACGCCATTCTGCTCCAACTCCTTGACCAGGGATCCTTCAGTGTACCTGGCGGGAGGCTGGGTTTCCTTCCTGTCGCTCAGCCAATCCGTGCATTCAATGATCTCGCCCTCGGTAAGAGGCGGCAGGGGCTGGATCTCGTCAGCCTCTTCCTTCCCTTTCTCCGGAGGTGTGACTTCAGCGCCCCCCGCTACTTTCATGTAGCCTGGAAAGGTCACAACCGAAGAGCTGGCGCGAAATGTGTAGACGCTGGTACTTCCAGCAGGTGGTTCTGCCGCCACTTCGGCGGATATTTGCCTGATCGACGCAGGAGCCATCTGGCTTGCCATAAAGCGTTCCCAGATGCAGCGATAGACCTTCAGTTCTGCGGGCGGAAGGTGGCGCGCAACACTGTCTGGCGTCAAATTCACGTCGGTTGGACGTATCGCTTCGTGGGCTCCCTGGCTGCTTTCCCTGCTCTTGTAGAAGTTCGGCTTCTCCGGTACATACTCCGGACCATACTTCGACCCGATCAGTCCTCGGCAGGCTGTAATTGCGTCCTGTGAGACCGTGAATGAATCCGTACGCATGTAGGTGATCAGACCGACCGTCTCGCCGGCTATGTCAATGCCTTCGTAGAGGCGCTGGGCAAGTCGCATTGTCGATGACGCCGACAGTCCGAATCTCGACGACATAGCCTGTTGCAGCGTGCTCGTAATGAACGGAGGCGGCGCTTTTCTTGAAATATCCCGCGTCTGAAGTGAACTGACGCGCAGGGATCTGCCCTTGAGATCCTCCAATATACGGTTGGCATCCTCAGCACTGCGAATGTCGGCCTTTTCGCCGTTGACCTTGGACAGTCTGACCAGGAACGGATCCGTGGGGTCGACAAGCTTGCGGACCTTTGCAGCGAGGAGCCAGTAGGCCTGCGGCACAAAGGCAAGGATCTCCCTCTCTCTCGCGCAAATCAACCTCAGGGCGACCGACTGCACCCGTCCGGCGCTGAGTCCGCGCTTCACACGAGTCCACAGCAAAGGACTCACGCGATAACCGACTATTCTGTCGACTATGCGCCGGGCCTGCTGCGAGCATACGAGTTTCATGTCGATTTCGCGGGGGTTTGCAAATGCCTCCCGTACCGCCTTTGGTGTGATTTCGTTGTAGGTGACGCGACGGAAGGTGATGTTCTTCCCCGCTCCCCGCCCCAGGAGGCACTGCAGGTGCCAGGCAATTGCCTCACCCTCACGGTCTGGATCGGGCGCAAGGTATATGGTCTCGCAGGAGCTTGCTGCCTTCCTCAGGCCGGCGACCAATTCCTTCCTGCCAGGCACAACCGCATATTCCGGCTCAAAGTTCTTTCCGATATTGACGCCGAACTTCTTGATGGGCAAATCCCGCACATGCCCCATCGACGCCTTTACCTCAAAATCAGCGCCGAGTATCTTACCAATCGTCTTCGCCTTGGCCGGCGACTCAACTACTACAAGGTTCTTTGCCATAACCTGCTTTCTCAAGTTGATCTAACTAACTCCACCTGCCGACCGGGGAGCATACGCGCGACCTTCTTCATTTCAAGACCTATCAGCAACGAACACACCACCGCCGGCTCGATTCCGGCCTCTCGAATAAGACTGTCAACGTCCATGGCGCCAGACTTCAAAAGCTCGACGAGGCGACTTTCTTCAGACGACAGCTTGGGAGCTGGACCGGCCGGTTTCGCAACACCCTGCGCCATGCTGCGGGGGTGAATTAGAAACTCAAATTCATCAAGAATGTCCTGAACATCCTCAACCAGCCTCGCACCGTTCTTGAGCAGGTCGTGTGTTCCACGCGACGTGGGGGAATCGATCCTGCCTGGAACCGCAAACACCGTTCTGCCCTGCTCCAACGCCTGCCGTGACGTTATCAAAGCGCCGCTGGTCTTGCCCGCCTCTATGACAAGTACACCCATGGACATGCCGCTTACCACCCTGTTCCGGATCGCAAAGGTCGTACGATCAGGCTGACGCCCAAGCGGAAACTCCGACACGACCGCTCCTGACGCTGCAATTTCCGCCGCAAGAGCCTTGTTCTCAGGAGGATACATAGTATCAAGGCCGCAGCCAATAACCGCAACTGTTCTCCCCCCGGCCTTCAGCGCACCTTTATGGGCGGCGGTGTCAACACCAAGTGCCAGTCCGCTTGCAACCGTGAAACCGGCCTGCACTAGCTGGTACGAAAGTCGCTCTGCACAGTCCCGGCCGTAGTGAGTTGCGTGCCTGGTACCCACGACGGCAATACAAGGCTCAGTTCCGATCAGTTTTCCCCTGACATACAGAGCGAGCGGAGGATCATGAATTTCGCACAATCGCCGGGGGTATTCCGCATCATCCCGCGTCAAGATCGCGATCCCAAGCGCCGCAGCCTTCCCGAGCTCTTCTGAGGGATCGATCCCTGCCCTCTGGTCGACAATCTTCGCCGCCATGCCTGGGCCAATACCGCGAACTGCTTCCAGCTCGCTCTTGCCGGCCGCGAGTATGGCCTTTGGCGAACCTAACGCAGACACCAGGGACGCAACAGTGACAGGACCAATGCCCTGTATCATGTTCAAGCCAATGTACGCCTCTCGGTCTGTCATCAATCACCCGCGATTGAAAGTTCGTCGCGACAATAGCCAACACTTGCGGACGAGTCTACCTATTTCCTGCCTGCAGCATCGATCTCGGCCCTTGCTTTGTCGAAATCGTCTCTGAATGCGGGGTTCGCCTGCGCAGCAACGGCGATGGCCTGGCCAACCACACGGCCTGCGACAATATCACTCGGATAATGAACGCCGGCAACAACGCGATTCCATCCGATCTCCCAGCCCTTCTCCATGATTGCAGCCTTCTTCCCGGGAATCAGCCTGGCAAGAATGATCGCAATGAGCATACCACGCGTTGCATGGCCGCTCGGATAGCAGGCCTCATCCTGTCCCTCGATGACCACCTTCACCCTCGGGTCGGCAAATCGCGGACGTTTCCGCCCGAACGCATTCTTTCCGGACTCGGAGAACAACTTCGAATCTTTCTCAAGTTTCCTGAGCAGCATTGCAGTAATCGGAAGGTTTGAGGAATTGAACCATGGTCCTATGGCACGGCTGAACGAATTCATTTCCACCTTGCTCTCTGAAGTCACGCGAGCCACCTGCGCAGGGGTTCGTGCCTCCTGGACCCGTACTATGAGATCGAGTTCGGCCTTCGTTTCTTCGGAATCAGCCGCCGGCGGCGCCGGGAGCAGCGCCACGACATCAAGAGCGGCCGCGCCGACATAGTTGAACTCTCCCGCACCCGTCACGGGCACGAAGAATAGAACCATTGTCAATGTCAGCACGACAAGGATCATCCTGCAATACTTCATGGGATCAACCTTCCTTTGCGCAGCCAATTACGCCTGCTCAGCTCCTCATGGCGTTTAGCCGACTGAACTTGTACACGTCAGCTGAAGACCGGTCAACAACGGAAACCCGGCGCAATTTCGCCGCTCAAATCGCAGGAAGTGCTTGCTTGACAGGTGCTGACCCGGCCGCCATACTGAAATGGCAAAAAGCGTAAGTTACGCAGAACATAAGAGGACGAGGACAAGATGAATCAGTACGTTGAAGATTTTATGGCGCAGTTCCGGTTCGAGGGGCTTACCTTTGACGACGTCTCTCTTGTAACAGCTTATGCAGATTTCCTTCCGGACGAGGCGGGCATTGCCAGCAAACTGACCCGTCGAATCACAGTGAACATCCCAATTGTCAGCGCCGCCATGGACACTGTCACCGAGAAAGACATGGCAATTGCCATGGCCATGCTCGGCGGTATTGGAATCATTCACAGGAATCTCCCTCAGCTCGAGCAGGCCAAGCAGGTGGCAACTGTCAAACATCATCTGCACGGCTTGATTCGTGACCCGATTGTGTTCCGTGACACCGACACGCTTGACGTGGTTCTTGAGAGGAAGAAGAAGAAGGGGTATGCGTTCAGCGGCTTTCCGATTCTAGACGCGGATGAAAAGCTGGTCGGGATTCTAACTGGCGCGGACATCAAGTTCGCGAGGGATGAGAAGGTTCGCGTCTCTGAGATCATGACATCGCAGGTCATTTCCGCGCCTGAGGGAACGACCCTCCAGGACTCCTACCAGATTATGAAGATGCACAAGATCGGCAAGCTGCCCCTTGTCAAAGGCGGAAAGCTCACCGGGCTCTACAGTTTCTCGGACGTCAAGACCCTGGTAGACAAGAGCGATACCATGATCAACCGCGACGACAAGTATCGCCTGCGCGTTGGCGCTGCCGTCGGACCTGCTGATCACGAGCGGATTGAGGCGCTTGCGGCCGAGGAGGTGGACGTTGTGGTTGTTGACACAGCTCACGGCGACAGCAAAGGCGTGGTCGAGATGGTCAAGTGGATCAAGCAGCATTTCCCCGCGGTTGACGTGATCGGCGGCAACATTGCAACTGGGCAGGCCGCTATTAACCTCATGAAGGCAGGCGCAGATGCGGTAAAGGTCGGGATAGGTCCGGGTTCGATCTGCACGACTCGCGTGGTAGCCGGGGTTGGCGTACCTCAGATAACTGCGATACACGAGTGTGCCAAAGCTCTCAAAGGAGAGATCCCGATAGTCGCCGATGGCGGCATAAGGCATTCCGGCGACATTCCAAAGGCCATTGTCGCCGGGGCGGATACCGTCATGATCGGGGGACTCCTTGCCGGAGCAGAAGAGAGCCCCGGTGAGAAGATCTTCCATCAGGGGCGACAGTACGTTGCGTATCGCGGCATGGGGAGCCTTGGCGCAATGAAAGAGAATCAGGGAAGCCGAAGCCGGTATCTTCAGGCAAAGACTCCCGAGGATGAGCTCGTGCCTCAGGGCATTGAGGGCATCGTTCCCTATGCCGGCCCTGTCCGGAAAGCCATGGTCCAGTTCTGCGGCGGACTCAAGGCTGCCCTGGGCTACTGCGGCTGCAGGACTATCCCTGAACTGAAGGAGCGTGGCCGAATTGTCCGTGTCTCGCTGGCCGGGTTGGCCGAAGCCCACCCGCACGACGTAAAGATCATGAAGGAAGCTCCGAACTACCGCCAGGGTGACTAAAGCAACCGGCATGGTGCGGAAGCAGGCCCCGCGGCAGGCTCTCTGCCTGCGGCAACGAGTGTTCAATACCGATTTCGTCACATTGAAGTGGGTGCGGGAAGCCCGGGCGCTGATCCGGTCCCGCATGCCGGGTTCAACAGCAGAGACAGGAGGAGAGACAGCATGAGACATATTCAAGGTATAGCAGGCGCGGTGTTTGCAGCGGTTGTGGCAAGTTCACCTGTTGCGGTAATGTCCGAAGAGGCAGCTGACACTCCCATAAGGTGCGCAGGCGGCGCATGTCCTTCGGCATATTCCAGCTCTGAAGCCAGTTCCAATGCCAATCCCGTCTCCGCCGTCTGCCCTGCAGCAGATAAATGCGACACCAACGGTGACGGTCAGATCAGTGATGCGGAAAGGAATGCTGCTCAGGGAGCATGGAAATCACAGGCGGAAGAAGGCCGCAAGGTCATGCTGAGCACGTTTGACAAGGACGGCAATGGCGTACTGAGCGACGAAGAGAAGGCTTCAATGCATGAGGCCAAGACGGCCGAGATGCAGAAGAGAATCGCTGAGTTCGACAAAGATAAAGATGGCAAACTCAGCGACGAGGAGCGGAAGGCCATGCGCGAGGCACGCAGGGCCGAGGCTGCAAAGCGTATGCTCGCGAGGTTCGACACCGACGGCGACGGCAAACTGAGCGATGAAGAAAAGGCTGCAATGGCGAGCATGCGGCTGGTGCGTCAGGGGCAGGCTGGACCGGTAAATTCCAGCACTAACGGATGCCCACTGGGAGCCCAGGTTACGGTACCAGCAGCAGTAGCGCCCAAGCAGTAGAGCCAGCAGACCTTGTCGCGAAACCCCGCGCTAAAGCCGGGGTTTCGCTCCTTCGTAGACCGCGCGGGCGGTTCTGTTCTCAACGTTTTGGTCAATCACAGACAACCACGCCGCAGAGACTGGGCTCCAAGACGGCCTACTTCAGGCCGTACGGCCACAATCCACTTGTCCTTGCCAGCTGGATTATCTCCCAGAAGAGATAGACCCAGATGAACCACATGGCATCAAGCATACTCTTGCGGAACTGTCTTGGCAGAACCGTGACCGACTCTGGCTCGCTGTATACACTGAAGCGCGGAATCCAGCGCGGTATTTTTGAAGCATACGTATCAAACTCAGCCTTGAACGTAGCCGCCAGCGTTCGCTCCTCCATTAGCACTACCGAGGAGTAATAGAGTGCGAATGTTACAGCAAGAAGCAGCGCCAGATAAGGGTTCTGAACAGTCAGGCCAAATCCCACAGCACCGATGAAAGAGAACACATAGAGCGGATTCCTAACCACTGAATACGGTCCATCCATCAGCAACGTGGTGTTCTTTCTTCCCCCGATGAATTGAAGACACCAAATCCGGCCCCCGGCCGCAATCGTAAGGAGCACGAGGCCAATCAGTTGGCCGGCCTCACGAACCAGTAATGGCACGCTCGCCGGCGGCGGGACAAGCAGCACGTACACAACCATCGCATAACAGAACACCCTGCCTAGAATCTGTCGGCTTTTTGTGCCGAACGGTTGCCATTTCATCAACTACCTCCACTCTTGTTTTCCTGGTTAGAAAGCACCGAACATGATTGTCGTAAACGTCAGAATAGGCGAACTCTCACGATAGTCGTCAATGGCTCCCCTGAAGTCCTTTAGAACCCCCTTGGCGTCATCATAGATCGACTCATCCTCTGAAAGCAGCTTGCCGAGCGATCCCTTGCCATCCGACAGCCTCTGACTGATGTCGCGCAGATTAGCCGTGGTGGTCTTGAGATCGTTGTAGACGGTATCCTCGTTCATAAGTTTTGCGAGCGTACCCTTCCCTTCCTTAAGTCCGGCGGTAATAGCCTTGAGATCGGAGGAAACAGCCGCAATATCGTTGTATACAGTCTTGTCATTTACCAGAAGGCCCAGAGTGCCTTCTCCCCGGTTGATCTTCTCTGCGATTTCCTTTACTTGTTTCACGGCGCTGGAGAGATCATCAAGCAAGCCCTTGTTGATTGTATCCCTGATTTGGCTGATGGCGTCACCGGCGTCATTCATGATATCCTGCGGATCCTGGCCCGGAATCAGTGCATTGTCGGCGAGCAGTTCAGCCTTTTCCCCTTCAAACAATGCAAGCTGACGGCCACCGAGAATCGACGTTGGCACTACGGCCGCGGAGCAGTCGGTCCTGAGTTCAAGCGGCGTTACCAGCATGCATGTTACACGAACGCGTCCTGATTTCCTGTCGATCTCGAGGTTCTTCACCTCGCCAACTGTCATACCGCGGGTCACGACGTTGTCACCCTTCCTGAGGCCCATGACGTTTGAAAACGTCACATTAACCTCACGGCCTTTCTTCCAGAATGTCCCGCCGGTGACGAATATTGAAAACATGAACAGTGCCACAATGACGGCAAAGGCGAACACGCCTACCATCATTTCCTTTCTCAAGTCACCATTTGGTCCAGCGCTCATATGTTAATCTCCCACGGCCCTTTTGTTGTGATGAATTGCGACTCAAGGAAAGCCCTGACGAACTCCTGCTGTGAATTGACAAACTCCGCCGGCGTCGACACCTCAACGATCTTGCCGCCGTAGATCATCCCGATTTTGGTCCCGATCAGAAGCGCGCTGTGCAAGTCATGAGTTACGACGACGCTCGTTACGTTGAGAGTCTTCCTAGTGTCGTCTATCAGGCGGTCGATTGACCGTGAGGACACAGGGTCAAGGCCAGAGGTCGGCTCATCATAGAGGATAATTTCAGGATTCTCAATCAAGGCTCGAGCCAACCCTGCCCGCTTCCTCATACCTCCCGACAGCTCCGATGGATGCTTTCGAATAGCAGCCTCGAGCCCCACCAGTTTCAGCTTGCTGCGCACAGCCTCCTCAATGTCGCCGTCTGCCATCATAGTCTTCTCGCGAAGCGGCAGTGCGACATTCTCCCCGACATCAAGCCACTCGATAAGAGCCGCGCTCTGGAACAGGACCCCAAAACGTTTTCGGATCTTCTTGATCTCGTCGTGCGTCATCTCATTGACCACTTCGCCGTCGACGAGCACTCTGCCGGCGTCAGGCCGGTAGAGGCCGAGCATGTGCTTGAGCGTCACGCTCTTCCCGGCACCCGACGGACCGACGATAACGAACGTACTGCCACGTTCGATGTCAAGATCAACACCGTCAAGCACCTTGCGGCCACCCAATGCCTTGGACACATTTTCGAAGCGTATCATGCGTAGAATATCTTTGTTACGAAGAACCCGCTTATCAGTATTGCCAGGAATGACATTACCACGGACCTCCTTGTCGACTTGCCGACACCCACGGCGCCGTTGGTCGTCAGAAAACCCTGATGGCACGACACAGTCACAACGATCACGCAGAACAGAAAGGCCTTGAAAAGACCCACGTAGATATCCTTTGTCGCTACGAATGTCGTGGCATTGGTGATGTATGCGGCCCAACTGACACCCAATTGGGTCTTGCCGACAATTGCTCCACCCAGCACTCCCATCAGACAGCCGTAAAAGGACAGCAGAGGGGTCATTATGGCCATGGCGACGAGTCTTGGCATCACCAGGAGGCGGATAGGGTCAATTGACATGACTTCAAGGGCGGCGATCTCCTCTGAAACCACCATGGTCCCCATCTGAGCAGCAAATGCCGCACCCACGCTGGCCGCAAGTATGATGCCAGTCATAAATGGACCCATCTCCCTCAGCATGGACATCATCACGGCACTGCCTATGAAGGCCTCCTGGCTGAATCTGCGCAGTTCAATTCCGGTCTGGAGGGCCAGGATCATCCCGGTGAATATCGATACAACCGTTATCACCGACAGGCTCATTATGCCGCCGACGTACATCTGATTGAGAACTTCCCTCAATGCGCGTTTCCGCGTGATACCTGGGATGAAGCGAACCGCCTCGGCGAGAAGGATAAGTGCCCGTCCCATTTCGCTGCAGTCCGCCATTATCCTGCGCCCGATCGCGCCCATGGAGTTCAGCGGTGGCTGACTGAATTCAGGTTCACGGGTAATGATAATGGGCATCCCTCCGGTTTACTCACCAGTCTCTTCGTCTTCTTCTGCCCTCAGCGGCTTTGCACTCCCGCGGGATTCAGGCTCCGGAGACGGAACATCCTTCTTGCGTCCACCAAAATCAATGAAAAGAAGCCTCAGACTGCCGCTTGCGCCCTGTTTCCTGTAGCCGATAAGCCCTAGCAGAAGGGACCATTCTTTTGCCCCGTCCACACCGCCTGTGCGAGCCCACGACAACAGCGGAAAGATAGAGCCCGACGATTCCGTTGGTCCCTTGCGCCGGCGCACCATCCCCCAGAGAAACTCAAACTCCGACGCATCACCTGTATCAGTTTTGCTGAACAGAGTCCACACCGGCGCGTAGGTGTTTTCAATCGGGGCGACATCCTCGCCCGGCCACAGTGCCGGCACCCTGAGCGTGCTTGTCGCACCAACGGTCTTCATTGCGAACAACGGCCACAGTTTCAGCGATCTTCCTTGCGTCTCACGACCCGCCGGGCCGGCGGCAGGCTGCGGGCCTCTGACCGCCGCATACTGCAGAAATGGTAAGACCGAGAGACGGTCCACAGTTTCCGTCCCAGTGGCATTGTGACTCGTTCGCAAGATTGGCCAAAGGAGAAACCCTTCACTCATGCCAGGCTCGGAAAATCCGCCGCCCAGGGGCCAAAGGTAAAACTTGTTCGCCCTCCCGGACGCCATTTGAAAGAATGGCCATGGAAAGTTCGCTTCATCGTAGTTATTCCCGCGAGTCCACCGGAAGAGCGGAGGCAGGAAAAGCCATGACTTCTCAGCTGGGCGGTAGGTCCTGCCGATGATGGGGAATATCACAAAACCACTGCCACGCTGGTCAGGCTTGACATATCGTGCCCAAGTAAAGAGCGGCCAGCAGAAGAACATGGACTCAGAAATCCCCGGGCGAACCGTGCGGCCGTAAAAGGGGAAGAACCGCCCGCGCAATACGCCCCTGCCCTGGCTCCATGATACTACTGGCCAGAGGATATCTGTCGTATGCAACCCGTCACTCACTGTATGTGCATAGAGCGGAAACAGCAGGAAGTCGGCCCTGTCGAACAAGAGCACCTCGCGGATTCTCCCGATGATTGGAAACAGTCCGAAATAGCCGCGTCCCTCGGCATCACGACCGGTGAATAGGAACGGCAGGAGCCAGAGTCTCCATCTCGAGAGCGGATTACCCTTGTCGTAGTCTGTGTAGTAGATAGTGGCAAACCGTGACTTGATCTCGTTGCCGATGGTAGTGGATGTAGCCAGAGGCCACAGAAGATCCGTCCGGCTGTCCTTTCCGTTAGCCTCGATACTCCGCGCGAAGAGCGGACGGACAGCCTTTACAACCCGGCCGTTGGTTGCAACACGCTCCTCGAATAGCGGTCCCAGAATCCGTATCCTCTGCTGGCCGTCAAGAGTCGTGTCCCGCGTGAATATGGGACCCAGGTCGATGTCTCTGTCGGCAGCAAGACTGCTTCCAACCGGCAAGATCGATGCAGCCAGCGAAAACGCGCAGAAGAGGAACCGAGCTGCCTTGTGGGTCGAAATCATCGTTCACCGGGCAAACTGCCAACGTAGTCCAGAATGGGTTTATCCTTGCCGAACATACCGGCAATCAGCGCAACGCGCACCCACATGCCGTTTCTCATCTGGCGCCAGTATACCGCACGAGGATCGTGATCCACCTCGGGCGCGATTTCCCCGGTCCGCGGGAACGGGTGCATCAGCACTGCACCGGCTTTCAGCATGTCGAGATGCCTTACTCCGAAGGAAAAGTCGGCGAGGCTCTTCTCTGTCTTTGCCGTCTCAGAGTCCCACTCTCGCTGGATCCGCGTCATGTAGATTGCATCTGCCAGCCGAATGCAGGGCTCAAAATCCGAACGCACCTCAAAAGAAGTGCCGGAAGCGCTGAGCTCGGCAAGCACATCCTCGCCAACCTGAAGGTTAGGCGGCGCAACGAAGATCTGTTTCACATTCTTATAGTGTGTCAGCAGCGACGACAGCGACCGAACCGTCCTTCCGCGGGCAAGGTCTCCCACAAAGAGAACACTCTTCCCGTCTATTCCCCCGCGCTGTTCGAAACTGCGCTGCAAAGTGTAGATGTCCAGGAGCGCCTGAGTAGGATGCTGGTCCCTGGCGGACCCGGCATTGATCGTCGGTATGGGCCGCTCGGAATTAGAAAGCATCCAGGCCGTCTTCTCGACAAATCCGGCAAGTTCGGTGCGCATGATTATCAGGTCGAAATAGGAGCTGAAAGTGCGGACTGAATCCTCTCGCGTTTCCCCCTTGAATTCACTCGAGACGGATGAGTCCCTCACCTCGCCAATCTGCATCCCGAGGATCTGGCAGGCAGCACAAAAAGAGAGGAACGTGCGGCTGCTCGGCTGCGTGAAGTACAGCATCGCACGCTTGTGAGAAAGCTGTGCCATTAGGAAAGCCATGCCGTCTTCCGTCTTTGCAAGCCGCCGGATGCACGTGGCGAGATGCCCAATTTCATCCAGGCGCTTCCGGTTGAATTGCTGTGCAAGCAGGATGTGCAGTTCGTGACCGTCGGCCGACAGGTAGAATGCCTTTGCTGCAGGCGTCAGCACCTTGAACTCTTCCCAGGATATGTCCGTCAGACGCTTGTCTATATTTTCCATGGTCACCTGATCTTCCTGCTCAGCAAACAACGATACTATCGCGAGCCAGCCCGACCGATCGTTGCTACCATGAGCGCCTTCAGCGTATGCATCTTGTTTTCGCTCTGGTCGAACACCCTTGAGAACGCGGCCTCGAACACGTCGTCAGTAACCTCGAGCGCACCGCAATTCCTGGTGAAGTCAGTGTTGGAGTCGTGAAACGCGGGCAGACAATGGAGGAAGATCACCTTTCCGCTCTCCAACATGCCTGTCCGACGCATAAGGGGCATGTTCACCTGATAAGGACGCAGGAGCTTGACGCGTTCGGCGAAGCGTGACTCCTCCCCCATGGAAACCCAAGTGTCGGTATAGACGATATTGGCACCTCTAACGGCAGACGCCGGCTTGTGCGACACCTCTACCGTGGCTCCGTGAGAGCGCGCCATCGTCTCGGCGCTCCTGATAGCATCCGGACTGGGGGACAACTCGGCGGGAGTGCAGTTTACAAAGTCTATGCCCATCTTGGCGCAACCTACCATGAGTGAAGCGGCCACATTGTTCCTGCCGTCACCCATGTAGGCAAGTTTCAGCCGTCTCTGGTTGCCAAACGCCTCACGAACAGTCAGCAGATCTGCAAGAAATTGTGTCGGGTGACATTCGTCGGTGAGACCGTTCCAGACCGGAATCCCCGCGTACTGAGCGAGAAGCTCAGCTGTCTGCTGCTTGTAGCCGCGGAACAGGATGCCATCAAGCATTCTGCCCAGCGCACGAGCGGTATCTACCACAGACTCCTTCTTGCCAAGGTGGATGCTGTGAACATCAAGGTATTCGGCACTTCCACCCTCGTCTACCGCCGCCACCACTGCTGCACACCTGGTACGGGTCGAGGCCTTTTCAAAAACGAGCCCGATATTGCGTTGTTTCAGGAGGCTTCCACAGATGCCCGTTTTCTTTCGACGCTTCAGCCTGGCGGCAAGTTCGAGCAGGTATCCGATCTCCTTCTCCGACACCGAATTCAGGGCAAGAAATGATCTTCCCTTCATGTCTATGCGCTTGGCCATGGGCTTCCATCCTTAATTGCGAGCCAAATACCGACCCTTTCGACCACGGAAGCCACATCAATACAGGAATAGCGCCCCGATTTCCAGACATTTCGAGGGATCAGGACGATCAGCAAAAATCGTAACGTATGCTTGATCCGCAGGCGATTATGTGGACAATGTCTGAAACATTCGAGTCCATGCCGGAGGACGCATCCGGCGCCCGGAGGATAATACAAGCTATGAGACACCTTTCATCCGCCCTGCTGACCTTCTCTGCTGCGATGCTATTACTCAGCGGCTGCAGAACCACGTCAGGTGAAGGCGAACAGGCCTCGGGACAGCCGCCATCTTACATGACCGACGCCGTTCTGCGCAGCTTTGAGGATATGTGTGACGGATCATGGGGTGGAGTCACAGTCTACATCCAGAAGTCAGCGTGGATCCCTGAGGACCTCAAGCAGGCTGGCAAGAACCCGGTACAAATCACCACAATACGCGAACTCATCAAGATGCACCGTGACGCCGATGTAGCGCCGGCAATAGCCATAGTGGATGCGGGACAGACCCAGGATGGCGTGATAAAGGTCACGATCCGGTATACCCCGGTCAAGATCAAGGGGCTTGAGCCTTCAACAAGGGGCGGGTCCTTCGAGTACACATACATGATGCTGGACGGGAAGCTTGTCATGCTCAGCCGTCTCAAGCCGCTGCTGGGCCGCTAAGCACCGAACCCCGCAAGCATCTTGGAACTACCCCTTCATGACTGCGACAGGTCGCATCCTGGCCACTACGCGTCCTATTCCGGCGGCGGCACACACGCGCACAACCTCGTCAATGTCCTTGTAGACCTCCGGAGCCTCCTCGACCAGGCCTTTCCATGATCCTGCGTGGACTTCGATGCCGTTGCGCTCGAGATCACGCTTGATCTGCTCGCCTGAAAGACGCTCTCTCGCCCTGGTGCGGCTCTCAACCCGGCCAGCACCATGAGCTGTGCTGCCAAATGTCTTCTCTTCGGCAATCTTCGTACCAACAAGCACGTATGATGCTGTGCCCATGCTCCCGGGGATGATCACAGGCTGCCCGACATCGCGGTAGCGTTCAGGAATCTCCCTCCGCCCTGGCCCGAAACTGCGGGTCGCACCCTTTCGGTGCACGCACAGCTTCATGACACACCCGCCCACCACATGCTCCTCGACCTTCGCGATGTTGTGGCACACGTCATAGACGAGCGAACAGGGACCGCTGCCAGGGAACATGTTCTGCAGACACACCCTTACCATATGCATGATCATCTGACGGTTGCAGAACGCGTAGTTCACGGCACAATTCATTGCGCTCAGATACCGCCGGCCAAGCTCGGACTTGAACGGCGCATTTATCAATTCACGATCAGCGAGGCCTGAATACCCGTATTTGTCGCCCATGATCCGGATGAAGTCGCCCGCGACCTGATGCCCTAGCCCCCTTGAACCGCAATGAATCATGACGGTTGCGTTTGCATCACTGAGCCCGAAGCGTCCCGCCAGCGACGCATCTTCGATCTTGTCTATCCTCTGAAACTCGAGAAAGTGATTCCCCGATCCGAGGGTCCCCAACTGCGGCAGACCACGTTCAATTGCACGATCTGAGACATCGGATGGATCGGCATTCTCCATGCAGCCGCCCTCCTCCGTCCTCTCCAGATCCTCCGGAACCCCCAGCCCATTCTTCACGGCCCAACGCGCGCCCATCCGCAAGACGTTACGGATCTCGCCCGGACTATGACCCTTTCCACCCTTCCCCACACCGGAGGGAATGGCCGCGGCGATTGCCCGCAGGAGTTCCGGGCGACGTTTCATCAGTTCCAACACTGGCACACGGGTCGCCAGCAGCCTCACGCCACAGTTGATGTCGTAACCGACCCCGCCAGGACTTATGACGCCGTCATCGGTGGAGAATGCCGCCACGCCGCCAATTGGAAACCCGTAGCCCTGGTGAGCATCACTTAGCGCCACCACGTGGTCGACCGCGCCTTTGAGCGTAGCCATATCCCTCGTCTGCTTGAGGCACAAATCACCCTTCATCCCGGCAAGGAGCTTCTCGGAGGCAATGATCCTTGCGGGAACGTTCATTGCTCCTGACCGGGGCATTTCCCACTCCACATCCGAAATCCTATTCAAATTCCACTCGGTACCCATGTCCTTCCCTGCTCCTTCTTCAGGGTGGGATAGCACCCTTGCTTACCGGTGTCAACCGTGACCCCGGATCGCTGATGCCAGGATCAGCAAGCCGTCGCTGGCCTATGGCCATGATCCGGCTCTCTAGCCCCGTTGCCCGTCGGGGAAAGAACCTTTTGCCCTTTTCTTCCCGCTAACGGTTGATACACTGCTGAACCCATGAGGAAACGCATCTACATAATCATTTCAGAAGAGCCTGTTTTTCATCCCGTCCTGGCCGAGGGACTCGTTCGCGAGCTGTCGCCTGAACATGATATTGTCGGATTTACGCTGGCCATCGGCGACACCCGGCAGATAGGTGCTGCCACAAGGTTGGCCGAGACGTTCGGCATGTTCGGATTCCGGGCTTTTGCGTGCCTTGCCCTTCAGAATGTGACCTACAAGGTATTTGCGGCACTTGGCCTGAGGCAGCTGGGTGTTCCATTTTCGGTCAGCCAGGTAGCGGCCGGCCACGGGATCCCATGCGTTACCAGCTTCAATGTCAATGACGCTGAACATCTTGCGCTTCTCAAGACCCTGCACCCGGACATTGTCATATCGTCAAACGGTCACATATTCAGGAGGGAGCTCCTGGCGATACCGGCCATTGCCTGCGTCAACAGACATACGTCACTGTTGCCCAGATACGGGGGATTGTGGCCGGTATTTCACGCAATGCTGAATGGGGAAAGGACCATCGGCCAGACGATTCATACGATGACCTCGAAGATCGACAGCGGCTACATTCTGGCACAGGAAGAGTTCATCAATGATCCCGCAGAGACAACACTTTACGGCATCTACTCGCGGTCTTTTAAAAGCGCTCCAGCTCTTGTGAGAAAGGCGATAGAGAACCTTCTGGCCGGCCGACAGGCTGAAATGCCTTCAGCAGACAAAAGCTACTTCAGGCATCCAACTCCTGCCGAGGGAAGAGCATTCAGGGCAAAGTGCAGGTTCTTCAGGATTATGGAACTCTTCCGGAGGTGTCCTTAGGCGCGCTCTGTCAGACGCCTGTGTCCAACTCATCACGAATGGCCCGCGCAAGCCCCTCAAGAGTAAAAGGCTTCGAAAGGAACCGGCTCGCGCCAAGTTCGGCCGCTTCGTAGGAACGCTCAGAGGGGGCATACCCGCTCGCAATGATGCACTTCTGCCCGGGGAACATCTTCACAATCTCGCGATAGGTATCCAACCCGTCAAGCTCTCCGCCAAGAATCATATCCAGAAGCATGACATCGAACGGCGACCTGGCGCCACCGGCAGCCTGCTTGAACAGGGCCACAGCGTCACGACCAGCCTCCGCAAGGGAGACTCTGTAGCCAAGCTTCTCCAGGAAACGCTTCGCAACTGCCCTTTCCGGCTCTGAGTCATCAACGACAAGAATACTCTCCGTGCCTCGAGGCAGACCGACTTCCCTGTCTTCAGCGCCAGAGGTCTTGCGTGTAACAGGGATACACAGCGCGAATTCAGTGCCGACACCCTCCTCCGACTTGACATTAATGTAACCTTTATGGGCTTTCACAATGCCATATGTGAACGCAAGCATCAGGGGGTCGGCTTTCGTCTGGTCCTGACAGCCGAATGGCTCAAACACCCGGTCAAGGCTCTTCTCTTCGACCACCTTGCCATCATCAACAACCCACAGAACGGCATAGTCACCGGCAGGTATCGCCTCGTACTTGACCAACCCCTCGCCAACGTGCAAGTTCTTCGTGCTTATTGTGACCGTGCCGCCCTCAGGCAACAGAGTCATCGCGCGAGAAACCAGGCCAAACAGCGCCTGCGCAAGTTGAGGCTCGGACCCGGAGACAAGGAGCAGGTCAGACGCAAGTTCCGTCTTTACCGAAATAGACAGATGAGCCTCGCGTAATTCAGAAAAAGCAGTTCCATTCAGACACGTCCGCACAACACTGTTGAGGCTTATGTCGGCAACCTCCGCCTGGCGGACACCGGCTATGGTTTCAAGTTCGGCAGCCAGTTTCTCAACTTCCTTCAAGCCGCTCTCTATCATCTCTGTGTGCTCTTTCGACGGAACAGACTCCGGCCGATTCGACGTACGTTCTGCAGCCGGTTGTGGACGCGCCCTGGCTACAGCATCCGCAATGATCCTGGCGGCACCAGCTGCGAAAAGGGAGATGGCTTCCATACGA
>JBAXKQ010000032.1:0-22421 GCA_037135275.1 bacterium
GTCCTCCTTGCGCTAACTTAGCGCCTCGGGGACTCTCTTTCAAGTTGGTCCAGTTGTCGGGGGGAAGGTCAAGGCCAGCGTCGGAGATTGTGTTTTAGATTGTGGCGGTTGTTGGGGGGAGAGTGCATTGTACTTCGCGGACAAAGTTGGCGAGAGTGGGCAGGTCTTTTGCTACGAGTTTGTACCCAGGAATATTGCTATTATGCGCAGGCAGTTTGAGCTCAATCCACGGCTGACCGGACGCATTAGGCTTGTGCAGAATGCTGTATGGAGTTGTTCTGGCGAAAGTCTTCACTACGAGGATCATGGGCCTGGCACGCAAGTGCGTTCAGGGGACGTCGTGGACGCCCGTGCAAGAGTTGAGACGCTTTCGATTGACGACATGGTTACCCGGGAACGCCTTGAGAGACTCGACTTCATCAAGATGGACATAGAGGGGGCTGAGTTGGCGGCGCTCAAGGGTGCGGAGGTGGCATTGAGGCGCTTTGCCCCGAAACTAGCCGTGTGTGTATACCATCGGTTCAGCGACTTCTTTGACATACCGGACTATCTGCTGTCGCTCGATTTGGGGTATCGCCTCTATCTGCGACATTTCTCCATTCACGGGGAGGAGACTGTGTTGTTTGCCACGAGAGCATAACGTGGATGTTGAATATGCATGGTACAAATAAGCTTCCAGCAAAAGAGTTAGCAATTCTCGGCGGTGCGCCGGCCTTTGCGGAACCCTTGCACGTCGGAAGACCGAACATAGGGGATCGTGAGGCCCTGATGCATCGGATTGGCGACATCATCGACCGGAGGTGGTTGAGCAACAATGGTCCGATGGTACAGGAGTTTGAGCAGAAGGTTGCGCAATTCCTGGGCGTCAAGCACTGTGTTGCGATGTGTAACGGTACGATCGCGCTGGAAATCGCCATCAGGGCGCTTGGTCTCCACGGGGAGGTGATAGTGCCTTCCTATACCTTCATTGCCACTGCGCACGCATTGCAGTGGCAGGAAATCACCCCGGTGTTTGCCGACATTGACCCGGCCACGCACAATCTTGATCCTGCTGCGGTGGAGCGCATGATAACGCCGCGAACGACCGGAATCCTCGGTGTTCATCTGTGGGGCCGGCCTGCGCCGATTGAGGCGCTTCAGGAAATAGCCGGGATGCATCGCCTCCAACTGTTGTTTGATGCGTCCCACGCGTTCGGATGCACGCACGGCGGTCGCAGTATTGGCCAGTTTGGGCGTTGTGAGGTGTTCAGTTTTCACGCCACGAAGTTCTTCAATACCTTTGAGGGCGGGGCGGTGGTTACGAATGATGACGAACTGGCGAGAAAAATGCGGTTGATGAAGAATTTCGGCTTTGCCGGCTACGACAATGTCATCTACCCCGGGACCAATGGCAAGATGACGGAAGTCTGCGCCGCTATGGGGTTGACAGGGCTTGAGAGCATTGGTGAATTTATTTCTGTCAATAAGCGGAATTACCACGCGTATATGGAGCACCTCCGGGAGGTGCCTGGACTCTCTCTGGTTCGCTATGACGAGAGAGAACACTGCAATTATCAGTACATCATCGTAGAGGTTTTGCCAGACTCTTGCCTCACCAGGGATGATATTGTCAGAATTCTGCACGCAGAGAACGTCCTGGTGCGAAAGTACTTCTGGCCCGGATGCCACAACATGCAGCCGTACCGCGACCGCTATCCGCAGGCTGGAGATTTCTTGCCCAACACAAACGAGGTAGCCAGCCGTGTAATAGTGTTTCCAACCGGGACCGCAGTGGAGCCAGAAACGATAAGGGTTATTGTAGCGGTTCTTCATACCGCTGTCAGGACCGCGCCAGCCGTCCTGAGAGCTCTGGGTCGATAATGTGAGTTGTCGTATATCTCGTGTGCGATGTGAGAAAACATGAAGCGCACCCTCCTGGTTGATACGAACCGCGCGGCCGTTCCAATCTACCGTGCCCTGTGTGCGATGGGGCATGAGGTCTGGGTTGTCGGCGGAAAACCGTCCGAGCCTTTGGCAAAGCTGGCGCCCAACTATGTGCAGCTTGATTACTCTGATGCCGGGCGACTTGCGCGTTTTGTTGATGAGAAGGCATTCGATTACATTGTGCCAGGGTGCACGGATCGATCATACAAGGTGTGCGCCGATATCAGTGGCGGGCGTTTCCCGGGATTGGACACGCCGGCTAACACCACGGCAATCAATACAAAGAGTGAGTTCCGGAAGGCTGCCACTCGGATCGGGCTGTCTGTGCCTCGCATTCTGTCCATGGAGCAGGCTGGGGCTGTTGAGTCTGTCATTGTGAAACCCGCGGATTCATTCAGCGGCCGCGGCATGACCGTCTTACGGAAGCCGGGTGCTGATAGCTTGAGCATAGCGTTCGACAACGCATGCAGGGCTTCCTCGACGAGGAATGCCATAATCGAGGAGTTTGTGGCGGGACAATTGTTCAGCCACTCGGCCTTCATACGGGACACGAAGGTGGTGGCGGACTTTGTGGTGCAGGAGGAGTGCGTCACAAATTCGTTCGCGGTTGACACCAGCCGCATGGCTTCAGGGTTTCCAGTCGAAATGCTAGGCTCGCTGAGGGAAGATGTGCGTCGGCTTGCGGTATCGTTGCAACTTGTAGACGGTCTGGTACATACGCAGTTCATCGCAAAAGGGTCGCGCTACTGGATAATTGAGGTGACCCGCCGATGTCCTGGTGACCTGTATTCGCTGCTTATAGAGCTGTCGACTGGCTATCCGTACGCCACGAGCTATGCCGCCACGTTTGTCGGGGAAGCGGTGGTGCCTTGTCCCGACAGCCGTGTTCGCGACCGTATCACGAGACACACAGTCACATCGAGAGATGGTGCGGCTCTGTGGGGTTTCCGCTTCAGGATGCCGGTCGACATTCGACTGTTTGTGCCACTGGCGGTGGCTGGCGATTTCATAGAAGCCAGTCCAGACGGCCGGGCGGGGATTCTCTTTTTCAGCTCTTCGTCGGCAGGTGAGCAGGAAGTGTTGTATCGGAAACTTCTTGACGGTGAACTTTATCGCTTCGATCTGGAGCAATCTGACACGGGAGTAACAAAATGACGAAGGATGGTTCCCCACTTGCACTGGGCTTCATCGGCGGTTCGTTGCATTCGGCCGTTGGCTATGCGCATCGCGTCTCTTGTGCAATGGATGGGGCGTGGCGCTTGGAGGCTGGTTGTTTCAGCCGCAATCAGGAAGAGAACCTGGCCACCGCGATGGCCTACCAAATAGCTTCTGGCCGGACATACAGGAGTTGGCAGGAACTTCTCGCCTCGGAGAAAGACCGGCTCGATGCGGTTGTGGTCCTCACGCCGACACCTACGCATGCAGAAATCGTCAATGCTTGTCTGCGGGCAGGTGTGCCAGTAATTTGCGAGAAGTCGCTCGCTACGAACGTTGAGGATGTCCTGGGGATTCAGTCAGTTCTCCGCGACCGCAAAGGATTTCTTGCTGTCACCTACAACTATACCGGCTACCCGATGGTAAGGGAGCTGCGCAACATGATAGGTAGTGGTGTTCTAGGGCGTCTTCTCCACTTTCGCGCAGAGATGCCACAGGAGGGCTTCTGTCGAGTTGATGCCCAGGGCAACAAGCCTGTGCCACAGCCATGGCGTCTCTCTGACGGCCGGATTCCGACAATCTATCTGGATTTGGGTGTGCATCTTCATCAGGTTGTGCATTATCTGATCGGTCGACGACCGCTCGAGGTCGTGGCCGACCAGGCGAGCCACGGGTGGTTCGGCGTGGCGGACAATGTCTCGTGTCTCTGCCGCTATGAGGACGGCGTCCAGGGACAGATGTGGTTCAGTAAATCCGCCCTTGGCCATCGCAACGGCCTGCGGTTCAGTATCTACGGCTCAGCCGCCTCCGCAGAGTGGTATCAGTTGAACCCGGAGGAGATCGTCGTGTCGTTTGTGGATGGGCGTCGTCAGGTGATCGACCGCTCCGGCAGCGTTGCTGTGGCCGGGTTGCGGAGGTACAGCAGGTTCAAGGCAGGACACCCAGCTGGATTCGTAGAGGCGTTTGCAAATCTCTACACAGATCTGGCCGATTGCTTGCATCAGTACAAGGCAAGGGGTGAGTGGGCGTCGGAAGAGGTGTTCAGCACAGCAGTTGCCGCAGAAGGCTTGCAGATGTTTGAAGCGATGGTTTCCTCGGTGCAGTCACAGGCATGGAAAGCTGTGAACTAGTGCCGAAGGGGTGGGGCGACTCCTTTGGTCTGGATGACGCGCTATTATCCACTGTTTTCAGAGTTAGAAGCCTTCTTTGATGCGTGACTTCAATAGTTACTCAAAGAGAGCGGGGTAAGTCGATTGCTATCTGGTGTGTGGATAGATCAATTTGGATCATCTGCCGATCATGTGGTGCCCCGATATCGTCTTCGCAGATAGTTCTCACTGGACGCAGAAGCTCGTTTTGATTGGGAAGCAAGTCTGTGGTCCTGTTGTGAGAGTCGAACAAGACATGGACACAGGGGTGACCTTCTAGGTTGAGATGGGCAGTTGTCAGAGTGCGTTGACGTCTGCAGAGACGTTCTGCCCCAGAGTTACACAGCTGATTCGTGCTGACCAGCTTTTGAAGGGATTTGAAATGAGAACCACTGCAGCTGGCACTGTGGTGGCGGCTCGATCAGTTCAGCGTATGATTGCCAGTTGCACGGGTTGGACATTGGCAGCCAGAGAGCTATGTGGCTCCCTGCGGACCTAGTGATCGAGAGGGGTATTTGACTACCACATGTCGATTCGTGTTTGGCGTGCTGATTACAGGTTAACAAGCGTGCAATTCTCCGTCATCATACCTGCGTTCAATGCCGAAGCGTTCATCTGCGCGTGTCTGGCCAGTGTATTGAGGCAGAGCCTTGGTCAGCAGAACTTCGAGATAATCGTTGTCGATGATTGTTCTGTGGACAAGACGTACGAGCTAGCAGCGGACATTGCCTCACAAAATGAAAACATGATCGTCACAAGGATGCCCAGCAACTCTGGTCCAGGGCCGTCAAGAAACCGCGGGCTGTGCCTCGCTCGAGGAGATTGGGTTCTCTTCGTGGACAGTGATGACATGTTGGATCCGGGCGCGTTGCGCTCACTCCGAAGATTCATCGATGAACACAATAGTCCCTTGCTTGATGCGATAGGCTTCAATTGGAGATATGTGTTCCCCGATGCCGAGGGCCGCAGCGGCTCGCAGGGTCGTCGGCGTGATTATGATGCGCTTAGGTTAAGCAGGCACGACATGATCAGAAGATACTTGGCGCTACGAATGGACGGATCTGTTATCTACACCGCAGTACGTAGGGAGCTCATAGAAAGACACAAGTTGGAGTTCGCACCTGGCTACCACGAAGATGTGGACTATATTTTCAAGATTTACTGGCATGCGCGGAAGATCCTCTACCTCAGCGATGTTCTGTACATCAAGAGATCGCGAGTCGACTCGATTGTTGGGACCGTGTCCGAGAAGCATGTCCAAGGCTTCATGAGGGCGTGGAGACAAGTTGGAGCGTTTGCATCCCAGAATGCGGGACACGAGTGGGCGGAACTCCTACCGTGCTACATATTAGGGCAAGTCGCGGTTGTTGCGACAAGAGTGCGAGAGATATACAAATGGGCCTCGTCAAGAGAAGAGGCGGCAATGCTATATGATGCCTTGTATCGCTATTGTGCGGAGAACAGATGGCAGATGGGGGCGGCCTCTCAGACCAAGTATGGCATGATCGCCTGGAAGTTTGAGATGACAATGAAAGATAATCGTCTCGGCAAGATGGAGAAGGCCATACTCATCAACGAGCATGTTAGTAGCATAATCAACAAAAGCTGGAGTTGTGCTGATTTGCACCATTCGTTGTTTCTGGGGCCGAGCCAGATTCGGACTTGTTGCAAACGTTTCTTTGTTAATGGAACAATGCGGGGTGACGTCAGCCTGATTGATGTGTCTCAGGCCGACCATCGTCAGGCCAGTATCGCAACCATTCTAGAGGCAAAGCAGGACCTGTGGAACAGGATCAACAGCGGCGATGCGACAGAGTGCGACGGCTGTCCTTTCATGGAGTTTAGAGAATGGGGATCCCTATCGAAACTGGATATACGCTACTTGTCTCTCGAATACCATTCAGTCTGCAACCTGAGGTGCACATATTGTAGTGAAATCTACTGTGGCGGACTAGAGCCCCAGTACGATGTCAGCGCACTCGTCGACGAGTTGATCAACCAGCGTGCCCTTGAGAACTGTGGCGAGGTGGTGTGGGGGGGCGGCGAGCCCTTGCTGGACAAGCGTTTTGAAAAGCTATTCAACAAGCTCGGAGCAGCTCTGCCGAAGGCGAATCAACGGGTGCTGACTAATGCTGTGATATACTCCACGCGTGTTTGCGATGCCCTGCGGGGCGGCAACGCAGTCATCGTGACCAGTATTGACGCTGGTACAGATCAAACCTTTGCTTTGGTTCGGGGCCGAGCTCGGTTGCAGGAAGTCCTCGGCAATCTCGAGGCATATGTTGCTGCGAATGCTGGCAGCGTCACCCTTAAGTACATTTTCACAGATCCGAACAGTTCTATGCAGGAAGCTCGGGCGTTTTGCGAGCTTATGGGCCGCAGGGCTCTTATGGGCTGCAATATTCAGATTAGCTATGATTTCACCAAGGAAAGCATTCCCACGGATGTAGCGACGGCCATGGTTGCCATGTATGGACTCTTGACTGCCGCAGGCTTCAATGTGGTCTATTTTGACGACTTACTCAGACATCGACTCACCGATATGCATTCTACCTCACCAAGCCCAATCGAAGTCAGCCTTGGCGCGCTGGGGCTAGAACAGATTCTGGCGAGCAGGTCGGTATACCCGATTGTGGCAATATGGGGTGCAGGTTGGCAGGCAAAGTACCTGATCGAAAAGTCGGTATTCTTCAAGCATGTGAGGGTGGCATTTCTCGTGGACGATACCCCATCCAAAATCGGTGGGCGATTCCTCGGTCACGACATTCTGCCGCCGCATGTACTTTGTGAGTCCGATGTGCCAGTTGTGATCGCTGCGGTCCAAGGGTACCCGACAATCTACCGCTCGTTCTTGAGGTTGGGTCTAGATCCAGCGCGTCTTGTGAAGGGTTTGATTTTGTAGACGAAGTACATGTGGCTCAGCTGCCGGTGTATTGTGGATGAGATGTGCCTGATGCCCAGACGAGTGTTGCCAGCGACCGCTAGTTCGACAATGTTGTTCTGCATTCAGGTGGCTGTTCGCGGCTGAGGAGGATTGCGTTAGCGATGAATGAGCACGTTCAGACCCAACTAGTTATGAAACGATCTCCGCCACCCAAAATAAGCGTAAGCATGGTTACCTACAACCATGAGGCCTACATAGCGCAAGCCATCGAAAGCGTTTTGATGCAAAAGACGTGTTTTGACTATGAGTTGGTCATTGGTGAGGACTGTTCGACTGATGGCAACCGGGCCGTTGTTGAACGTTATCAAGCCCTGCATCCTGAGGTGATACGTGCGTTTCTGCGCGATAAGAACCTCGGCATGAGTGAGAACGGGTGGCAAACTCTTAATGCCTGTCGAGGTCAGTATATTGCAATGTTAGATGGCGACGATTATTGGACGGATCCGCAGAAGCTCCAGAAACAGATTACATTTCTCGAGGCGAACCAAAGCTATGTGTTCTGTGGACACCGGTTTAAGATTATTGACGATGATGGTCGTGTCTCCGGTGATGGCTTTGACAAGTACTTCGGTGGAAAGGCCCGTGTTGATGTTGACTTGACCAACTTCATGGCTCCTTTCCTGGCATTGCCCCTGAGCGTGGTGTTTCGTAGGAATGCCATTCGAGAACATCTTGGTCGCGATGGACTGGTTGACAGCGTGTTGTGGGCTCATCTGCTGGAAACGAACCCAGGCACAATCCTGAATGACAGCATGGGTGTTTACCGGCGTCACAGCAAGGGGTGTTGGTCATCCACGACAGCCGCTGAGCAAGGTGTCATGAATTGGAAGAGCACCATAGCCATGGCCAGGAATGCAAGGGGAGATGTTGGGTTGATTGCCAACCTATTTGACGCGTCATGCGAGGCTGTAGTGTCCCAGCATCTCGGGCAAGTGGCCGATGCGCTCAGAGTCAGGGATGAGATCTGTCTCGCACAGCCGCGGATAGGCATCTTGTGCGGTGGTGTGCCTTGGCCCGTTGAGAAACTAATCACTCTTTTGTATGCTTTCGTATTCGGCGCTGGCAAAGGGTCGGTCAGATACTTTCTCCGGAAAGCAAGGATGACCAGCGGCTGGGGCGCACGAGCCAAAGTATTGGTTTTGTTCGGTGCGATGCTTCCGTTCTATATGTCGCGCAGAATACGGCATGTAGAATGATCACGCAGTGTGGTCGTCGCGGCACTGTTAAGAGACTTGTGTTCACATGAAAGCCAGGAAGACGATGCTATACCTGTGTTCCTCGGAAGGCCCCGTGTCGGCAGAGCCCAAGAACAACATGTTCTTTCATCTGTCGCGTTACCTTTCCGGGTACGTGCTTGCGGCCCTGCCATGGCGGGAGAATCCGGAGAGTGTAAAGCGCGCAGGGGAGTTCCAGGCTGCGGCTGGAGTCTTCCAGTATTGTGCTGTGTACAAACGGCAGCTCCCCGGAGTCATCGGCAAGCTCAGACTGATGGCTGCCTATGTTTATCAGGGTCTTCGCATCCGGCGTGCCGGCGGCAGCTATGACGTTATTGTTGTGTATGGGATCTCAGCAATAACGGTCGCAGGCTATGTCCTCAAACTCCTGACCGGTCGGAAGCTTGTGGTTATGGTTGTTCTGGGGCTGAAAGAGTACTACCACGACAACCACATTGCCGGATCGGCGCTACTCCGACGGCTTGCGAATAAGGTTAGGGAAGCGATGGCCGTGCTTCTCCTCAGGGGTGCGGATCACCTGTACCTGGTCGGTTCCAGGGTCTTGGATGGCTACGGCATAAAGGACACCAAGCCGCATAGTGCGTTCGTGGATTTCGCGAGGGTCGGAACCATAATACCATCGCCTGATGTCTCCGGATATGTCTTGTCGCTCGGTGGTCCGTGGCATCGGAAAGGCGTCGATGTGCTCATAAAGGCCTTCAAGCTCATTACGGACAAGCATCCGCACCGGAAACTGCTGATAGTCGGTGCCGATCCTGACACGGCATGTATGGAGCTTGCCGCCGGCGCCAATAACATCGAATTTGCCCCCTTCTGCAGTCATGAAGAGGCAATGCAATACTTGGCAGGCTGTGGCCTTTACGTCCAGGCGTCGCGGAATGAGGGTATCGCCAGGGTGCTGATGGAAGCAATGGCGATGCAAAAGTCGATCATTGCCTCTGATGTCGCAGGGACGGCGGACATCATCAAGGATGGTGTTACCGGTGTGCTGTTTGAGTCAGAGGATGTCGAGGAGCTGGCACGGAAGATGGACGCGATTCTGGGTGACCCAGTCCGCGCAGAACGACTTGCCGACGCCGGTCGCAAATTCGCGATCGATAGTTTCACTGGCGAACACTACGCGAAATTGTTCAGTGAAATGATAGATACTGTGGTTGACGGTGGCGCTGACGACGAAACCGATATCGCCCTTGCCAAGACGCATGAGAAGTAGCGGCACGTCAATGTGACTTGTGACATGAATATCGCTGACCGGTATCGCTGGCCGAAGTGGCTTGGATGTGCATGGCTCCTGGGCAACATTGCCGCTTGGCCTGCTTCGCTATTCGGACGAAAGCCGTGGATCCTGCTCATACACTTGGGTTCACTTGGTGACGGGCTGCTCTTTACTGGTGGTGCCAGGGCGCTCCGGCGCTGTTTGCCAGGCAGGAAGATCGTTCTGGTAACTGCTGAGCGTGCTTATCCCGTCTGGTGTAGATGCCCTCACGTGGATCGTGTGATCTCCTTTGGCGTCGGTGGGGCGACCGGCTGGCGAGCGAGCCTGAAATTGATGATGCAGGCGCTGCAGCTATTTGCCCGCAGGTACGAAACAGTGCTGTGTCCAACCGCCGCCGATGGCGAGGCCAGTGACTTCATGGCCAGGAGCGTGGTCTCGCGGCGGCGGTTCATCATGGACTACCGTGCGATGGAAGTTGGCACCGGGACTACACCAGCGGCGGTGCGGTCAGTCGCTTACGCGGATTCAGATCGTGTTCATGAACTGGATAGAAACGTGCATTTTCTTCAGGCGGCTGGTATCGCAGGCGCTTCATCCAGGCGGGATATCTGGCCGGAAACATACGTCAGTGCGGCTGAGCGAGCCCGTGCGACTGCTGAGGTCCAGGAGATCAGGCAACGACTTCCGGGTGCGTTCGTCGTAGCGCTCTGTGCCGGTGCGCGGTTCAAGCAGAAGGACTGGGGTGCCGCAAACTATATCGAACTGATCCGCAGTCTTGCCAGGGAGCGACCGGTGGCAGTGGTTCTCCTTGGCGCAGAGGTGGATCACTCGGTGGCTGACAAGATCGAGGCCGGGCTTGCGGGTGTTCCTGGCGTGGTGGTGCGCAACAAAGTCGGGCGGACGGAACTATACTATTCGGTTGCGTTGATCGAACAGTCCGATGCCTGCGTCGGCAATGACACTTTCGGCCTGCACGCTGCGATTGCCGTGGGAACACCGAGTGTCGTGGTGATGTGGGGTGGCGATCGAGAGCGATGGGCGCCTTGGGGTGACCCGCTCAAACACCGGATGGTGCGGAGCGCCGACCACGCATGTTTCGGGTGCCACGGGGCCTGTACCCGTGGCCGGTACGAGTGCATGCTGTCGATAACGGTTGACGATGTGTTGGCGGAGATTTTGGCGATTGTTGTGAACGAAGGTGTTGAGCGCCAAACATGGGCAGCGTCTGTTGCGGCAGGCGCGAAGGGCCGCGTACCCCTCAGTAAACCAGAAAGCGAATCGGCTGCATCTGCGAGCGACAAGCCCGGACATCCGCACGAGAAGCCACCTGATGGTCATGGATATCTCCGCATTGGCCTGTTTACCTCGATTCAGGGGTGGGGCGGATCGGAGATGTACCTTCTTTCCTTTGCCTCAGCACTTCTTGCCAGAGGCCATGAGGTGGTGCTGTTCGGAAGCCGTGGTAGCCAGCTATGGGCTGCTCTTGACGGGAAGGATGTGCTCTGTGTTGATTGGCGTGATGGCACCGTCACGGGTCGCTGTGGGAAGGATGAGCCTTCTGCTTCCGCGCAAGCCGATGGTCGGGAGGCAACCCTCGGCGGCCCCTTGCCACGAAGGGGGGGACCCAGGTCTGGCCTCAAGATGCTCCTGTTGTGGGCCGCGCCTGGGTGGGTCAGGTTGGCGATCGGTAATCTTGCCGAGACGCAGCATCTCCGGCGCGTCTTCAGAAGGCATCCTGTGGATGTCATGCATGTGAATGTCCATGGATACGAGATGGCCGGACTGGCCTGCCGTCTCTCGGGAATCCCTTGTGTTGGAGTATACTGTACCTCAACAGTGCACGAGCCATGGTGGTTTCTGCGCTTGCTGATCCGCTTTACAGCCCACACATACAGGCGAGTGATCGGCAAGAGCAGCGCTTCGCTTGCTGGTTGGCAGAGCGAATGTCATCTGCCAGCAGAAAAATGTCGCATGGTGTGGAACGGGATCGATGTCGAGCGGTATGCCGCTGGTGCGGGCCTGTCGAATAATCGAAAGCCGGGGGACCAACTGCGCATCCTGGCGGTCGGCCGCTTACACCGGATGAAAGGCTATGAACACCTCCTGTATGCAATCAAGATGCTTGGAGACCGAAACATCATGCTCACGATTGCAGGCGAGGGTGACGAAGAGGGGGTGCTCAAGGCTCTCGCGACCACTCTCGGTGTGGCGGCCAGGGTGGACTTCCGCGGTTCTGTTGAAGATGTCAGGATCCTGCACATGGCAGCTGATGTCTTTGTCATGCCATCTGTCAGTCATGAGAGTTTCGGGAGTGCATTGGTTGAAGCAATGGCCGCTGGTCTGCCAGTGATCAGCTCCGACTTTGGTCCATTCCTGGACATCAATGTGCACGGTGTTACCGGGTTGATCGTACCCGCGGGCGACAGCCGCCGCCTGGCACAGGCGATCAAGCAGTTGTCAGAGGATCCGGAGTTGTGCCGGCGAATGGGGGCGGCCGGTCAGGACCGGGCACGACGGCTCTTCAGCCGGGAGAGAATGGTTGATGAGATGCTGGGTGAGTACTGGAAGGTGCGACGGGCATGATGACAGGACGAATGGCTTGTGTGTCGGCACACCGCTCCGGTTCTACTTCGGACATGGTTGTGGTGAACGGCTCGGCCTTGACTCACCAATGCGTGGCCGTGTGCCAAGTGGAGTGTTGACATCGAGTCGACACTTCGCATTCGCAAAACAATATGTGAAGTCAGCAGGAGCGTGGCATGAGTCGAGGCATACCGGCAAACGGGCGTGAAGCGTACTTCACGCAGGGATACTTGAACGAGGGTAGGTTTGTTGATTACCACTATGCCTACCGCCTTGCGATGGACGACCGGCCATCTCGGGTGCTTGAGATCGGACCTGGAAATGGCCTTTTGTCCTGGTTGCTCCGCAAGTCGGGATGTAACGTCACGACACTTGATATAGATCCGTCGGTCTGCCCGGATGTGCTGGGCAGCGTTGAGGCGGTCCCGTTCCGTGATTCTGCATTCGATGCTGTTGTGTGTGTCGAAGTTCTTGAACATCTGCCATTGGACAGTTTTGCGGCGGCCATGAAGGAGATCCGGAGAGTAACACGAAGGCGTTGCGTTCTTTCACTGCCGCACGTAGGGCGATACTGGATGTTCCTTGGCCAACTGCCGCTTGTTGGAAACGTCTGTGGGAGCATTCACTTGCCGCAGTTGCATCCACCTGACTTTACCGATCACCCCGAACACTACTGGTCCATAGGTACTCGGGGCGCCAGCGACCGGAAGATCGACAGGTCGCTCATGGCCGCAGGTTTCATTATCAGGCGCTCATTCCGGCCTCTTGCTAACAAGTGCCATAAGTTCTTCCTTCTTGAGGTAGCAAGATAAGCAGGTAGAGGGCTTGACCGAAGATAGGGTATTTTCATCGATCGACGGGTGGGGCGGGTCTGAGAGTTACCAACGTTCGCTGGGGGTAGGAGGCCATTGAAGGTGGATACTGTGGATAACGTGGCATTACGGCTGGTCAGGAGACTGCTGGGGCTGCCATTTGTCTTGTTTGTCAGGCGACTGCGCTCAGACTCCACGCTTGGACTGACGCCTAATGAGGCAGATGCGCTGCAATCGATACGGCTCGCCGGTGGCAGTATTTATGGGGATCGCTTTCGTGAGCTGTGCGCCTTCTGGAATGTCAGATCCTTGGAATGCTTTTTGTTTCTGGCACGCAATGGATGGCCCTTTTCGCGCCGTCTTCGTGACACTCTTATGGCTGGATTCGATGGCAACACGGCGCCCGGAAAGTTGGGTACAGCTTATGACCGGCTCGCGTTTCACTATTCCGTACAGTTGATGTTGTCCATGCACAGGGGGCAATGGCTGGTCCCGTTCTTGAGCGATATCCGATACTTTCTCCCGGATGTGAAGAACAGCCGTGTTCTTGACTATGGGTGCGGCGTCAGTGACATGGGGTTGATTCTCGCCAAGATGGGTGCAATTGTGACAATTGCTGATCTGGACAATCGGAAGCTTGATTTCACCGAGTGGCGCTACAAGAGACGGTCTCTGGTTTGCCAGCGTCTCGGAGTCGAGGACACCGAGACGATTCCGGACTTGGCTGCGGCCTCGTTTGATCTGGTGATTGCCACGGAGATACTTGAGCATGTCCGGGACCCGCTTGCCTTGCTCAAGCGGTTTTCGGCATGATTGAGACCAGGAGGCTTGTTCTTGTGCTCTATGGGTGAGTCGTTTGATCGGGATGTTGGCGGAGATCATCTCCCCGAGGCTCTTGAATCCGGCAACTCAGCCGAGTACAGGACCCATTTCAGAATCAACTTTGTCTGTGTAGCAGTGCGCAACGGACTTCCCTGGCTCTTCCAGAAGAGGATATAGCCCGGTTGTAGCGGCTTGCTGAGACCGCCGCGTGTGTTTGCGACATCCCGCGTGAGAGGTCTGACCGAGCGATGCATTTGGTGCTTGGTTTGTCCGTTGTGGTGTTGATCAGCTGGAGACCAGACGTGAAGGTTGCTGTTGCCAGCTCAGGTTTGGGGCACGTAGCCCGAGGCATCGAGACTTGGGCTGACGACACTGCCGCCGCCCTTGAGGGTGCGACAGCCCTTCGGGAATCGGTTTGCGCGGGTGGCAAGACGGCGTGTGGTTCTGCGCAGGTCGTTCTCTTCAAGGGCGGTGGTACTGGATCAGCGCCGCATGAAAGGATTGTGCCGTGCCTGCGACGAGGGGGGCAGCTTGGTCGTGTGTTGGTCGCGATGATGTCGCGGCTCGGTGGCTGGCGATACGGATTCGGCTCGGAGTACCAGACGGAGCAGACCACGTTTGCGTGGAGTCTCATCCCGGAGCTGAGGCGCGGGCGCTTCGACATCGTGCATCTCCAGGACCCATGGCTGGCCTGGCTGCTGCACAAAGCTCACAAGGCCGGCCGCCATCCGGCGAAGGTGATTCTGGCCCATGGCACTGAAGAACCGCCGGAATTCCTCCTGAACTTCGACTGCGTCCAGCATCTTGCGCCATGGCATCTTCAGGAAGCACTGAAGGCGACTGGCGGGAAGAGTGTGGAGTGTGGAGTGTGGAATGTAGAAGGTAGAAAGTGGGATGTGGAATGTGGAATGTCTGGCGGGGTAGGCGGTGCGGTGGCGACTCCTTTCTGGGTCGCTATCCCCAACTTCGTGGATGTCCAGAAGTTTAGGCCGGCGAGTGTGGCTGAGAAGGCAGAAGCGCGGGAACGATTGGGTATACCAAAGGACGCGTTCGTCGTCGGGACAGTTGCCGCGGTAAAGAAGACCCACAAGCGCATTGACTACTTGATCAGGGAATTCTCCCGCATGGTGCGCTCTGACGAGCAGCCGACAGTCGCTACATCCCTTTCTGTCACGTCTTCCACCTCCAACCTTCCACCTTCTACGTTCCACATTCCACGTCCCACATTCTACCTCCTCATCGCAGGTGCGCGCACATCCGAAACGTCCGAGCTGGTGGCCCTCGCTGACCAACTCGCGCCGGGCAGGATCAAAATACTGGTGGATCAACCGAGGGAGTTGATGCCGCAGATCTACCACGCAATGGATGTGTTTGTGCTGGCGTCGCTGTTCGAGATGATGCCGATTGCTGTCCTAGAGGCGATGGCATCCAGCCTTCCGGTCATCGCGAACAGGCACCCGGTGCTCCAGTGGATGATCGGGGAGGACAGGTGTCAGGTGTCGGCTAAGTTGGGCCGGGAGACGGGGGCGGGAGACTCGACGGCACCCGCTCAGGGCCATGGCGAGGGATTGGCCGGTGGAGAGACCATCGACATGAGCCGGGACGGCGAGTTGGCCGGAGTTGTGCTGAGGTATTGTGAGGACACTGCCTTGCGGGCTGAGGCTTCAGTAGCGGCCAGGAATCAGGCGGTTGGAGTGTTCTCAAAAGAAGTGGTGGTTGAGCAGATGATTGAGATGTATCGGGTGGTGAGGGAGACACATGGGCTGGACGCAGAAAGTAGAAAGAGAAAGGCATGAAAAGCCGGTTGTGTTTCCGTGGCTTTGCGATGCACTCCCCTGCTCCGATACCACCTCTTTGTGCGATACTCCAGCCTGTCTTCCGCTTCGGGGCTGTTGTGAATGGCGCCGAGGCAAGGTGTGCTTCGGACACGGCTCGGAACAGCCCATGGTCTAAGGTCTCTGGTCTAAGGTCTCTGGTCTAAGGTCTAATGTCTTCCCTCATAACCGTCATAATTCCGGCGTACAACTCGGCGCGGTTCCTGCCCGACGCCCTGGAGTCCGTCTTTCACCAGACCTGCGGCAACTTCGAGGTCATAGTTGTGGATGACGGGTCCACGGACAATACCCGTGAGGTGTTGAAGCCGTACATGGACCGCATTGTGTACCTGCACAAACGGAATGAAGGTACCGTCGCGAGCGCGCGGAATATGGGATTGAAGCATGCGAATGGTGACTTTGTCGCATTCCTTGATGCGGACGATACTTGGCTTCCGGGCAAGACGGAAATCCAGATGGCGCAGATGGCGGATGAGAGTGTGGCCATGACGGGATCCTCTGCAAAGGAATCAGGGGGGGGCGGCAGGCCGGTTGTTGCCGTGAGCTATGAGCAAATGCTCCTGAAGAACCTTTTCAGTGCCTCAAGCGTTGTCTGCCGTAGAGCCTGCATCGCGGTCGCCGGGCTGTTCGACGAACGGCCGGAATTCCACGGTGTGGAGGATTGGGAATTGTGGCTTCGCATCATTCGCAGATCGAAAGCAGTTTATATTCCCGAGAAGATCGTGATTAACCGTCTTGTGGAAGGCAGTGTGTCATCGCTGGCAAACTCCGAAGCGATGTTCCGCGGCGAGTTGGCCGTGTTGTCAAAACAGATGCTTGAGACGGATGGCGTACGCCCGGGGTTTTGGATCATGAGACGGGCTCGCAGTAATCGCTATATGAGCGCGGCACAGGATGAAAAGGCAAAAGACCATAGATTGAGATCGTTCAGTCTTATTCTCATGGCGTGCATGCTGTATCCGCCGCAGATGTTTCGCAGGGAGGCTGTAGCACTGGTGGCAAGAGCGGTCGTGGGAGGTGCCTCTCGGCAGTCGTGATGAGTGCGAGAACGGAAAGCGCAGGGACAATGGGTCAGGGTGGCAGGTTGCCTGCGATCTGCCATGTGATCCCGACTCTTGAGACGGGCGGCATGGAGCGGGTTGTTCTCTCTCTGCTGGATGGTTTTGGCGGCAGGGGGCACAGAATGTTCCTGTTCTGTACGGACTGGGAAGGCGAACTGTTCGAGACCGCTCGCGCAGATGCCAAGATGTGCGGCCGCCGCCGCCGTCTACCGCTCAAGGTGGACTGGCGGGTTGTTGGTGTCCTCAGGCGGTTCGTGCGCGAGAACAATATCCAGATCCTGCATGCGCACAACCTGATGGCGCAAATGTACAGCGTTCTGGCCGCGATCGGATCCCCTGTGAAGGTTGTTGTGACTGTTCACGGGCTGGCATATTTCGGGACGAAGCTGATACACCGCCTTCAGAAGCCGCTTTCCTGGGGTACTGCGAAGGTCGTGTGTGTTTCTGAGGACATGGTCAGGAGCGCGACAGAGCGTCGCTGTGTCGATCCGCGGAAGATGATCGTCATCCGGAACGGTATTCCCATGAGTGAGCTTCAGAGTCGTCCCGCGGAACAGACCGCCGCCGCGCGAGCCCGGCCGGGCATTCCCGTAGATTCGTTGGTCGTTGGGAGTGTGGGCCGTTTCGCGGAGGTGAAGAACTACCCCTTGCTGGTCAGGGCGTTCGCGCGACTGCTGAAGCAACGGGAGTCAACAATGGGCACTAAGGCCTATGGCCCCGGGTCTCCTCTGCTCCTCCTCGTCGGCGACGGACCGGAGAGGCCGAACATCGAGAGGGCAATTGCTGAATGCGGCATTGCGGATTCTGTCCTGCTTCCCGGTATGCAGGGTGATGTAACACCATGGATGAGTGCAATGGACATCTTCTGCCTGTCATCGATCACGGAGGGTACTTCCCTGTCACTTCTCGAGGCTGGTGCCGCGGGTTTGCCGGCCGTGGCTACTGCCGTCGGTGGCAATTGCGAAGTGATTGAGAATGGGGTGACAGGCCTGCTTGTTCCATGCGGCAATGAGGTGGCGCTTGCCGGGGCCCTGGGAAGACTTGCAGACGACGTCGAACTGCGGCGTAGAATGGGTGCGGCTGCGGCGGTCCGGACCAGGGCCGGGTATTCCCTGGTGAACATGTTCGAGAAGTACTCCGAGCTGTACCATGGCTTGGGGAAGCCGGCATAGCCTCGGGCAGATATGTTGCGGAGGCTTGAATGGATGAGACGGAGACTGGCTGATGCATGAAGTCTGACAAGACAACTCCGCGTATTGTAGTGTTTTCCAAGGATTGGGACGATGTTCCGACGTCGATCACGCATGTAACCCGTGAGATGGCGAAGACCATGCCGGTGCTGTGGATCAATTCAATCGGCATGCGGAAGCCTTCCTTTGGACATTCCCGCGATCTTTCGAGGATCGTCCGGAGGCTAGGTGCCTTCCTCCGCGGAAGCGAGTGGAAAGAGAATCGGCTCAGGGTGATATCGCTCCTGCTTGTGCCGCAGGCGAGGACTTCATTTTCCAAGTGGCTGAACAGATTACTATTCCGGTTCCAGACAGCACGCGAAGTGCGGCGAATGGGTGCCGGTCCTCTCGAATACTGGTGTTCATACCCAACGGTTGTTGACCTGTTGCCGAAGCTGGATTCTCGCCCCGCAGGCCGTGAAGCGGCTGACAGTGTTGTGGTCTACTACTGCAATGAGGACTGGCGCAACTATCCCGGCGTGGATGGTGCGTGGGTTGATCAGAAGGAAAAGGAACTGCTTGGTCGTGTCGATGTAGTGTTCACCCCTACTGAGTACCTGGTTGAGAAGTGTCGAAAGACCATGCGTGATATGCATGGCAGGAATGATACGGATACCTGTGTTGTTCGAATGACGCATGGGGTGGAATACTCCAGGTTTGCCAGGGCTTTGGAGGAAACAACCCGTGTTCCTCCAGAACTGGCCCAGCTCCCTAAACCAGTCGTAGGTTTCTACGGCAATATCTATCCATGGATTGATTTTCACCTTGTTGCCGAGCTTGCCAGGCGCCGGCCCTCCTGGAGTTTTGTCCTGATCGGCCATGTCTATTGCGACACGGCGCCGGCATGCGGTTTTGCCAACGTCCACTTCATCGGCAGAAGAGAGCATGCGGATCTGCCGGCCTATTGCCGCGGCTTTGATGCATCGATGATTCCATATGACCCTGCCAATCCCCGCATGCCAGGTGTGAATCCGATCAAGACCAAGGAGCTCCTGGCGGCCGGGGTGCCTATCGTTGGAGTCAGGATACCGGAACTCACAGGCTACGGGGATGATGTCATAACGTGCGTTGGAGTCGACGAGTGGCTTGCTGGACTTGACAAGCAGGTCAGGCGCTCCGACCGGCGAGCCATCTCCGGGCGCGTGGCCGATGAGGATTGGCTGTCCAAGGTCAGGAGGATCAGGCAGATTGTAGAAGCATGCCACGTACCGAAGTCTGGCACAGGCCGCCAGTGAAGTGAAGCAGGCGAGCGAGGTGGGGTGAATGCGAAACCCATGGCTCTGCCGTAGTCATGTAGGAGCGCCACACCGTGGCGCGAATGCGAAACTGAGGGTGCCGAGACGGTGCAAAGGCTGCAGTAGGTGGTGGGGTTCGCGCCACGGAGTGGCGCTCCTACATGGGGATGGTCGGGCCGGGAGACGGATGGCAGGCAGCCGGCTTGGACGGCGTGATCCCGCCTGGTGAATGCGGATCTCGCGGAATGGCCTGAACCCACCCAGCGCACCGCCCGCTTCATGTAGGAGCCCCACACCGTGGGGCGAATGCAAACCCGAGGACATTGATAGGGTCCGAAGGTAGCAATAGGTGGTGGGGTTCGCGCCACGGTGTGGCGCTCCTACAAAGGGGAGGTCGGGCCGGGAGAATGGCGGCAAACCGTCGGGCGAAGTCGTGAGCTCGATGTGGTGAATGCGGATTTGGCGGATTGGCCTGAAACCACCCAGCGCACCGCCCGTTTCATGTAGGAGCCCCACACCGTGGGGCGAATGCGAAACCCATGGCTCTGCCGTAGTCATGTAGGAGCGCCACACCGTGGCGCGAAGCCCATGCAAGCTTCTGAGAAGACAAACCACTTCCACGCTGACGCGCTTAGGAAGGGCCGATGCTCAGAGAAGTTCGGACTCTATCTGATCACCAAATGCGTGAAGAAACCGGCAATCCTCACGCCGTCACAAAGGTCTGATGCGGTCGAAGCTCTGCTGTTCTCGAGACAGGCTGGAGATGTTCTCTTACACGCTTTCGTTGTTATGCCGGATCACTGGCATTGTCTTTTGTCCTTGGCCGGGGAAAAGACGCTAGGGAAGACAGTAGAGGTCATCGGGCGACGTGCCCGCTACCTGGCACGCCAGCGGGCGGAGACCATCGGGTGGGTAAGCGGATTTCACGATCGCAAGATCCGGGCCGGCGAGAGTGTTACGGACATAGTGCGATACATTGAGAACAACCCGGTGAGAAAGACACTGGTCGGAAACGCTTCGGAATGGCTGTGGTCCAGCGCCAATCCGCAATACCAGCATAGACTGGATCGTAGCTTCCTCGATCATGAGCGGTGGAGCGACAGGCGCTAGTCCGAAGGCTGCAGTAGGTGGTGGGGTTCGCGCCACGGTGTGGCGCTCCTACAAAGGGGAGGTCGGACCGGGAGAATGGCGGCAGAGCGCTGGGTGAAGTCGTGCAGCTGCTGTGGTGAGTGCGGACTTAGCTGATCGGCCTGAACTTACCCAGCGCATCGTCCGCTTCATGTAGGAGCCCCACACCGTGGGGCGAATGCGAACCCGAGGACATTGATAGGGTCCGAAGGTTGCAATAGGTGGTGGGGTTCGCGCCACGGTGTGGCGCTCCTACAAAGGGGCGGTCGAGCCGGGAGACTGGCGGCAGAGCGCTGGGTGAAGTCGTGAGCTAGATGTGGTGAATGCGGACTTAGCTGATCGGCCTGAACCCACCCAGCGCATCGTCCGCTTCATGTAGGAGCCCCACACCGTGGGGCGAATGCAAAACCCATGGCTCTGCCTCAGTCATGTAGGAACGCCACACCGTGGCGTGAATGCAAAACCGAGAGTGCCGAGACGGTGCAAAGGTAGCAGTAGGTGGTGGGGTTCGCGCCACGGTGTGGCGCTCCTACAAAGGGGCGGTCGGACCGGGAGACTGGCGGCAGAGCACTGGGTGAAGTCGTGAAGCTGCTGTGGTGAGTGCGGACTTCGCTGATCGGCCTGAACCCACCCAGCGAATCGTCCGCTTCATGTAGGAGCCCCACACCGTGGGGCGAATGCCTGATCTAATGATTCCTAACGCGATATTGCTCATTCTGCTGATTCTCCTGGCCTATGCCTGGGTGGGGTATCCGCTGATCCTCGGCGGGCTGGCGCGTATTGCGCGCCGAAGACCATCAGGCTCTCCTGGCAGCGGCATGCCGGTTCAAGCGAGGCGGGTATCCGTAATCCTGGCCGCGTACAACGAAGAGGATGTTATACGCGGGCGCCTGAAGAACCTGGTTGCAGCCGGCGGGGCGTCTGCAGCGACGACGTCCGGCTTCAATATCCATCTCGGCCTTGATGCCTGCACGGACGGCACCGCCGCGATAGCTCGCGAATTTGCCAGTAGCCACCCGTTTGTTTACGTCCATGAGTTCATAGAACGTCGCGGAAAGGCGGCGGTACTCAAGGATCTCGCGAGGATTGCTGGATGCGGTGAGAAGCGTTCAGGGGGGCCGTCTGCGGCGAGAGAGAGGAATGAGGATGCATCGCACTCGGATTTCCTCATCTTCACCGATGCGAATACTCATTTCGCCGCCGATGCCATTGACCGTCTTCTTGGGCACTTCGACCACCCGGAGGTTGGCGGCGTCTGCGGCCGACTCGTATTTGTGAAGCCGGGTGGCGACATGGCCGGGCCAGTGGGGCAGGCGAAAGCTGATGAAGGGTTCTACTGGGAATGGGAGACCAGGCTGAAGACAGCGGAGAGCGCGGTCGATTCCTGCCTCGGTGCCAATGGCGCAATCTACGCCATAAGGGCATCGTTGTTCCCATCGGACTTTCCTGACAACGCGGTCGTCGATGACTTTGTGATCGGCATGAAGGTGCGCGAGCAGGGATTCCGGATGGTGTACGAGCCTGAGGCAGTGGCGTATGAGGAGGCTGCGCCTGAGGTCGGGGATGAGTGGGTCCGGCGGGTGAGGATCGGGGCCGGCGACTTCCAGGCGCTTGTGCTCTGTCGCCGATGCCTCCTGCCGAGATACGGCCTGTTCGCGTGGATGTTCTGGTCCCACAAGGTCCTGCGATGGTTGACGCCGCACATGATCCTGCTGGTGGTCGGCCTTGCAGTTGGCGGGGTGTGGACGACGGAAGGACTGGAGATGATGTTGTCCGCCTCCGTGCTGGCTGCGATGGGGCTGTTCCTTGGCCTTGCGGCCGTGGGGCGGATGTTGCGCGGGTCGCGCGGGCGGGTGCTGGCGCTGTTCCGGTTGTGTGACTACTTCCTCATCATGCAGGCTGCGATCTTTGCCGGGTTTCTACGCTTCTGTCGGGGTGGCCTTGCCGGCGCCTGGACCCGCACCGCACGAACAAGATTGTAGGACGTGGAAGGTGGGGTCGCGTCAGGAGTGTGGTAGCGAAGGAAGCGAAGACGGAGATGTTTCGCGCAAAGGCAGTTCGTAGAACGTGGAACGTAGAATGTGGAAAGTAGCGG
>JBAXKQ010000033.1:0-21872 GCA_037135275.1 bacterium
CATGCCAGGTTGTAGATCTGGTCAACTTCCACGAATACCGGGAATGTGATGTCGTGCCGCATGAGTTCGAAATTGAGCAGATCCATCAGGTGGGCAATGTTGGACTTCCTGCCTGTGAAGTAGTTATCGAGGCAAATCACGTCATGCCCCTGGGCGACGAGTCGCTCGCACAGGTGTGATCCCAGGAATCCCGCACCACCTGTTACCAGAATTCTATTGCTCATGTTACTCCCCTGTGTTGCACGGACGATCTCTGTCACGTAACAGGACTTATACACATTCCAGGCTCATTAGTACAGGCCATCCTGATTTGTGTGGGCGTTCGTTTTTCATGATCCGACTTGATTGATACGATTACGCGCGCTACTCAATTGCGGGAAAACACGCAACATCAGCGTCCTCATATCAGATCAAGGGACGCCGTTGTGTCATTGGCGGCGTGGAAATGCCGGGACAAACGCCGCGCCGGACAAGCGATGTGGCGCCGACGGGGCGGGTGGGCTGGTCCGCCCATGAGCGCTGAATATGTGCAAATAGGTTGTTGCAAAACCTTTGCGATCGGAGCCGCAATCATGTAGAGTCCGGCGAATCGAAAAGTCATTTGTTTGGCGTTGCGAGCGGGGGATTTGAATGAGCGGGATCCGGTACAGGACAGTCCGTGGCTGGCAAAGGGCTGTTGCCTTTGTTTGCGCTTTCATTAGCGACAACAGGGCACAGGCACTCACGGAGTACGTTGTCCTTATGCTGGTCGTTTCCACGGCATGTTTCTGGCTCTATTACCCGCACAACGGCATTTTTCACGCATTCAGATCCCGATATGACGTGACAGCCGTTGTCCTGTCGCTTCCCGGGCCGTGAGCGGCATCGGGGGGGCCGGGGATGGAAGAGGCGTTGCGGGGTGGGGGGGCACGGTGGATCAGACACAATCAATTGATGCCGGGGCTGTTGCCGGGCTTTCGATGCTCGGGGTAATGCTGACGATGGCGGTCTATTTCGAGCTTCGCGACGGGCGCATACCTAACTGGCTGTGCCTGGCGGGAATGGCTGCAGGCCTCCTGATCGGCGGTCTGCCAGGAGGTATAACCCTGCGTTCCAGCCTGGTTGGACTGCTTATCGGATTCGGGTTTCTCTTTGTCTTCTACATGTTTGGCGGTGTCGGTGGTGGAGATGTGAAACTGATGGGTGCGACCGGGGCGTTGCTCGGGTCGGACCTGATTCAACCGGCGCTTTTCTTCATGGCGGTGATTGGCGCAATAATGGCCCTGATAGCGCTGGTGTGGAGCGGAAAGGTTCGAGCCGGGCTCGAAGGGGTTGCGTATCGTCTTTACCTTCGAAAGGAACGGGGCGCTATGCCGGCGGCATCACAGTCGCCGCCGGTTACGGTTCCGTACGGGGTGGCTATTGCCGCGGGCAGCCTGGCGGCGCTGTGCCTCAGGGGAATATGACAATGCTGGACAAGATCATCGGACTGAAGGCGAACGACAAGGCACAGGCACTTGCCGAGTTTGTCCTTGTGTTTCCAGTGATTGTTCTCGTCTTCCTGTTGATGCTGCAACATCTGATCATTGTGCAGGCCTCGCTGGTTGGTAATTATGCGGCGTATGCTGCATGCCGCGTCTATGCGGTTCAGGCGTCGATCGACAAGGAAGAAGCCAAGGAAAAGGCCATCAAGACCGCCGCGCTTGTGTATTCACCGGTCTCTCGTCTCATGCCTGGCGAGGTGGGCCTGCCCAGCGGCGGGCTTGACTCGTGCCTGCCGGCTGGGACTCAGGCGGCGCTCGAGAGTGTTGTCCCGCTTGGCACCGTGTTGTCGCTTGTCGAGGGCTACGTAGTCGCAAGGTATATCCGCCTGAACGAAGACGTGTCCGGCGGAAGCATAAAGATCGAGACCTCCGGCAATCCGGCCGAAGTCGTTGTTGAAATCAACTATGCCCAGCCGGTGCTGATCCCCGGACTGTCCGAACTGTGGAAGGTGACTGGAGGTGGACGCGATATCGCGAAGGATCTGGCGCCAATGGCAGACGGGCTGGAGGGGTGGTCGCTCAACGGCCTTGCGGGTCTGTATCCTTCGGTGAATGTTCGCAGCAAGTGTGCCATGGGCTATGAAGACTGGGGCAGCAATAAGGACAAGTACAGGCCACGGAAGCGCAAGACCGTCGAGTCCAAGGAAGCAACGAATCCCGAACTTGAGAAGAATGCGAAGGCGCAGCAGGCGGCTCGTGACGACTGCGAGGCGGCATTCAACAAGATGCAGCAGAAGGCGGAGGAATTCAGGCAGGCTGAGATCGAGTACAATGCAGTAAAAGCGGAATCCGACGCGGTCATGGCCGACCCGAATGCGACAAGTGAGCAGAAGCAGGATGCGCAGGAGAAACTTGACCGGGCGGGGGCCAGGCTCGAAGAGAAGCGAGAGGAATACAACGAGGCCCGTGAGGACTATGAGAAGAAGAAGGAGAAGCTCGATGACTTGGCCGGCACCGAGACGTAGGCGTGATGACCTGGGGATATGGTCTGAAGCAGGAGGCAGCAGAACGTGAAGCTCCCTGGATTTCTTTCGACGCTTGCAGGACGTGCTCGCGCGATTAGAACGGATGACCGCGGCCAGGTGGTTCTCCTGTCTGGAGTCATGGTGTTTGTTGTGGTGATTGTGACCATCATGACCTTTGATATGAGCAAGGCGGTCTACAACCGTATCACAGCGCAGAATTCAGTCGATGCAGCGGCCGATGCTGCCGCCTTGTGGCAGGCCCGCGGATGCAACCTCCTGCAGCATCTGAACAATCTTCACTACAAGGTCAACGAGACCCTTTTCATAGCGGAATCGGCGGCGTTGATCAGTTGCGGAGTTGCCAGTTTTGCGGTTCCTGGCGAAACCTACACGCGCTCGCTGAGGACTACGACGTACGCCTGGATCTGGTTTGCCGCGTGGGGAACAGCCAATGTGTCGTGCAACATGTGTTACACGGCGCCGTGGATTGACTGGGGGCAGGAACAGTTTGCCAAGGTAGTGCTGCGAGTGCAGGATGCAATCGCCAGGGTTTTTCCGGTCCTGGCCTTTCTGTATGCCGACGTAATGGCAAAGCAGAGCGGCGCGGATAACGTGTTGTCGGTGGTGTTCAGCTATGTAGGCACCATCGTGTCCGAGCTTGGTGTGGACTCGTCAAGCATCAGCGGTCTGTGCGATGAACTTGCCGACGGTATAGGTAATCTGCCTGTGGCAATATATGCGTTTCCCCTGGATACCAGTTCATTGAAACTGCATGTCGAAAAGAAGGAAGGCACCTCGTTGCCGTGGAAGTGGCCGGATTGGGCTGTGTCGGCCGGCGAATCAGCCGTCAATACTGCCGCGCCGATATGCAACGACGACAGCTACGTCATGATGGCCGGCAATATAGACCCGGATAAGCCTGAAGATTGGGGATGGACCGATGAGTTCTACTGGGGAAATCCGGGGTTCATGACCTGGATAGCCGGCAAGGTCGGTCGTGATGAGGTTCTTGGCATTGGCGACCTCGACTGGTTCAGCGGTGAAGACGCAGAGGCTGCTGACGTTGAGAAGAACTCCCTCAGCATGTATGCCCCTGGCTCCGTGAGGAATGGCTCCTCCCAACTGAAGATCCCCGCGTTTCTGGCGATTGCGAGCAGCCAGGTGGAGGGGACGCCGGTCGTCTCAAAGGGCCCGGCCGATGCCAGGGGCCAGATCATCAAGGTCTATTTTCCGCCCGAGTCGAATCCCAAGGAAGGCGAGGAGTTCTTCATCTACCATTGACCATCGCAAGGATGTAATGATGCAGGAAGATATCAGACGGCAGCGTTCCGGACAGGTAATGGTGGAGGCCCTGGTGGGACTGGCGCTCATTGTGTTTGCATGGGCGCTGGTGTCCGTCGCCACCTTCATGGCCAACAACCACGTGCGAACACTTATGGCGGCGAGACATGCGGCTTGGCAGAAGGGAATGGGCAAGACCCCGTCCGCTGAGGATATCGAGGCGAAGTTCTTCTTCCAGGGCGGATTGACCAAGGTCGAGTGCGGAACAGGGTTCGGGATCGGCGACCTGATCAGCGGGACCAATGCAGCTGACCTTACGGAGTTTGCCGATGGAGGCAGGGGGCCGTACGTTGCGAAAGTCTCTTTCGGGCTCACGGCCGAGGACCTGAACACCACCACGACTTTCCCAATGAATCTCATGGGCATGCAGTTCCCGTTGATGCCGTCACCCGTGATGGAGGAATTCCTCATGGTTGAATCACATTGCCAGTGGGACGAGGTTGGCGAGACCTGGAGTGATTGGAAGAAGGCCCTCGACGGTGTCATGGACACGCTCAAGGGTGAGATCAGCGGCTTCCTGCGCGGGTTGGTGGACCTGTGACAGCTCCGGGACAAGCCATGGTTGAGGTCCGGCGCTTTGCCCGCGTCGCGGTCCGCCTCCTTCTTTCGCTTCTTGTGATTGCCGGGATCCTGGCAGTTGTTTACCTCGCTTTTGCTCTCAGGGCAATGGTTGCACGAGGCCCGGCAAGGGTTTCTGGAAATGTGCAGCAGGGCGGCTCTGGCGATCGCAGCCCTGCGGAGGATTGTGCGATACCGTGGCCGCGGTTTCCAGGGTGTCAGGCGACGGAGCCGAGCGAGATGACGATTAACGGCGTGCGGACCGTTAGTGAAGAGTGGGAGATCTGCGCCGGGGGGGCTGAGGTGCTTTCTTTTCTGAAAGAGCAGATGGGGGCCCGGGGCTGGGTGGACTGCACCGAGGCGATCTACGGGCTTGATCCGGAGTCAGTGGGACGGACCGCGACAGGGCTGCAGGACAAAGACTATATAGAAACATATGAGCAGACGATTGATTCATGCCTCGCTATGCGGGATCGCACCCGATTCATGCAGGCTACACTTGAGCCCGGGACAGCAAGGGGGTGGATAAGGGCTTCCCTTTTCATGGCGGAGACGCCATCGTATGACATCTTTTCGCGGGACCTTGCAATGTCGCTTGGAAGTGTGTCGGAGCCAGGCGATAGCGCCGGCGGGGCAAGCTTCGTCGAGGAGAGTCACGGAAGCACTTATGACACGCGTGTTCTCAACAGCGTCATGGACACCGATGCCCTGGTTGATGAATTTGTGAAGAACCTCAGTTCCGATAGCTGGCGGGTTGTTCTTGTCGCGCCTGGCGATGTCGATGGGCGAAGCGCCCGCTGTGCATTGTTTCAGAAGGACCGTAACTACGCATATCTGACAGTTACCGCAGGTGAGGGTGGCGGTGGTTCATCGGCCGTGCTGACAACGGTTGAGGAGCGGGGCGGGGCGAACAATAGCTGGCAGGAGAAGAACAGATGACCGCGAGGGCATCGATAGTAGTTCTGGCCGGTGCCGTGGCGATGCTCGCTGGTGCCATTTGCGGGAGTGTGCTGTTGCCGCCGTACTTGTGCGGCTGGCTTCCTCCATATTCGTCGCCGCTCACACGTGCCAGGTACTACTGGAGTTCAAAAGCGCAATTTCTCCAATGCAACGCGGTATTGCATGAGATCGCGGCGGCCAAGGACGAATATGAGCTTGGGCATGATATTGCCCGCAGGGATCTTCCGCTGACACCGGCAGAGATCGGGATTCCCTTAGACGACATTGAGCGACAGACCTTCCGTTGTCCATCCGGCGGTCGATATACGATCAACCCTCCTGGCAGGCATCCGGTTTGCTCCATTCATGGGGACAGCCTGGCATGGGTGGAAGGGCAGGGCTATCCGACGCGTGAAAACCGCTCGCCGGTACTCCAGTTTAAGGAGAGTCCGGTTGAGACCCTTGGAGAAGAAGACCGTATCGATGTTCCACCGCCGGACGAGGGGAGCGGGATTGACTGAACTGAAGAAATGGATATAGTGCTGGGATGAAGATTCTTGTGATAGGTGGAGGTGGACGCGAGCACGCGTTGGTTTGGAAGCTCGCTAGGGATAGCTGCAAGCCGGTGGTGTTTTGCGCACCTGGGAATGCCGGAACCGCCATGATCGCCGAGAATGTGCCGATCCAGGCTGAAAGTGTTAAAGGCCTGGTAGGCTGGGTAAAGCGGAACAAGCCGGACCTCACCGTTGTGGGGCCGGAAGCGCCATTGTGCGACGGTTTAGTGGATTACCTCAATGCGGCTGGTTTCAGGGTGTTTGGCCCGACCAGAGCGGCTGCGCAAATAGAGGGCAGCAAGGTGTTTTCGAAAGATGTAATGGATGCCGCCGGGGTTCCGACCGCCAGGTCAGCGGTGTTTTCGCGGGCAGGGAAGGCTCTGGAGTATGTCCGGAGTGTTGGTGCCCCGATCGTGATTAAGGCAGACGGGCTTGCCGCCGGAAAAGGTGTTGCGGTGTGCGCGACCGTTGAGGCCGCAGAACGGGCGATCCGGGAAACGATGGAGACAAAGGCTTTTGGTGACGCCGGCAAGCGTGTGGTCGTGGAAGAGTTTCTTGAGGGAGAGGAAGCTTCGATTCTCGCTCTTGTTGACGGGAAGCACGTGGTCATGCTGGCCTCCGCTCAGGATCACAAACGGGTCGGAGACAACGATACAGGGCCGAACACCGGCGGCATGGGCGCCTATTCTCCCGCTCCTGTCGTGAAAGATAAGATGTGGCCTGTCATCAAAGAGGAGGTCTTCAATCGTACACTGGCAGAGCTCAGGAAACGCAAGATTGAATACAAAGGTGTCCTTTATGCCGGCCTGATGATTGCCCCGGGAGGTCTGAAAGTTCTGGAATTCAACTGTCGTTTCGGCGACCCGGAGACACAGGTTATTCTGCCGAGAATGAAGAGCGACCTGGTGCCGGTGCTTGAAGCCTGCATCGACGGGACGTTGAAAGACAGTCTGATCAAGTGGAGATCCGAGGCAGCGGTTTGCGTCGTTATGGCATCGGAGGGGTATCCTGGCGCCTACCCGAAGGGGCGTCTGATCACAGGCCTGAGGCAGGCAGGTGCTCTAAAGGATACGGTCGTGTTTCACTCTGGCACGAAGTTGGTTAGCGGACGGCCGGAGACAGCTGGAGGGCGAGTGGTCGGCGTGACAGCCCTTGGCAAGAGCGTATCTCAGGCAGTGGCCCAGGCCTACAGGGCGGTGCAGAGGGTGGAGTTTCAGGGAGCACACTACCGGAAAGACATCGGCGCACGGGCGCTGCGGCCGGGCGGTAAATCAGGTGCAAAGTGATTCGCGACGGGAGGAGACGATGAAGAGCAGCAAGAGGAGCGGCGGTTCGGCTGAGTCAGTCAGGCCTGAGGTTGGCATATTGATGGGCAGTGATTCGGACTGGCCGCTTCTGGGGAAGGCTGTCGAAGTACTGCGCGACTTTGGCGTCTGTGTTGATGTCAGGGTAATGTCGGCGCACAGGACACCGGAACTTGCGGCCGCGTATGCCCGGGGCGCATCGAAACGGGGCATGAAGGTGATCATAGCGGCCGCTGGTGGAGCTGCACACCTTGCCGGAGCCATAGCCGCCAACACCACATTGCCCGTGATCGGCATTCCTGTTGAGGGGGGCGCGCTGCATGGACTGGACGCGCTGCTGGCAACTGTCCAGATGCCAGCCGGAATTCCAGTGGCCACGGTGGCCCTTGGGAGCGCCGGAGCGACCAACGCCGCACTTCTAGCGGTACAGATCATTGCGACAGGCAACCCGGCCCTGGCCGAAAGAATGAAACAGTACAAGAAGGACTTAAAGCGGAAGGTGGAGGCAGGCAATGCGCGTGTGCGCAAGTCGCTCCAGGAGTGCGGGGGGCGGAGTGCGAACTGAGCGGCTGGCCTGTTCGTCGCATCGATCCGCAGCGCGGCAGTCCATCCTTCCGCCCGTCATCACCTGATGAAAATGATCCGATTCCTCTGTTTGTTCACGGTTGCGGTTCTCTGCACATCGCCGTGTATTTCCGCAGCCGGCCTTGAGCCTACGGAATGGCGCAGTCAAAAGCACGTTGCCCCGGAGATTCCGCCAATTGATGCGGTGTCGAGGGGTGTCAGTGACGCCATTTCCACGCTGCAGGCAAAAGGCGTGGCCATAGACACCAATAAGGCCAGGCGTGCCGCCATCCAGGCGGTTCTTTCCTCCTTTGACCCGCAGGCCAGAGTCCTTTCGACGGAAGAAGCTGTTGAAAACGGCAACGTAGGGAATAGCGCCGTCCTGAAATCCATTGGGGCTGTTGAGAAATGGCCCGTGAAGGTCTCGTACGTGAAGTTCCGCTCACTTTACCCGGCACAGGGCCCGGAGGCCGCAGCGGAGCTCAGGTCGTCCACGAACGGCGGAATGATCGGCATGATAATTGATCTCAGGGGGGTGGGTGGGCGAGGGTTTGACAGCGTCCAATCGCTTGCTGGTGTTTTTGTTGGTGAAGACCGGGACATATTCCGAGTGCTCGACTTGCGCGGATCGGAATTGGCGCGATACAAATCCGGCGCGGGTCCACGAATCGGCATTCCTGTGGTTGTTCTTGTGGACACAGGCACCTGTGATGCGGCAGAGCTTCTGGCGGCGGTTGCGCGCGGTGGTGAGGAAGTGCTGCTTGTTGGCCAAAGCACGCGGGGCGATACATTTGTACGGGAGAAGGTAGTTCTTGGCGGCGGTGATGTCATCTACGCAGGGACACGTACCGTGGAAGCGAGTATCGGGGAGAAATACTGGCCCGGCGGGCTCAAGCCGGATGTGTCGGTCCCTGTCACGCACGATGCTGCGCCGGTCAAGGCGACCAATGCTGTCGCATCCGTTCCGGTGGTCGTTGAGGCAAGAGACGAGGCTGCGCAGATGGACGAGCTGGTGAAGAGGACCAAGGGTGATGCTGTGCTGCAGCGGGCCGCGGACATACTGATGGGTCTTCGCACATTGAATGCACGTGAACTCAGGCTCTGAGACACGGGAGTTGATCATGACCTGCCGGCAAACTCGCGAAGAGCAAGAGGGAGTTGATATTAGCGGTGCAGTCGCAGCGCTTGAGGCAGGGTTTCTCGTTGTTTTTCCAACGGACACGGTCTACGGTGTGGCGGCTGACCCGAGAGTCAATGGGGCGCGGGACAAGCTCTACGAGGCCAAGAAACGGGAGCCTAGGAAGCCGATCGCGATCCTCGTATCTGATGCCGCGGTCGCGATGAAGATGGGGGCGGAGTTCTCAGCGCCCGCACGCAGGCTGGCTGATCGGTTCTGGCCGGGCCCCTTGACAATTGTGCTGCCGGTTGGGGACGGTTTTGAAGGATTCAGGGTGCCGGGGCATCCTGTGGTACTTGCGCTGCTCAATGCCGTAGGCGGCGCGCTGTACACCACAAGTGCGAACATCAGCGGGTCGCCTCCTGCCCGCTCGGCAGCTGAAGCTTGCGAAGCGCTTGCGCCGTTTGTGAAAGCAGCACTTGACGGTGCGCCCGTCCCCGGTGGAAAAGAAAGCACCGTGGTGAAGGTGGATGGTGCTGTTGTGACTCTTCTGAGGGAGGGTGCGGTACCCTGGAGCGAGATTGAATTATGCACAACCCGACGGTAGTAGTGGTCTGCACGGCGAATCAGTGCCGGAGTCCGATGGCAGAGTATCTGCTCCGGCGGAGGCTTGGCGAGAAATCTGAATGGAAGGTAATTTCGGCGGGGACTGCGGCACTTGCGGGGCTCAGGGCAACCAGGTATTCGGTTGAGGCCATGGCCGATATTGGCATCGACATAAGCGGTCACAAGTCCAGGCCTCTGACTGGCGACGTGGTTGACTCGGCGGCTGTGATAATTACCATGACCCGTTGGCAGCGCGATGAAATTGTCAGCCTTTACCCGCGGGCCGTTGAAAAGGTGTTCACGCTTGGGGCCATTGCCGACGGATCTCCGGGGCGCGATGTGGATGACCCCATGGGGATGTCCGGAGACGACTACAAGCGGACGCGCGATGAGATTGACGAGATGATGCCGGATGTGGTTCTCTTCCTGCGGGGGCAGGAATCTGAGCAGCCGGTTTGAAACATGGAGTGTGAAATGAGGATAGGGATAGCCAACGATCATCGCGGTTATGCGCTCAAGATGGCGCTCAAGGAAATGCTGGCGACCAGGCGGGTAGACGTTAGGGACTTTGGTGCGCATGACGACAAGCCGGTTGACTATCCCGACTATGCTGTGACTGTTGGCGCAGAGGTTGCCAGCGGAGTCCTTGATCAGGGCATCCTGATCTGCGGTAGCGGGCTTGGAATGAGCATCGCAGCCAACAAAATAGGGGGTATCCGCGCGGCTCTCTGCGTGACCCCGGAGATGGCCGTCAGGGCGCGATCCCACAACAATGCAAACGTCCTGGTGCTGGGTGCTGATGTGCTCGCTGTCAAGGACGCCATTTCCATAGTTGAGGCATGGCTGGGTGCGGGATTTGCGGGCATTGAGCGGCATGCGCGTCGCGTCGAGAAGATACACTCTCTCGAGTGTCGGGCAGTCGATGCGATTGCCGGCAACGGCAATGACCCTGAAGTGTTTGCGGCGATCAGGGCAGAGGGCGTCAGGCAGCAGAATCAGATTGTGCTCATCGCGTCCGAGAGCCTCGTCAGTCGGGCGGTCCGGGATGCGCAGGGCTCGGTGATGACGAACAAGTATGCCGAGGGCTATCCCGGCAAGCGCTGGTACAACGGCTGCGAGAATGTCGACAAGGTTGAGCAATTGGCAATCGACAGGCTCAAGGAATTGTTCGGCGCCGATCACGCCAATGTGCAACCACATTGTGGAAGTTCAGCCAACATGGCGGTCTACTTTGCGATGCTGAAGCCCGGGGACACCATGCTTGCCATGAAACTGAACCATGGCGGGCATCTTACCCACGGACACCACGCCAATTTCTCCGGCAAGCTTTTCAATGTCGTGGGATACGGGGTCTCCAGGGAAACGGAACAGATTGATTATGACGAGGTTGAGACACTGGCCAGGGAACACAAGCCGAAGCTCATTGTTGCCGGGGCCAGCGCATATCCGCGAATCATCGATTTCAAACGCATGCGCGGGATCGCCGACGCTGTTGGCGCCTGGCTCATGGTTGATATGGCTCACGTTGCCGGGCTCATTGCAGCAGGCTGCCATCCCAGTCCGGTGCCGTTCTGTGAGTTTGTGACTGCCACCACTCACAAGACCCTGTGTGGGCCCAGGGGGGGGTTGATACTTTGCCGCAGGCAGTTTGCCGAGGATATCGACAGGCAGGTGTTTCCGGGTCTCCAAGGTGGACCGCTGATGCATGTCATAGCCGCCAAGGCGGTATGTTTTGGCGAGGCGCTCCGGCCTTCATTCCGGAGTTTCCAAGAGCAGGTGGTGAAGAATTCAAGGCAACTGGCGGCCACGCTCTCGGATGGCGGGTTGCGAATTGTTTCCGGCGGAACGGACAACCACCTGTCGCTTGTGGATCTTACCGCAATCAATGTGACCGGGAGGGATGCGGCGGACGCTCTTGAGAAAGTGGGTATTGCCCTGAACAAGAATGCCATTCCATTTGACCAGAAGAGCGCGTTCGTGACATCCGGCATCAGGATCGGAACTCCAACAGTCACAGCCAGAGGCATGAAGGAGAAGGAAATGAAGATGATCGCAGACTTCATTATCCGTGTCCTGAAGAACATGGGCGACGACGCGGTCCGCATGCATGTCAAAGGAGAGGTCGACGCGTTGACGGCAAAGTTCCCGGTTTCTGCTGTCTGACCAGTTTCTTTGCATTGACGTAAACGGTGCGCGGGGATAGCCTGACTCAGGGTGGTGCTGTTTGGACATCCTTGATGTCCTTTGTGAGCATAAATGCACGGTAGTCCTGCCGAAGGAGGCAAGAACATGACGACTGATGGAATAGAGAAACCCTCTACATTGCCAATAATACTGCTGCTTGTGCTTGTGCTGGGCGGAATTTGCGCAGGCGGGTGGTTTGGATACCGGTTCTATGCAAACAAACAGCAGGAAGAACGCGCCAGGATCGCCGAAGAGCAGCGGCAGGCAGAGATTGCAAAGGAGGTATCCTCACTGCTGAAGTCGGCTCGTGCTGCATATGACGAGAAGAAGCGTGAAGAGGCCCTTGGTATTGTGAATGAAGCACTGATCAGGGATCCGAAGCATGCAGAGGCGCGTCAGTGGCAGGCCGAGATGAGCGAGGCAATTGACCTGGAGAAGCTGATTCCTGTCAAGAAACTTGCCGAGGCCAGGTGGGCGGCCACGAAGTCTTTGTCGCCAGGGCAGGGCTTTGCGGAGCCGTTGCAGAAGCTTGAGATTCTCGTCAATGATTCGGAGAAGCTCTTCGGGATCAAAGACTACAAGAACGCGAAGACGAACTACCAGGATGTGGCCGATGGCTGTGAGCGTCTGATGGCTCTTGATGCGGAAAGACAGCAGGCTCGTAGCATCAGGGATGAGTCTGATAAGGCTCGAGACGCCGCCGATAAGGCTAAAGCTGAGGAGGAAACTCCCGCAATGTGGGCCGACGCTCGCGAAAAGGAGGGCGAGGGCACCACAGCTTTTGAAAGCGGCGATTTTGCCAGGGCCTCGGAAGCCTGGAAGATTTCCCTCAAGATGTTCAACGATGCGGCGGTCTTCTCGGGCGGGATAAGAGCCGTCAGGGCTGTTGAGTCGGCATACAATGACGTGCTGGCCTCAGCAAGGGCCGGACTGTTGGATACATTCGGGGGCCAGAAATGGACCGATACCAAGGGATTGGCCGACAAGGGAAAGCAACTTGCAGGGGAGCAGCGCTGGGCTGATTCCGTAAATACCTGGGTCGCCGCCACCGACTCTCTGCGTGACGCCATAACGACTGCTCTTGTTGAGGAAGCCCGCGACAAGATGCGGAAGGAATTCAACGTGGCAATGTCCGCAGTTGGCGCGAGCCTTGAGGAATGCGTCAAGACCCCGAAGAGCGACAGGAGCAAGATCGCGGTCTTGCAGAGGGACATCGCAACGCTGGATGGCATCAAAGCTAATGCAAACTACGGGCTTCTTTCCGATGATGAACACAAGGCTCTTGACCGCATGAGCGTAAGTGTACACCGCGAGAAGTTCTGCTTCAGGTATCCTGATCTCGTGCAGATTGATGAGCCGCGTGAGATCATGTTGAGCGAGTTGGCCGGCGGAAGCGCTGATGCGCTTGCAGCCCAGGCAAAGTCTGTTGTGGATATGGACGGTAGTGTAGAAGTGAAGACGAGGAAGACCGGCATATCGATGCGGCTTATCCCGGCAGGAAGTTTTGTGGCCGGGCGGCGCGGCAATGAGGACGGTGACAGGGATGAGGTTCCTAGTCATGCAGTGGTCATGAATAGACCGTTCTATGCCGGTGTGTTTGAAGTTACCCAGGAGCAGTTCGCCAAGTCTGGAGCGGGAAAGAATCAGTCGTTCTTCCGTGGAGATGGTACCGAGGGCTATCCGGCAGAGACAGTAACGTTTTCGCAGGCCACGGCATTCTGCAATTGGTTGTGCGATGAAGAGAATATGCCGAGAGGCACGTATCGGCTTCCCACCGAGGCGGAATGGGAGTATGCGTGTCGCGCCGGTACGGATGCTCGGTTCTATTCCGGCGATTCCAGGAACGATCTGCAACGCGCTGGCTGGTTCAAGAGAAACAGCGACGGTGGCACCCATCCGGCAGGGCGGAAGCTACCAAATGCCTATGGCCTGTATGATATGCATGGCAATGTGTGGGAGTGGTGTTCTGACGGGGCCCGGACGTACAGCGGCATCACGGAAACAGACCCGGTAGGGCCTTCGAAGGGCTTCACCGTCAATAACCGCGGCGGAAGTTGGCGTGACGACGATGACGTCTGTCGTTCGGCTAACCGCGGGTGGGCCAGGAAGAAGTATCTCAAGTCCTATGATCTTGGATTGCGGATCATCAGGGTGCTTCCGCCCGAGGAGCCTGTTGAGTAGCTTTCTACTGCTTCATCATCAGGGCATGGATGTTTGTATTGGCCATATCCGGGGTGATGTCTGCTTTGTCTGCCCCTAATGCCCATAGCCTTACCTTGGCTGCAGTATGGTTCCTGTGGCTCCACTGCACGGTGGGGGCGGCGCTTGTACCGTTCGAATTGACCACTTTGAGCCCGCCCGTCTCGTGATCAGCCGTCACCAGAACCAGGGTGTTGTCATGATCCACGGCCCAGTCCGCGACAATCCTGACTGCCCGCTCAAACTCCAGGACATCCATAATCATTCGTGGGAGATCGTTGATGTGGCAGGCGTGATCGATAGTGCCGGCTTCAACGACGAGAAAGAAGCCCGACTGCCCATTTGCGAGCACAGACAGTGCGGCCTCCGTCATCTCAGCCAGACTCGGATATGCGCCGGGTCCATCCAAAGCAAATGGAAGCGGACCGCTACCGAACAATCCTGCGACATTTGTCGCAGTGGTGGGATCCAGTGCGATGAATTGCTCAAGGTTAGTCACTACAATGTAGCCGGCGGCCAGGGCTGTTGCTGCGCCGATTCCGCCGCCGCCGAACAGCACATTGGGCCTCGTTTGAGTGAAATAGTCGTCGGCGATCGCGGCCATCCGATTACGGCTGGGCTCGTGTGCGCCAAAGGCAGCCGGTGTGGCGCCTGTCATCGAGTCGCTTGTCACAAGGCCGGTTCGCTTCCCAGCAGCCTTGAAGTGCTCGAGAGCAGTGAGTAGTTCGCTTCCGTCGCCCGGTATGGCCATGCTTATAACTCCGTTGTCAACCCGTTGGCCGGTGGCCATGGCCGTCCCGGCGGCGGCAGAGTCGGTGACAATAGCGTTTGCAGAAGACGTGTCAACGTCAGCTTGCATTGGCCAGGCTTGAAAGAAGAGCTTCTCGCCCTTGTAGTCTTCGGTTGCCGTTACCTGCGCCTTGCCCATCCCATCTCCGACCATCAGGATCACATTCGAGGGCGGGTTGCTATTCAGAGCGTCAGGCGCCACGCAGCCGGATAGAGTAATCAATGCAAGGTACAGAGGCAGTGAGATAGAGCTGTGGATATGCTTCATTGCGAGAATTCCTGACTGTCCTGTCTTTGTCTTTCGCTCTGCTTGCGTCAACCCCGGGCAGCAAACGAGCGCAAGAAGGGAGTGGCCGCGCACATTAGCCCATCAGAATGGTTACGATTACTGCGGCTTTAGTGCCGAACCTGGGACTGACTCTCCGCGGCCCGGATCTTTGAGCGGAGAACGTGCACTTCCATCTGGCTCCGGAAATTCGGGGGCAGGGGGCCGCCGTCTGTTTCGAAGACAAGCAGGGGGAGCCCCAGCTTGCGCGCATATGGTTTTGTTACAGACTCGGCAACACCCGTTGGCATGCAGTTGAAAGGCCCAATGAATACTACGCCGCAATATCGCTCCTCGAGACCGTGCTCAAAAGCGACTTTAGCGCTGCCCGCGGTAAGGATGGCCTCACCCATGAGTGACGGGTTGACAAACGTGCTCCCGGCCCTGACGATGTCGTCAATGTGGTGGGGTTTTGTTACAACGAGGCCGCTACGGGAGAGGATCCGCCTTGCCTTGGCCTCGACCCATCGCTCGTATATCAACTTCAACCTGTACTTCAGAAACTGCCGACCATCTCTGTTTCTTCCAAGCAGCCAACCGGCAGCCTTGCGCAGCGCATAGCCGGCACCAAGGAAATCACCAGGGAACACGGTGTGCCCGGAGAGCCTGTAGAGCTTGTGCCAGTCGGTATAGTAGACCCACTCCGAGCTGTCGGCGATCTTCACCATGATGCCTTCATCAGCGTAGTAGTCCTCTATGCCCCGCCTGGAGAGTTCGTCCGACCGCACATATATCTCGCCTGTCAGGAGGACCTTTGGCACTTCGCGAGGGTCGCCCTTGATCGGTATCTTGGCGAGGTTGTCGCTTATGGTCGCGAGTGTGTCCCACGTGGCCTTGGGCCCTTTGGCTAAGCCGTCAAGCAGGCGCGACCATTCCAACTCAAATACATCCATGGCCTGTTTGCGATCAACGGCAACCACGTTCAATATCGACCGGATATCCCGCAAGAGATCGCTCATGATCAGGCAGCGCCAGGCGGCGAGCATGAAGCCGGAGCCGAGCCCTGCGTACGAATCAGCAGCCGACGGCGAGAGTATTGCCACGTCCTCGATTCCCAGGCCCTTGACCAGCTCACGCATGTAGACGTTGTACTGTCCGAACCGGCACGGCCCGCTCGCAGTTGGCATGAAGAACAGAGTCACCTCGTCGGGGCGGGTCTTCTTGTGCCGTTCCGCTACATAGCTCATCAGGGAACCGACCGTGAACACGGCAGGTGAGCATTCCTTGCCGCTGGTGAAAGCCTTCCCGATCGCAAGCACGCGGTCATCGACAGGAGGCATCGCTATGCCGTGCATGTTGATTGTTGCCGCCGATGCCGCTGCCGCCTCCGAGTTGAAGCGGCCCATTGACGGAAACACCATCCGGACCCGCGGATCGGTCATCGGCAGCACTTCACCCGCGGAGGTCCTGACAAAACCCTTCTTATCGACAACGAAGAACTCAGCGGGCACGTGCCCGCTTTCCGACGGAGCAGTGTCGCCAAGTTTGGTGTAGCCGGACACGATATCGAGAAATGCAGATGCCCTGGTCCCTATGCCGGCGTCGGCTGTATGGGAATCCAGCTCCAGATAGAGCATGGGCTTTCGGTCGAGGAGGAAGTTCGCGAAATGCTGGATGAAAGAGTCGGGACCACAACCGAAGTTGCTTATGAAGACAGCGAACAGCCGCGGGTTCTTCTTCACGAATGCGAGCGACCTCAGTATTGACTGGCCGAACTTCCAGTACATGCTGGAGAGGGCAGGCTCCTCGTCGAACGGGAGGAAGTCATAGGGAATAATCGTTATGCCGCGGCTCGCAAACTTCATCGGGACGCCCATGTTTGCAACACGTGCGAAGGCGTTGTATGGCCTGCCTACCAGCACAATGCCGATCCTCTTTTCGCGTTCGATAGCCTCAAGAGCCTTCCTGCCTTCCACCTTTATGGCTGATTCAAACGCGGACTGCATTTCGCAGCCCTTGTTGAAGGCGAGAAGCGCATCTTCCCTGTGGTGGCCCAGTTCCGAGGCGAGGTCGAGGAAAGCCTGTTGGGTTGATTCAATGCCGGCGAGCATATCGAGAACGGGCCTCAGAATACGGACACCGGAGTCGGAAAAGGTGGCCTGGAGGTAGTAGGGAGTTCCCTGGGCAATCGGGCACGACAGGCTACCCATTGACCCCTCATCCAGCGGCATGTTCACGAGGTGTGGAATGAAGATATCCCGCACACCCTTCTTCATCAGGTTGAAGAATGTGCCGTGAGCGATTTCGTAGGGGTAGCAGCGGCTGGACTGGCACATGCGCACGCCTTCGTGATCGACAGTCTCCGACAGCTCGATGGCATAGCCAAGCTCCCTGAAAAACCAGGAATACAGTGGGTAGTACGAGTAGATGCTGAAGACACCGAGCATGCCCATGACCGGCTTTCCGTCCCTGCGGGCATCTCCGGTGTCAGGGGTTACGCCGAACACATTGAACAGCATCTTGTTGCGACGGGCGACGAGATCGAATTCGTCGGCCTTGAAAGTCTTGCTGTTGCGGGCGTTTTCCCACTTGCTGCACTGCCCGCCGAACGGGTACTTGCTTCCGTTGATGGTAAGGTTCTGGATCTTGCAGAAGTTGTCGCAGGATTTGCAGGTGAACTCGCTCCTGTCGGTTACTGAGGACGCCAGCATGCTGTCGATCAGGAAGTTCTTTGGCTGGATATCACCGTCCTTCATCTTTTCGCGCATCCACAGGACGATGCCGAAACACCCCATCAGCTCAGAGTCAGGCGGTACGGTAATGTGTTTGCCGGTCTTTGCCGCGAAAGCGTAGGCAATTGCCTTGTTCTTGGATGTGCCGCCCTGGAAGAGGATGTGGTTGCCGACCTTCCGGTCGCCGATGACCTTTGCCGAGTAGTTTTCGACAATCGCGTAGACCAGCCCGGCGAGGTTGTCCTCTCTGCTGATGCCTTCCTGGGCAGCCTTGCGGATGTCGGTGTTGGCGAATGCCGCACACTGGTCGGAGAAGCGCGGCGGGCGTGTAGCGCTTATGGCAAGGTCGGCTATCTGCTCCATTGGCACGCCAAGGTCATCCTTGGCCGCTTCCTCGATGAATGAACCGGTTCCGGCGGAACACGACTCGTTCATGTTGAAATCGACCGTAACGCCGGATCGAAGCAGGGTGAATTTGGAATCCTGGCCGCCTATTTCAAAGATTGTGTCGACGTCGGGGCAGAAGTGGGCCGAGCCGTACGCGTGGGCGACTATCTCGTTGTGGTACGACGGAGTTTCGCACAGGACGGAGAGTATCTCGCCGCTGGAGCCAGTGGTCGCAACGCCTGTGATCCTGATTTCGGCCTCGCCGATGGCAGTTTTCACCTGATCACGGATTGCCACGAGGCATTCCTTCATCGCGCGTTCCGGGTTGCCGTTGGTCTTGAGGTACCGGCTGGCACAGATACGCAGCGTTTCGGGGTCGATCAGAGCGGCCTTTGTCGTGGTCGAACCGCCGTCGATGCCCAACAGATACTCGCGGCCCGGGACGATATCGCCACGGGAAGCCTGGAGGAATGTCACCTGGTCAGCGTACTTTGAAAGTGGTTCCAGAAATGCAAATGAACTGTGAACAGTGACGAGCAGGTCGCTCCACTTGACAGGAACCGGCAGTGATTGCCGGCGCGCAATTGATGCTGCCCCCAGGGCCTCGAAATAATGTGCCTGCGGAGGAACAATGATCTGGCAGTCCGGAAGAAAATGCTGGAGGTATCGGACTATGACGGCGTTGGCCGATGCGCCGCCTATGACGAGGATGCGCCCACGTGCGAGCCCGTAGTTACGCAGGAGCCCGACGGCCTTCTCGGCCATGTTGTGGCACAGTGTGTGGACGATGTCGGCCACTGTGCCCTGGTTCTTGTTCAATGTGTGGGTGCAGTCGCTCTTGCAATGGACGCTGCATCGCTTGGCGAGGGGAACGACCTTGCCGGATTCGGCCACGTCGGAGCCCTGCGGTATGGTCAGGTTCATGCGGCCGAGCTGCTGCTTGAAGAACTCGACCGTCCCGGCTGCGCACTTGTTGCCGGCCACGTAGTCCAGCACCCGCCCGTCCTGGGTGAGAGGATAAGCGACAAAAGATTCACCACCGAGGGAGAGGATGGCGTCCGCCCGCAGGTTGAGCATCCGCAAGGACTCCTCGATGGCCTCGCATTCAAAGACCTTGCGGCCAGCGAACAGAGCGGTGCCATCGCCGCCGGTAACGGCAATGCCTGCGACAGTTGCTGGATCGATCTCTTCCAGCATCTGGGAGATCACGCCGCGCGGGTTACCGAGGTGTTCACGAAGCATGATCTTTGGGTCGCGAAGATCAGAAGGGCCGGCCACAATCTTCACTCGACTCGAACCAACGCCTATTCCGACGTAAATCTTGTCATTCACGATACTTGGTTCCTTCTTCATCGCGTCCCTTCTGGAGGGGCTGGGCTAGCCATGATGATTTGCACGAAATGCGGGCATTACGCTGGGACGGCTGCGGCAGAGTTTCGCCCGAAAACTGTTTTGCATCTCCATTGATGTCTTGCAGCCAGCTATCTGCACTTGTGCGAGCGCAAAATGTAGTCAATCAGGCCTTCCAGCGCAAGGAGATAGCTTGTGGATCGAAAGCCCATAACCTGTCCGACGCAGCCTGAAGTTGTGACACAGTTCTTCCGGAAGTCCTCCCGAGCGTGAATGTTGCTCAGGTGTGCCTCAACGCACGGCAGGCCGGTGGCCTTTATTGCGTCCAGCAGACCGATGCTGGTATGTGTGAGCGCAGCAGGATTTATGATGATCCCGTCGTAAACCCCCATGGCTGAGCCAATCCAGCTGATGAGATCCGCCTCAGAGTTACTCTGGTTGAAAGTGATGGCAATATCCACTCCGCGCTCTTTCGAAATGGTCTTCGCCCTTGTCCGTATCAGTTTATCAATGTCCTTGAGGGACTCACGGCCGTAAATCTCCGGCTCGCGCTTGCCGAGAAGGTTCAGATTGGGGCCGTTGAGTACGAGAATATTCAGTTTGTTCTTCTTTTGCGGCATTATGCTTCCTCTCTCCGTTCGAACCCGTTAGCCCGGCCTGACAAAGCCGACTGATTTGGGCATTATGCCCCGTATGACGCTGATTTCAAGCCTGATGACGCCGTTTGAGCCCTGATGTTTCTGTCGCAAAGAGCAGGGCCCTTGTCCGGAGGCATATCCCCGGCGTATCGGCATCAAGCCCAAGGAGTGGAAAATATTCTACTACGCAAAGAAAACGAAGCCAAATTCTTTCCCGCGACAGATATTGCCGGAACTGTAGAATCAGCCGGTCTGCCGGATGATCACCGGAGTGACTGCGACCAGCGAAGAACCGCATTGCCGATGAGCTCAGCTGCGTGATCCTGCGAAATGCGGGAGAGATTGACCACCAGGTCGTAGATCGCAGGATCATCAATGTCGGTCTTGAAGAACTCCTTCTGGAAACGCTTCCGCCCAGCATCCTCCTTCTGGATAAATGCAATGGCGGCTTCACGCGTCAGTCCGTTCTGCCGGACTTCCTTCTCAATGCGTTGTTCCATGGGGGCAACCAGCCTCACATGAAAGACATTCTTCATGCGTCTCGTTACGACGACGGCGCCACGGCCGACCAGGATCACATGGCCGAGTGTCGCGAGATGAAGTATTGTCTCGGACGTTTCCCTCAGGAGAGTCAGAGCTGAGGGATGAAGGCCCATGAGCTCTTCAAGCATATCCTGGATCGCAGAAATCCTGTCCTCTGGCATGAACTTCGCAACGTCCTCCGGAAGATGGTGTTCTTGGAGTATCTTCGCAACCAAGCTCTTGTCAAAGACCGTCCAGCCGCATTTTGCCGGTTCGCGGGCCTGCAAGTAGTCGGCCAGCCTCGATGCAACCGCCATGGCACCGCAGCCTGCCTGCCTGGAAATCGTGATCGACGGCGGGAGGATACAGCCAGACGTCGCGTGTGGATCCAAAGCCCTCGTATGGCACCTGATATAGGACAGACACCTGTCAAGATCATGTTCTTCTGTCATGCAGGCCCCCTTTCCGGCGCGGAACAGATATACGCAACATGCCCGTCCCAGATGCAGGCATTATCTTCCTACCAAAAGGCTTTGTCAACTCTTGAGGATCGCAGCGAGACGGTTTTCAGGGTCGCTCTTTTGTGGAAGGCTTGTTTTGCCCGCTGCTGCTAATCGGACGCAAAAGTTGTGGACGCATGCCGCGGTTTCACCTAATATCCCGCTCACTTAGACAAGGTATGAAAACAAAAGAAAACACTGTCAGCAACAAGAAGCTGGTCCTTGGGCTGCCGAAGGGAAGCCTTCAGGACGCAACCTTCGAACTGATGCGGAAAGCCGGTTTCGCCGTTGAGGCGCGGTCACGTTCCTATTTTCCGAACGTGGACGACCCGGACATCACCGCTCGGTTGATACGGGCCCAGGAGATTGCAAGGTACGTTGAACTTGGCATGCTCGATGCTGGTATAACCGGCCTTGACTGGATCAGGGAAACGGACGCCAAAGTCGTTGAGGCCGCCGAACTCGTTTACGCCAAACAGGGGCTGCGGCCTGTGAGGTGGGTGCTTGCCGTGCCGGCAAACTCAAGCATTCAATCCGTGAAGGATCTGAGTGGCAAGCGCATCGCAACCGAGGCCGTTGGCCTGACCACGAGGTTTCTCAAGAGTCATGGCGTCAAGGCTACTGTCGAGTTCTCCTGGGGCGCCACGGAAGTGAAAGCTCCGGAACTGGTCGATGCTATCGTTGAGCTTACCGAGACAGGCGCTTCTTTGCGGGCTGCAAACCTCAGGATCGTAGACACGGTGCTTGAATCGACCACGCGGCTTATCGCCAACAAGGATGCGTGGAAAGACCCGTGGAAGCGTCGCAAGATTGAACAGTTGGCGGTCTTGCTGCT
>JBAXKQ010000034.1:0-21707 GCA_037135275.1 bacterium
AATAGCCCCTGCGACACCCGGCAGTATTGCACCGGGATTGCTGAGCTCACCGATGATCCCGTACATGGCGATGAGCATCAGGATGAACATGACCTCGGGCCGCCACACCATCTGCAGAACCTTCTCCCTGGTTGACGGTGTGATCTCCACAACCGGCGCACCGGCGGTCACCAGTTTTCTCCCGTTCACTTCACGGCCATCGAGCTGCTTGAGCAGAGCCGGCATATCGGCTGCGATGATATCGATGACGTTCGTGGCAAGTGCAGCCTCCGCGGTTATGGCCGAGCTGTCCACGACCGAGGATATGGCCCACTTGACGTTCCGTTTACGTTTCTCGGCGATCGCCTCTATATAGCTGGAAGCGAAGTTCTCCATCTTCTTCTTCATGACATCGTCCATCTTCTCTGCGCCTCCACCGGCGCCCATCTGGACCGGATGGGCTGCGCCGATATTGGTCGTCGGCGCCATCGCGGCGATGTCGGCGGCGATAACTATGAAGCAGCCGGCGCTGCCGGCGCTGGCGCCGCCCGGCGCGACGTAGACGACAATGGGAATACGCGCGGCGAGGAACTTCATGACAATGGCCTTCGTGGAATCAAGCAATCCGCCGGGAGTGTCGAGTTGTATCACCAGGCATTGCCCCGAGCCATCCGTGGCCAGGTCTATTGCCCTGGATATGTAGCTGGCCGTCGACGGCCCTATCGCGCCTTCAATCCTGATCAGGTAGACGCTGCCGCCGAGCGCCCTTGAGACTTCGTTGGTTTCAGCACCTGCACCCATGGCCGTGGCGGCGATCAGCATGGAGCAGACAACACCGGCAAACAGCACGGATCGAATCGCATTCATTGTCACCGTCCTTACGTTCGCTCTGACGAGGCTTTGTCACGGCGCCTCACTTGCGTCAAAGCATACAATTCCATGTCCGGGAACACAACAACATCCTACTTGAGCCATATTTTGACGTCACGCCAGCGTCTACCCCACTGCAATGCGTCGCTGTGGCTCCTGAAGAAGAGATCAATGTGGTCACCCTGGATGGCCCCGCCGCGGTCCTCGACCACGCCATAGCCGTAGCCGGGAACCTGCATCACCGTTCCAAACGGATACTTCCTGTCCGCCGCAATTGTTCCGTGCGCAGCACTGGCACCGGAGGCGGTGACACCGACCTTCTTTTCGCGTCCGGCCGAATCCACGGCGCTGAACCATTTGCGCATCCACCCGCAGCATTTGCCGCAGCTGCAATAGCCGGTGGTGAGCATCCGCCGCTTAATCACTGTCGCACCCGGCGGCGGCCTGATACCCACGCAACCACACTGCAGCAGGACAAACACAAGAAATATAACCAGCGGGAGGAAACGTTGCATTCTATCAAACCTCCTTTGGACCCGCCCCTGCATATAGCACGACGGAATATGCTTCGCAAAATTGTTTCTTCCCGGCAATTTGGAGGAGTTCCACTTCCACCCGGAGTTCCTCGAAATGCCGGCAGGCGAAAATCAGGCGCTGGATTCATGACCAGCTTTTCCATCTTGACCGGTTGTGAGCCACGATTCTACGATCAAGGCATTGTGAAAGGGATGTCCGGGCGATGCGTATGCGCTGCTTGAGAAGCAGGAAGCCGCCTGTCCACAATGAGCGTTGCGTCCAGACAAAGCCACAACGGAGGTTTCAACCAGTGGAGACCGGCTATTTCTTTGATACCGGCCTGCGTTTCGAGTGCACGCAATGCGGACACTGCTGCTCGGGAACTCCGGGCAAGGTGTTCCTGTCGGAAGAAGAGGTCGACAAGATAGCCCTTCACATGGGGCTCACCACGGCCGATTTCAGCAGGGCGTACCTTGTCACCGCTCCATACTCCGAGGCCCGCCTGCGCGAGAAGCCGGGCTGTGACTGCATATTCCTCGTCGACCGGCGCTGTTCAATATACGACGTTCGCCCGGAGCAGTGCAGGACCTACCCGTTCTGGCTGGGATTCCTGCGTTCACGCGAAGCCTGGGAGCGGGAAGCCGCTGAATGCCCGGGAATGGGGCGCGGGAAACTTTTCACCATGGAAGAGATCATCGCCAGGTGTGACACTAACCGCCCCGGCTGACCGGGGCTATTGTCCCGCCCTCAAATCGAGGCACTTCATTCTGCCATAATCCCTGACAATGAGCAGACCGCCCGCCATGGCCATTGGCGCCCATGCCTCCTTGCCATCGAGCACCCTGGCCCGCGCAAGCCTGATGTATCCCTTTTCTGACGCCCTGATCATCGTCAAAACGCCATCATCTTCAAGGAGGAGCAGCTTGTCGTCCGCAATCATGAACGGACCCAACCCGAACCGCTCACCGGCACCGCTGGTCCACATCACCTGTCCGTCCTCCGGATTGATGCAGACCGCCTGCTTCCTAGCGGCGCCGGCATCCGCCGGCAGGACGGAATACAAGTATCCTCTGTAGAAGATCGGCGTTTGCTGTTCGCTCGCGAACACTTTCTTGTCCAGCTTGTAAATCTGCCGCACGGAATACTTGCCGGCATCCCGCGCGACGCTGAACATCGCGCTTCCAGCGCCGTACCCGGCCGTGACAAACAGACGGCCCGCCCCCATTGGCACCGGAGCCGGCGCAACGACCTGATGATTCCACTCCGCGGTGTCCCAGAGCAAGTTACCTCGATTCGTGTCACCGGCTGATACCCCCGCGATACCGCCCAGAGCGCAGTAAACGTACATCTTCTGCCCGTCCAGCTCCATCGGCACCACTGAGGAGTGGGACATCTGCCACTTCCGCGGATTAGGGGTTTGCCACAGGACCTTGCCGGTTTCCAGGTCAACCCCTATGAGCAGCGCCCTGCCGCCGACCGCGATTACCGCCTGCCCACCGTCGATAAGAGGACACTCGCCGGTGTACCACATGGGAACCGTGGCACCCCACTCCTTCTCCAGATCGATCCCCCAACGGAAGTCACCGGTAACTGAATCGACGCACATGACGTGACAGCGGGGACCAATGGTTACCACGTACTGGCCGGACACGGCCGGCACGGTGCGAGACATGCCGTGGTTTCTCTTTATTCTGACCTTGTACCAGCGCCGCCAGATCTCCCTGCCGTCGTCCAGCGACAGGCAGCGGAGCGTATCGGCATTCTCCCCGCCATCGTAGTCCAGCAGGTATACTCGCCCGTTCATGATCACCGGTCCGGCATACCCCTCGCCCGCTTCAACAGACCACAATACCGGCGGCCCTCCGGCAGGCCATGAATCAGCCAGTCTTATGCCGTCGGAAACGATATTGTCGTGGTTGGTGCCCCGAAAACACGGCCATGCCCCACCAAGGCTTGAAGGGAGCCCGGCGGACCTGGCGAAACCCGCCCCGATCTGGACCAGCTCTCCGGATGCATCGACAGGTGGGGAGAGCGCAGCCAGTTCGTCCGCAAGGGGTAAGCGCTTGCCGACAGTGAGATCGAGAGGGTGTCGCCGCCAGCTCGTGATCACCAGCGCGGAAAGAACGACGCCGGCAAGCAGCACAAGAAACACAATCAGTCGTTCTTTCATGCCGCTTCCCGGCTCCCTGCCAGTGCCCAGACCCCCAACTACTTGCTGACGTCCACGGCTACGACGTCGCCTTTGCTGTTGCGGCAATAGACAACGCCTCGGCACAGAACCGGCGCAGTCCAGCAGAGCTTGCCCAGAATCTTCTTCGCCGACGACATTTCCTCAAAGCCCGACGGCGAGGCCCTGCCAATGAACAGGTCGCCGTTCTCATTCAGGACTACAAGCTTGTCACCCGCAGCAACCAGCCCGCCGAAGCCCAGCGGCCTGCTCCATTTCTCAATACCGGTTGCAAACTCAAGGCACTTCAACGAGCCGTTTCCGGCGTTGCCGTCAATTCCATAGATATACCCGTCGATCAACACGCTGCTGCTGAAGTGATTGCGCATCGCCTTGTTGCCCCAAACCTCTCTTGCCACGCCTCCCGCGAGGTCCAGCAGGGCGCAACCACGGTTGTAGCCGGACGAGATGAACATCTTGCCGCCGGAGAAGATGGGATCCGCCGCATTGACATCATAGCTGGTTTCCCACGCCATGGACCAAAGTTTCCTGCCTGTTGCCAGTTCAACCCCGTAGACGGCCTTGGCGCCGAAAACAGCGACACACTCTTTGCCTTCATTCTTGAACACAACTGGTGCAGAATAGCCGCACGGCCCGGCACCGCTGGTCCAGACGACTTCACCGGTCTTCCTGTTCAAAGCCATTCCGTACTCACCCGCATTGATGAGCAGAAGGTCATCCTGGATCACTGGCGACGCTGAAAAGTTCCAGTTCGGCGGCTTGGCGCCGAGGTCAGAAGCGATATTCTTCTGCCAGATCAGCTTGCCATCCCTGGCGGCAAGACACAGAACTTCGCCGCCCTGGCCGAGGGAATACACCACCTTGCCGTCCGTGACCGGCGTCGCCCGCGGGCCCGGATAGTCAACCTTGCGGCTGGGATACGAATGCTTCCAAACCACCTGCCCATCCTTCACGTTCAGCGCATACACGGTGTTCGAATCGTCCCTCCATCCCATGGTAAAGACTTTGTCGCCGCTGATTGTCACGCTGGACCAACCCTCGCCCACGTTGGCATTCCAGAGGACCTTCGCACCGCCTGCAAGCGCATTTGGATTCCAACCGGTCTCTCTTGAAATCCCGTCTCCATTCGGGCCGCGGAACTGGGGCCAGTCCTGCTTATCGGCCGATTGCCCAAAACAGACCGGAGCCAAACCCAGCAGTACGCCGACTGCACCTGAAAACACCACAGTACGCATAAACATACCCCCCGTTCCACCACACTCTGAACATGACCCGATCAACCGCCACCATCCGCGTGAACAGCAACAACCCCTTATACAGGACTTTGCTCCGAGGCAACAAAATACGGTCGCGATTACTTGATGAAGCACAGGGAATCAGGCTTTAAGGAAGACTGGAAGGAGATCACCGATGCGGTCAGGTCAGGTCGACGCAATACTACACTTCTACAGCCGGATCCACATTCGTCAGGGCAATCACTTCAGGACTACTGCACGTCGTCTGATCCGGCGCCGACATCCAGCATATTGACTTCACCAATCCCTTCCCGCCAGGATGACAGATAGCTCCTTGACTTATATGTGCTCATGCGACTGAGCCGCCCCAGAATATCGCGCATAAGATCCATTGCCTCCATGCATTTTCCGAGACACTCTGTCCCTTCCTGGCTCAGCTTTTCCTTCTTCAGGAGTTCCAGGTACAGGCCGACTGCGGTCGCCGGCTGGCCAAAATGGTGGCAGGCCGTGCACAGGCTCTCAATCATGACCTTTTGCTGCTCAGCCTCCACAATCGCCATCTGCTGTGACTCAATGGTCGCAATCCGCATCTTCATCTGTTCAATGATCCGGTTGAAACAAGTCTCCAGTTCAGCCAGGTCGCTTCCACCTGTCGGCAGCTCAACCCGACCCGGCAGCTCTCCCCATGCTATGCTATGCATGTGCTTCCGAAGCCGGACTATCGTCCGCGGATACTGCATCATGAGACTATACCCCAAGATTGTAAGGAATACGCCTGCAACGGCCATGGCCAATATAACGGCTATCGGCAAACTCTCGAAAAAGCCACCCTGTAGAACGCAGATTGTGGTCAGGACTGGTATTACAGTGATCAATGCCCCGGCTACCGCGAAATGAACCCAAGCACCCCTGGATTCAAGCGACATCCTCAGAGAGCCTCTTGACCAACCAGCGGATCGTTGGCCACTACTGTAACGGTAACCTTTCCCTGCCATTTACTACCCTCCGGAACCAACTGAAATCCTAACCCTCACGGCATTTGGCATAATATTAACGCATGAACCGTGCCATATCGATGAAAAAATTACGCTTTTGACGTCTTCTATTCTGACCACTTGCCATCGTGTCTTGTGGCGGGACAGGCACACAAGCCTGCTCAGAACAGACACGTACCCGCCGCCCGCAAACCACTTTGCTTGCCTTTCGGGGCAAATAGCTTTATGTTTCAAGGCTGTTGAGCAGCCTTGGCGGCATACTCAGGAGCGATTCCCGAAGCCAGCGACGAGCGAGCAACTGGAGAACAGAAATTGATAAATATGCACCGCATCTTCTCAATCCTGACGACAATCTCAGGTGGAATCGTGCTTTCCACAGCCGTTGCCCTTGCCGATTCCGACACAGCCACAAATCAGCCATCAGGCGGGGGGCAGGCCGGAGTGCACATAGAGGTGACCGCCCGAAAGTGGTCCGAGCCGCTTCAATCAGTGCCGGGAGCCGTGACGATCCGGACGGCCGATTCTATCGAGAAGGCCGGCATCCAGGACCTGCGCGATGCCGCACGCCATGTCCCGAACCTGACACTCGGCGACTTCTCAGTACGCCGCCTCACATTCCCCTTCGTGCGCGGAATAGGATCCGGCCGCAACAGTCCCGCGGTTTCGACGTGCATCGACGGCGTGCCACAGCTTTCCTATGCAACGGCCAACCAGCAGATGGTCGATATTGATAGAATTGAATTCCTTCGAGGTTCGCAAGGGGCGCTCTACGGCCGCAATTCTCTCGGCGGAGTCATCAACATACTTCCACGGCTGCCCGCTCGTGACCAGTCGGCCACGCTCTCAATGGCAGGCGGCGACTACGGCCTCCTCACAGTGCGCGGCTCCGCCGAAGGCGCCATCGCCCCCGAAACCGGCGCCGGAAGCATCGGAGCAGGCTATTCACGACGCGACGGCTTCAGTGAGAACGACACAACAGGCCACGCTGTGGACAACCGGGATGCCTGGTTCGGCCGCGCCCAGGCATTCTGGCCTGACCAGGGTGCGTGGAGTCTCAGGCTGAGTATAGGCGGCGAATGCGATCGCGATGGGGATTACGCCCTCTATGACCTCGCGTCCATCCGTGCCAGGCCGCATCACATTTCACGCGACTACGAGGGCACATCATACAGGGACACGATGCAGCCGGTATTCACGGCGCTTCGATCCGGTGAACGGGCCGATATCGCGTCAATCACGGCGTTCCAGTGGTGGCAATCGCGCGACAGGACTGACCTCGATGCAACAGAGGCGGACCTGCTACGCCGCGAGAACCGAGAGAACCAGCGGGCCTGGCTTGAAGAAGTGCGCCTCTCTTCTCCGGCGGACGCGCCGGTCAAACTGGCCGATCACCTCTCACTCCGGTGGCTGGCAGGCGTCTTCTTCTTCGACGCAACCCAAACCCAACGCGCCTTCAACGACTACCGGGCCGGCGCTGTCGAGAAGCTGGGCCTGCCTTTCCAATACCGGCAGCACGATGATGCCACCCTTGGCACGTCCGGGGGCAGCGTCTTCTGCCAGACCACGCTCACTATATGGGACCAGCTTGAACTAGGGATGGGGCTCCGGCACGACTACGAGCACAGCTCCGCAGACCTGACCAGCTATTCCGATCCGTCAATAACGTCCCAGGCTGAAACAACCGTCGAACGGGATTTCAACCGCACGTCGCCAAGGGCTACGGTCGCATACCACATTACGCCCGCCGCGCTGGTCTACGTGGAAGCCGCCAGCGGCTACAAGGCCGGGGGGGTCAACGCCCAGTCTCCCCTCGACAAGTCCGGATTCGACGAAGAAACAAGCCGGACCTACGAAGCCGGCCTCAAGACCGGCTGGTACCGCAACCGTCTGGTCGCCAACACCGCGCTGTTTATAATCGACTGGGACAACCTGCAGATGGACGTACCGCAGGCTTCCGTTCCAGGGTCCTTCTATATCGACAACGTCGGCCGGGCCAGGAGCTCTGGCGGCGAACTTGAATTGACGGCCAGGGCCACCGCCGGACTCAACATCTTCGGAAGCGTGGGTCTTCTGTCTTCCGGGTTCAGGCGTGGAAGCGCATCAGGCGGATCTGACGTTGGCGGCAATGATCTGCCGTTCGCGCCGCGCACGTGCTGGAATGCCGGGCTGGAATACTCACGACCGCTCTCCGGCTCCATTCGAGCGTCCTTCCGCCTCGAGGCCGTCGGTACCGGGCGCTACTACTACGATGCGTCCAACAGCGCATCGCAGGGCGACCTGGCCCTGGCAAACGCAAGGATGGGCCTCTCCTCCGGCGCATGGCGGATTGAATGCTGGGTGGACAACCTTACCGACCGCGACTATGTGCCTGTTGCGCTGCCCTATCCGCTTGCACAATCGGGCTACATCGGGGAAGCCGGAGCACCGCGCACATTCGGCGCATCGATAAGGCGTGCGTTCTGAGGAATCACCGCGTTCGCCGCCGGCACAAGAAGCCGACATGGCAACATGACTTTCAACGACACACACACCTGCCCTCTCTGCGAGGAAGAGAACGCTATCCATCGCCTTGCGGCCGGCCTTGACAGGCCATACCTGCTTTGCGGGCGATGCGACCTTGTCTTCGTGCCGCCGCCAAGCCACCCGTCTCCAGAAGAAGAGAGAGCACGCTATGACCAGCACCGGAACTCACCCGCTGACACCGGATACCGGCGATTCCTCTCCCAGCTTGTCGACCCGTTGATCCGCCGGCTCAAACCGGGAGCCGCTGGCCTCGACTTCGGTTGCGGCCCGACAGCGGTCCTGTCGCTGATGCTTGAGGAAGCCGGATTCAGGATGTCCCGCTACGACCCTTTCTATGCGCCTGACCGCGGAGTACTCGACGAGTCCTACGACTTCATCGCCTGTTCCGAGGCGATTGAGCACTTCTTCAGGCCGGCCGGTGAATGGTCGTTGCTCCTGCGCCTGCTGAAGCCTGGTGGCTTGCTCGGAATAATGACGCTCCTGCGTGAGCCGGGGACGGATTTTGCCGGGTGGTGGTACCGCAGCGACATTACACATGTCTGTTTCTATTCCCGCCGGACATTCAAATGGCTGGCTGACCGCGACCGGCTTGACCTGGAATTCCAAGGCACAAACATTGCGCTGCTGGGAAAGCCTGGCGGATAGCGGAACGAGCCTGTCGGTGACGCGAGATGTTCGCGCGGTTGCTAGATTTTGCCGGCCAGGTACTTCCGGCGTTTGTTTTCGGGGAACTTCTCTATCGCGTAGCGCAGCGTGGTCCTGGACATCCGCCGGTAATTCTGCTTCAGGAACTTCTCTTCGACCGGCATATCGCGCTTGCCTATCTCGCGAAGCATCCAGCCGACAGCCTTGTGAACGAGATCCTCCTCGTCCTCGATCAGGATCCCCGCAATCTTCAGAGCTTCCGAGAATTGGCCCTTCCGGATAAACTGGAACGTGGACATGATCGAAATGCGCCTGTCCCAGACGCTCGCCGATTCCGCCAGGCAGGCGATCGGCGCCTTGTCGCGAGCCGCGAGGAAGCCTCCGACGATTTGTGGAGCCGACAGATCAACCAGGTCCCAGTTGTTGACGAACTGTGTATTCCGGAAGTACAGCCTGAAGATGTTTCGTTGTTCGCTCGTGCCTGCGCGCGCAAACCGGTTGACGAGAACAAGGAGCGCGAAAAGACGATCCTCGTGAACGGGCGACTGCAGAAGCCGCTCCACATCTTTCAGCCGCATGTCGCGGTATTCGCTCGCAAGCTTGCGGAGTTGTGGAACCCGGATGCCGAGAAAGATATCGCCTTCGGCATACTCACCCGGCCCGGTCTTGAAGTACCTCTGCAGCACCCTTGCCTGCCGCTTCCTGCCGAGCTTGCGGAGGATGCGCCTGATATCATGGGCCGTGGTTATCCTGCTGTTCAAGACATCCTCTTCAACTGACGGGCCCGCACATCACTGCCTGGATCCCTGCATTCTAGCGTTCTTCCTGGTCTGCATCATCCTGCTGTTCTTCTCTGACTCTCTTGACGCCTCGGCCCATGTCTTCCCGCCGAGACGCGGATCCGGACGGCCAATCTCGCTTGCCTGATCGCCCTGCCGGGACGTCGACCGCTGCTGTGAGAACGATCTTGACGACCCACCGCTGCCGCCTGACGCGGCCACGAGAACAATACCCACGATCACAATCGCAACCACGCCGGCAATCATCCACATCGTGGAGTTACCCGAACCCTCCGTCGGCGGCAGCCGGCAGGAGCTTGGAGATTGGAGGGACGTCCTTCCCGTCCTTGAAGGCCCGGCCGCCGGACTGGACATCACCGGCTTCAATCTACTGACCGTCCCGCCTGTGTACAAACCAGCTTTCCTCAGAATCTTCTTCATTGGCTGGCCCTCACCCGTTTCGCACCTGCACAGATCTTGTCTCCCTTGACGGCTGACATTGCTACGGGCGCGCCGCCCGCGAGCCGCAACACTGGCCGCTCACTCTCACCAGGAGGAAGCAACCCTCCCGGGTCAAAGAGGTTGCGATGATACCCTTGTGATACCGATAATCAAGCTTATCAGCACCACAATCGCGGCGCACCTCATGTCCGCCCCAGTGCTTTCCGCGCCCTCGCGGCCGGCCGGCGGCTACAGGTTCGTTAACTCCTCGATCAACGCACGATGCCGCGGATATTTACGAAGAAGCTCTGACCGCCTGCCGAGCTCAAAGTCACGGAAATCAAACCCCGGCGAGACAGTGCACCCGACCAGTGCATAAGACCGCCGCCCGGCAAGTCCCGCCCCGAACCAGCAGCCGGCCGGCACAACGGCTTGAAGAACCTCTCCCCTGCACGGACGACGGCCAAGCCGTATCTTCGAATGCGTGCCATCCGGACTTATCATATGAACCACCACAACCGCCCCGCAGTAGAAGTGCCAGACTTCGTCCGACCGGATACGGTGCAGCACTGAGCGCTGGCGGCCTTCGAGCAGGAAGTATATGGCCGTGGCGAACGAGCGAGGTCCGGCGAACCGGGCCGGCAGCCCGTTTGCCCTGATGGAGCCACTGGCGCGATAGGTCTCGCGGTAGTATCCACCCTCGGGATGTGCCTTGAGTCCGAGGTTTCTAATCCAGATCGATGCCTGCTTGTTCACAGCTTGACGCCTATCCCTGCAACCACCGTGAGATCATTGTGTTTGAGCTTGTCGGCAGGCTGGCTGTCGTACTTGTCCTGGACAACGAGCCGCAGGTTCATGTGCGCATTCAGCGCCGCTTCAATGCCGACCTCGGTGTTGACAAGGTACTTATAGAAATCCTCCTCGTCAGGCAGGTACTCCGCGGACTGCCAGGTTTTCGCGCTTTCGCTGATGACCCGGGTGAACCGTTCGCCAATCCTGACGGTCCAGCGATCCTTGTTGATGCCATCCATGCTCTCCCAGATGTATGCGGGGCCGACCTCTGCCGAGAGAGATGTACTGACATTCTTCACGAGGTAGGCGCCGCAGCCCGGGCCAAGCGTAATGCGATGGTCGACCAGTGCAACCTTGTCATTGAACGCCTGGCCATCAAGGTATGCAAACATAACCTCGCTGAGCGTCCTCTTCACGTTGCCGAATATTCGTGCATTGTGGACGGTGGTCGACTTGACTTCCTCGATGGTGGTGCTGCGGCCATAGTTCGCTTCAGCACCGGTCCTCACCGAGCCCAGTTCTCTCTTCTCACCCTCGACAACAAAGGTCCCGTTGACCTGGAATGCCTCGCTGTTGCCGCTTGCGAGTGTACTGCCGGCGCTGATTGTCGTGGTGAAGACCCCATCATCATCTGCGGCAGGTGCAGGCAGCGCAGACGCAAAGAACACGACCAGAACAAGACCTATGAACGCCGTCTTCGTATTCCGCCCCTCCTCAAACCGGCCACACTGGATTGACTGACCGCGAGTATACATCCGGGCCGGATACGAACAAGCGCGAAGCAGCCGCAACTTGACCTGGTACCAGGAATCAGCAATGATCCCGGCGGCCAATGCCGGAGATGGTCCCCGAAACGGCTTGGAGGCTTCGGCGGAAAAAAAGGAGATACCCAGTGCCACTTGGCAGACTGTTGCGACTTCTGCTTATCGGCATCATCCTCTTCCTCTGTCAGGCATCATATGCCGCGCCGCCAGACGATGCTCGTTCACCCGGAAGAAAGACTGTTGCCCCGGCATCCTCAACAACCAGGAAGCAGACGCTCTCCGGCAGGAACCAGCCAACCGGGCCGAAGGAAACGACTGTCGTCCGCAAGCCCTCGGCAAACAAGGGAAGATCCGGCGTGTACCAGTGCAAGACCGATACACCCGCGTACAACTACTGGGTTTATGTGCCGGCCTCCTATTCGGAGGACAAACCGGCCGGCCTGCATATCTTTTTCCACGGGCAGAACAACAGCCAGGGGGCCGATAATTTCTGGGTATCGCGTGCCATGCTGGATTCATTCAACCTTATCGGCATCAACATGGAGTACACCGATGGCGACTACCGGAAAGATACTGACGGGAAGCTGGCAGCCGCCGAGCAGGCCGTCCAGCAGACCATGGCCGACTACAAGGTGATTCCAGGACGTGGCATAATGGCATCCTTCTCCGGGGGCGGAATAGTGCACAGCCTCTACTTCAGTCGCAACGGAAAGCAAAGCTCAGCAGACAGGAACACGAAGTGGACATTCAACCTCAATGCCCTCTACGGAAGCAACTTCCAAGCATCGCCCGCGGGAGTCAACGGATCAAGCTGGCTGGTCAGCCTTCACGAAAATGAGCGGAACATGGGCCTCCCTACGGTGGGCGTGTCCCAGACCCGTGTGGCGAGAGAAGCCATCCTGGCAAGCCGGGTCGACGGCGGCCCGGCGGAAGTGGTGTTCCTCTACGTGAAAGGCGCCGGGCATGGGATAACAGGAACCGACACAGCGTGGGTAGCCCAGCTGTTTCAACGCACGGACCTGGCATTCGCACCGTTTGTCTACACACCCGACTACCCCGAGCAAGAGCTGCGGCAGGCGGTGGCCGCCATCAACAGGCTCGCCTACGGGCGTGCAGAAAGCGCCATCAGTCAAGTGCTGGCGCTGCACAACGCTCCACCCGGGGTGAAAGCGAAAGCGGAATCCCTGTCGCGACAGATGAGCGACCGTATAGAAGACATAGTCGCGATGGGCAAATCCATGAGCGAGAACGATCCGATACTCTGCGACACCTACGGAAAGACACTCGTCAGCCAATTCGCGGGGCATTCACGCCTGGCTGAAATCAAGGCCGCTTTCGGTCCCGGGGCCATCAAGTACAGGAAGGAAGGGCTCCAGAACGTGGAGGCGACCTTTCTCAGCAACGCCCCAGACATGGTGGACATGACAACCGGCAAAGTCGGCCCCATGCACCGGAACCTGCTGGAGACGACCATCAAAGCGGCCGGCAAGAACTCCCAGTGCGGCATGATGGCTGCATCGCTCCTTCAGTGCATCGAATAGATAATAATTGCGATCATTCCTGTCGAATGATATACGCACTCGACTGTGATGTATGCACCAGTTGAGTGCACAGCAATAGTCCACCGCATCACGACAAGAGCAACGCCCGAAGTAGCATTTGCCGGGACGGCAGGAGCAGTCGGTTCTCCCTGATTGTTTGCTCCCGCCGAATAGGCTGAAACGGGTTTATGGCGAGAATCCTTGTAGTTGAAGACGAATTATCGATTCGGAACGTGCTGAGCGCGCTGCTGGCCTCCTGCGGTCACGAAACCGCCACCGCATCTGATGGAACTGACGCGCTCAAACAGCTCCGGGCGACGAAATTCGATCTGGTCCTCTCGGACATCATGATGAAGCCGATGACCGGCATGGAACTTCTCCGCAAGGCACGAACCGAGTTCCCAAGACTGCCGGTGATACTGGTTACAGGCTTCGCCTGCCTGAGCACGGCCAGCGAGGCACTCGCCCTCGGGGTCTTCGACTATCTCACCAAGCCAATCAACATCACTGAATTGAGGAACGTTGTCGATCACGCCCTCGCCGCAGCGATAACGAGTACTGGCGGCGCAAATGCGCTGGTCACGGATCACGCGAAAATCTATCGCCTTGGCAACATCGTGGCGACGAGCGACACCATGTCTAAACTGTGCGACCGCGTCGAGCAATACGGCTCGTCGGGAGCCAATATCCTGATCTGCGGTGAGAAAGGCACAGGCAAGAAGGCAATTGCGGAAGCAATACGGTCTATCTCCCGCCGGAAAACCAAGCCGCATATCATGCTCAACTGCGCCGAGTATCCTGAGCCCGTGCTGGATGAGATGCTGCTCGGCCGAACCCAGAAAGGGGAAAAACTGCGCGACAAGGGAGCTCTCGAGTCCGCAGCCGGGGGAACCCTTGTCCTGCAGGAGGTGGATCTTCTCCCTGCTGGCACACAGAAACTGCTGCTGAAGATGCTGCGCGAAACGCTGCGTCCGGCGTCTGGATCGCGTGTGGTCTCCGGGGCGCCGGGGGTACAGATCATATCGCTGACCGATTCCACCCTCGCATCCATGGAAACCGACGGCCCCATTTTCCAGAGCCTTCTCTCCATTCTCGGCGTCTTCAAACTGGAACTGCCTCCGTTGCGAGCGCGGCCGGAAGACATCATACCCCTGGCGATGCATTTCCTGCGGCAGAATGCGGCTTTCACTTCGGGCGTCCCCCCGGCGATAGACCCGGAGTTGCGCGACGTGTTCATGCGCCATGACTGGCCCGGCAATGCCGCCGAGCTGCACGTGGTTATCGAGCACATGTCTGGCCGGAGGAAGACCGGGCGGTTCACGATCAGCGACCTTCCGGAAGGACTCCTTCTCCTGATCGACAAGTCCAAAACCGATCTTCCGGCCGACTTCATGAAGTCGCCACATTGGGCGGAGCAACTCAAGGAGTACCTCCGCACCGTCTGCGTTCCGACCAGCCCGGCAGGGCGGCCGGTGAAACCAGGCAGTTCCAAACCAAGCGCCGGGAACAGCGGGAGTCAACAGAATGCCGCGCCACGGATTGACCTGTCCGAGCCTCACGAACAGTTTCCGTTCTGGACACGCACCCAGTTGTACGACAGGGTGACTAGCATGTATCTCGACTGTCCGGATGACGCCGAGATCGCGCAGAGCCTGACGTCGGATCTCAAGCTGGATCTAACGGCAGACATGATCTCCGCCATCCGCGTGGAAGCCGCCCTGGCCGCCGAAACACAGCCTCACGACGTCAAGCGCCGGTGGATCTACCGCTACCGCCGGCTCACAGTCAATAATCTCGTGAAAGAGTTCATGTTCATGGAGAATAAGGACGATTTTCTCAAGGCAAAGCGGGAGTTGGCCGAGGAGATCGCGACGCTTGCCAGGCAGACACCCCCGGGTCAGTTGTGCATAGCAGTCAACGACGTGCTCGGGCGCAACAACATCAGCGCTGACCTCATTCATAAACTCAAAATATACAGGAAAGCCCTGGACAAAATGACGGGTGCAGCCAGGGCCTACGCCGACGCCCGCGGCATTACCGTTGATGACGCGCTTCGGGATATCGCCGGAAGGCTTGCACTTCTGCACTCCTCCGAGTGCGGCAGAAACACGGCAAGGGCCGCCCTTTCCCTCGCCAAGATGCTCAAGGTGCCGCCCGGCGCCGTGGATGACCACGATGTCGCCTTCCTTCTGGAGCACCACAAGCATCTTGATGACGCGAAGACGTCCGCGAGGGGGCTGATGTCCCGCATTGTTTCCGGCGATGACGTCGGGGTCGGAATGCGGAGCGTCCTCCAGCAGGTACTGAATGGGGCTTCGCATCATATACCGCAGGCTGGTCTTGCCCACCTGATCGAGATCGTTCGATCAAACCCGGTCATGGCCAAAGCCGACCTCGAGCAGGTGCGCGACTATGCTCGAAGGCACATCGGAGACATTGATACGATCAGGAAACTGCGGCATGGAACCAACATCCCTGATTCCGTGCAGGCCATGACTGTCAGTACATTGAAGATACTGGAGAGTCTCGTCGACAACCATCTGGCCCTGCTTGATTGCGGCGCGGTCCTCACCAGGAGGGAATTCTCGCGCGCAGCCCGACGGAATATCAGCGCCGGCGACCTGCAGGTGATCATTGAGAGACTCAACAAGCAGGCAACACGCGAGGATGTGACGCGTCTCGCGGCGTCGCTTTTGTCATCGAAGGGTTTCGAGTTCCCGATCGATCGGTACCTTGATCGCCGGTTCCGTTTGCCTGAGTAGCTCCGGAGTGCCATCACTCGCGCTGCAGACGCCACCTGGCAGCATCCACGACTTCGGTGCTTCGTCGTTCGCAATCAGGATACTGGCCGGTTTGAGAGGCTTCAGGGCCGGATCCCGTCTTGTCAGTATTCCCATGGCCAGCCCAGGCAGCGACTTCATGCAATAGCAACAAGTATTGCATGCCGCGGGCAAACGGAAGGGCATGGTCATGATTGCCAGAGCAAGCCATTGATGTCGCTGTCGGGCAGGAATGCCCGCCCTGCTTCCGGATCCAGCGGTCGTGGAGAAGCGGCACAATGCGGCTTTTGTTCTTTTGCATAGCCGCGATATCCGTGATACTCTTCAGGAAGGTTAACTCGGTGGTGTTCAGCATTTGCGGAGGAAACACATGGCAGGTCGTCTGTCTGGCAACCTTGGGGACGTGCTGCTCAGGGCCGTTGAGCAAAGTCCGAGCATAGTTGTCATCACCGACCTCTCTGGCCTGATCGAGTACGTTAACCCTTTCTGTTGCAAGGCCACCGGATATTCGCGCGACGAACTCGTCGGCCGTGACTCCAACATCTTCAAGTCCGGTGAAATGTCGCCGGGAAGCTACGAAGAGTTATGGAAGGATCTTGCCTCAGGCATGGACTGGCGCGGGGACTTTCACAACCGCCGGAAGAGCGGCGAACTCTACTGGGAAGCCGCCACAATCTCGCCAATCCGCAACGCCAAGGGAGAGACCGAGCACTACCTGAAGGTTGCCGAGGACATAACCACCCAGAAAGCCCTCGAGGTGGAACTGAACGCCAGCCGGGAGCGCTACGAACGCGTCGTCACCGCCACCCGCGGTTTCATGTTCACAGTCCTGCTTAAGGATTCCAGGCCGGTGCGGACACTCTACTATCCCGGCAGCCTGCAGGTCACCGGCTACACTGCCGCGGAATACCAGGTGGACCGGCTGCTCTGGTACCGCATGATCGTGGAGGAAGACCGGGCCGCAGTCACTGCCCAGATCGCCGCCGTCATCAACGAAAGAATCACGCGTTCGGTCGAGCACCGCATCCGCCACAAGAACGGGGCGATCCGCTGGGTGCGTAACATCTCGGTGCCGACTCTCGACGAGAGCGGGCGGATGAATTCGTACGACGGACTGATCAACGACATAACTGAGCTCAAGGAAGCCCAGGCTGTCCGAGAGGAACTGGTTGAGAAGATGCGGCGCATGGCGGTCCATGACGCATTGACCGGACTGTACAGCCGCAGGGGGTTCGAGGAGGAACTCAACAGGGTCTGGTTGCTGGGTGAACGACGCGGAATGTCAACGGGGCTGCTGATCATGGATGTGGACCGTTTCAAGGTCCTCAACGACACCTACGGCCACCCGGTCGGCGATCAGGTGCTGATCGAAGCGGCGGAATTGATCACATCCACCGTACGATCAGTGGATGTTGTCAGCCGCTACGGCGGTGACGAGATTGTGGTGCTTCTCCCCCTCACCGGAATCGAGGAAACGCGGCGTATTGCCGATCGCATCATGGAGGCTTTCAGGCGACACATTTTCTCAGAAGGGACCCGCAACCTGCACGTCACTATCTCGATCGGTGCCGCCTTCGGATCCGGCGACTCAGAGAATGCCCAGATGACGCTGATCAAGGCCGATCAGGCCCTTCTCCAGGCCAAGCAGGCTGGCCGCGACAGGGTATGTTTTGCCGAAGCCAGTTCCCCACTGACGCCGGCGGTCCCTCCCGGCAATCGCAGCACCCCTCAATCAGGTTCACTCACGCCCGAGCGAACAACCGCCTCACTTGGACGGATCCTCGTGCTCGACGACGAACAAACCGTCTGCGAACTGGTGGCGACACTTCTCCGCCGTGCCGGCTACAGCGTGGCAACAGCGTTCACGGCGGACGAAGCTATCAGCATAGCGTCCAGGGAGCGGGGCACCATCGATGCCTCGCTCGTTGACATAAAGCTCGGCGACAACCGTGACGGACTTGAGATCCTGGCGAAGCTTCGCCAGACTGACGACGCAATGTCTGGAATAGTCATGACCGGCTATGCATCGGTCACCATCGCCACCAGCGCCATAAAGATCGGAGCATGCGATTTCCTGCAGAAGCCATTCCCTGAGTCCAGACTGCTGGAAGCGGTTGCGCGCGCCATGCAGTACCGCACCCTGCTTCAGGAGAACCGCCACTACCAGCGCCACCTGGAAGCCATGGTCGCCGAGCGCAGCGCCGCCCTGAGTCACGCCCTCGATGAGACCAGGAAGTCCCACCGTGAAACCCTGGAGGTGCTGGCGGGAATGCTGGAAACCAGGGAACACATGACCGGCGAGCATTGCAAACGTGTGGCAAGAATGGCGGAACTGCTGGCTGTGGAGATGGAGCTTTCTGAATCCGAAGTCGAAACAGTCACGCAGGGAGCATTGCTGCACGACATCGGCAAGATAATCATCCCCGACTCCATTCTCTTGAAGCGGGACTCGCTTACGTCAGAAGAGTGGAACATCGTCAGGTCGCACCCGAAACTCGGGCATGACGTCGTTGGCGTCTCCCCTGCCCTCACAGAAGTCGCAGAAATTGTCTACTCGCACCATGAACGTTTCGACGGCACCGGCTATCCCAGGGGCCTCAAGGGTTCAGAAATCTGCATCGGGGCCCGTATTTTTGCCATAGTGGACACTTACGACGCCATCAGGTCAAACCGCCCGTACTCGCCGAGCCAGAGCGTGGAAGTGGCGTTGGTACTGATTCTCAACGAACAGGGCAAACAGTTCGACCCCCTGATGGTGCAGGCCTTCATGCGCTGCCAGAAGAAGATAGAGACATGCGTGGGGGAACCGTCAGCCGGCACACCAGCCGCACAAGAGTAGCCGCCAGCGACATAATGCCTCGCCCGGTATTTTCCGCTCATTTCCAGCCTTCCTGTCGATGCCGGCGCGGGCGCCACGTCCAATCCGAACAAGTAGAACCGCACCACCAGCCAGCTCTCAACACATTGCCGCCCAATGTTTTACATCCGGACATTCCGCTGCAGTCGCATTTAGACTGCGCTGCATCGTGTTGCGAGCCAAGAAACTGGAACTGAATAGTTGCACGCCATGATGAGTTTTGGTAATGTCCTGCACTCTATGAACAGCACAATCTCCCGCATATCGGATCTTCTTCAGAGCCCTGATAACATGCGCCGCTGCGCAGCTGCGATAGCGCTGGGGGCTCTCGCCCCGAAGAACGCTGTGGTGGTGAAGATGCTCGGTGAAGCTCTGAAGAATGCCAATCCGATGCTGGCTTCGTACATCCTGGAGACACTGGAAATCATCGGGTCGCCGGCTTCAGTACCTTATGTGATGCCGCTTCTGGACTCCCCTGATACCGGCACAAAGATGCGTGCCGTCGCAATAATCTCGAAGGCGGGCGACAGCGTCGTGCCTGCGCTCAAGGACCGGCTGCCGAAGGTCCCGCGCGCCCAGAAGATCATCCTGGCCGACCTCCTTGCGAGGATCCACTCGAGGGACGCATTCCAGACGCTTCTCGATCTCCTGTTCGACCCCGACTTCGAGCTAGTGAAGGAGACGTGCGAGGCAATACGACGCCACGCGGGAGATCTCACGCCGAAGGAACGCAATCTCCTGCACAACCTCGTGATGCGTTTCACGAACAACAGCCGGGTCAAGTCGCAGGAACGCGTGCTGACCTCGTCACTCCTGCTCCTGGGGTACGTAGGCAGCCTCAACTCGCGGCAGATCCTGTTCAAGTTTGCGTCCCCAAAGATGTCTCTCTACCTGCGCCGGCACGCGCTGATAGGCTTGAAGCACCTGAATTTTTCGCCAAGTTCGACGTCAGGCGTCATTCGCCATGTGGCGCCTTTCATTGTCGATGCGGATGAGGGGGTGGTCCGGCATTCGCTCGATATTCTTTCCCGCCTGCCGCCGTCGGCTTCCATGACCGTCTTCTGGCGAAAACACATAGCCGACAAGAACTCCGTGATCTCCAGCTTTGCCGCCCGCCAGCTCGCCGCAAGCGACAACCCCACCAACAACCGGGAGTTGCTGGAACTGCTCCGCCACGAGAACCCGGACCTGCGTGAGATCTCGGCAGCAGCCCTCTCGGCCCACAAAGGCGCAACCACGCTCGTCCTCGACTCGATAATGCGCGAATCCGATTCCGAGGTGGTATGGAGGCTCGCAAAGATACTCAAGTCGCACGGAGTCGCGCTGGACAGGAAGCGGCTCAGCCGCCTGAAGGCGCTGGTTGAGCGCGAGCTGCGGGCAGGCACCCCACGCCGCGAGCCGCTGCTGTACTTCCTGCGCAACAGTGACCCCAGGGCTGCCGACACCATAATCCGTACCGCAAGTGACGAGCATATTCGCGCAAAGCGGTGGGACAAGGCCGCCGAGTGCCTGCGAAAGCTCATCAGTACTGACGACTTCAACGACGAAACCAGGTACAGGCTTTCCCTCTGCAATCTCAAGCTGTCGGCAAAGGACCTGTCCGCCGGCTTCCGCACTGAGGATCAGGCTTTGCGCGGCTTCCAGGTCCTCCTTCACGGGAAGGTGTTCCCTCTCCTTCCGAGGCTGAAGTCTGAGAAAGTGCTGACGGCCGACGATCTCCACTACGTCGGCTTCCACTTTGCGCAGGGCACAAACGACGACAAGGTTTTCGGGGATCTGCTTCTCCAGTACGCCGAGAGCATGCGACCAAAGGCGAAGGCTGCGCGGAAGGCTCCCCAAGCCAAGAGGGCCGCCGGCCGGGGCAAGTAACTCTGGACAAGCCAGCACCGACCGGCACATGCCCTGCAATGAACCGCGGATCCTGCCTCGCTGAATCTGGCTGCGCATGACGGCGGACACAGAACACACGGTTAGCCTCCACGTGAATTTTTTCTACACTCCAACCACACATTTCTCTTGTTTCTGGCATCGCTTTCCGTAAACTCTGCGGTTCAAACCAACTCATGCGAGGGAGATGATTCTATGGACTATGGCCTGACTGAAGAACAAACAATGATCCGCGATCTCTCAAGGCAGATCGCAGAGACAAAGATCAAGCCTGTGCGTGCTCACCATGACGAAACCGGTGAATTCCCGCATGAAATCGTCAAGATCCTGGCTGAAGCAGACCTTTGCGGCGTATACATCGGCGAGGAATACGGCGGCATGGGCGGCGGCGTAATGGAACTCGTCATAGTTACGGAAGAACTCTCAAAAGCATGTGGCGGTATCGCACTTTGCTTTGCGGCAACGGCCCTTGGCACTCTTCCAATCATGCTGTCAGGCTCCGAGGAACAGAAGAAGAAGTATCTCCCCCAGATCGCGTCCGGCAAGAAGCTCGCGGCATTCGGCCTCACCGAGCCCAACGCAGGCAGCGACGCCGGGTCTGTCAGGACTACGGCGACGCGCGACGGCGACTACTACATCCTCAACGGCACCAAGCAGTGGATCACGAACGGCGGCGAAGCCGACATCAACACCGTTGTCGCCTTGACCGACAAGAGCCGCGGCAGCCGCGGTGCAAGCATGTTCATAGTGGAAAAGGGCACTCCCGGTTTCACGTTCGGAAAGAAGGAAGACAAGCTCGGAATAAGGGCTTCGGCGACCAGGGAATTGATTTTCCAGGATTGCAAGGTTCCCAAGGAAAACCTCCTCGGAAAAGAGGGAACCGGCTTCATGACAGTCATGAAGACCTTCGACATG
>JBAXKQ010000035.1:0-21703 GCA_037135275.1 bacterium
ATCTCCTTGAAGACCTCCTCTGTGTCGAATCCGTCGGGCACCGCCGCGCTACGGGTATTGGCGTGGTACCAGTCGCGGCCGTGTGGCTTCGACGCCAGGCAGCGGCTGCCAGGCACCTGCAGGTGGCCGTTGGGATCGTTGTCCTTCAGCCACTGCCAGGCGTACCAGAGCCAGGCATTACGTTCAGCCTCCGGCAGGAACGCGAACCAGCAAATGTCGTCGTATCCCCAGATGAACTGGTAGCCGATGTCCTGCCCCTCCCTGCCGCTCGTCCCGCAATTGTCGATCTCCACCAGATACGGCAGGCTCTCGCACGCCCAGCCGCTCGGCGTGATCCCGCCCCGGCTGCGCCCATAGAGTGCGGTCGCGTAGCCCTTCCGCAGAATGCCCTTGTACGGCGTGTTGGGAACGGCCTCGATGCACATATGGTGGGCGTGGAAGTCGAGCAGCAGCCGGCCGTCATCCATTACAACCCCGCCGCTCGGGGTGTGGGCGTCGCACAGCACGAGATGCCGCCGTGCGTGCGCGGCGGCATGGCTACGGATGTGGCTGAGAAGGTCCCACCATGCCGCGTGCTTCGGATCGTTCTTGTCCATCAGTTCAACCTGGCCGAAGTGGATCCCCTCCACTCCGCAGTTGATATATGAGGCTGCCGCGTAGAAGAACCACAGCCGCGTCTCGAGCTGGTTCATGTCGGGGACTGAAGCATCATCCGACCAGGAGCACTTACCCTGCCCGTCGGGATACAGCATCGCACTGTAGCTGAAGTTCCGCTTCTCGGGTTTCAGGCCGAACGCGTCAAACACCCACCCTGGCACGGGCAGCTTGTCCAGATCCCTGGAGATGATTTCAAAAATGCAGGCCTGAAGGATCATCTCCGGGTCAAGTGCGTGCATCTGCCGTGTGTAGGTCTTCAGCTCCTCGAGCTGTTGCGGCAGCGAACTCTCCCCGCCCCAGCAGCCAGCCACGCGCCCGATGAACTTCGCCCCGATGTTGAGCAGCATGCGGTTGTTGTCTTCCGTGTTTCCATGGCGCATCATCGTGATCGCCCTGGAAAGGTAGTTCTCCAGCACCTCACGGGAAATCTTCCCGTCAAATGCATACTCACAACCCTTCGCACTTCCTGCCGCACCTGCCTGGCGTGACGACATCAACAGTCTCCTTCTGTATGTTTATTGCTGGAGTGAATTGGCTGCCCGACGACACTAGCCCGCAGGTCTCCGTCCGACACCCCGGCCTGGCGTTGAGGAATTCCTGCCGGCCGCAAGACGTTGAGCCAACGAGGATTGTGCCGGCTTGGCCTGTGCCTGCTTGAGCTCGGCCAGTTGCGCCTGCAGCGACTTGGGCTGCGCAGGCTTGGCCGCCTGCGGCTGTTGCGGGCGTGGCGAGGCGGACTGAACCGGTCTGGTCCTGGACGGCTGCGGTGGTGTCTGCCTCAAGGCAGCAAGCTGAGCCTGGAGGGACTTTCCCTGCTGCGGCACAGGCTGCTTCGCTTGTGTTTCGAGGGAAACCTGAGCAGTCACCACCGGTTGCACCGGGTCGGGTTCAGGAACCACCGGCTCCGGTACTGCCTGTTCTACCGGCTTGGCAGGGGCTACTGGCCTTGGCTGCGCGGGCCTCTGCAGAGGGCGCGGCTGGGCCGTGCGCGGTTGTGGAGGACGCGGCGGCTGCCTGACGCCAGGCTGCACCGGCTGGCTTGGGCGCTTTGGTCGAAGGAGAAGCATGAGGAGAATAATCAGGACCAATCCGCCGCCGGCCAATCCGCCGATGAGCACCCAGTTCGGCGAAGTCCTGTTTTCCACCACCTTCACCTCTTCGTCAGTGAACGTGCCGCCAACATTGCTTCCGGACAGCACAGGCACCGAGATCTCAACCTTGCCGTCCATCTGGCCGGCAAACGTAAGCAGAACAGTCTGTCCTGCGTAGTCCGCCAGCGATGCCCTGAGCGTGGCTGGCTCGCCGCCGGCGGTGCACTGCGCCTCCGCCAGAAGATTGCCGTTGACCCGCAGGCGTATGGCGCCGGCGCCGGCCGAGGTGACCTTGGTCTCCACCGTGGTGGCCGCCTTGGGGAGCTTGATAAGATAGTCGGCCTGCAATGAATGGCCCTTGAGGCCTGATTCCCAGCAGATGGGGACCTCTGCCCCCGCGGCTTCAGCCTTAGGCAGGTCCATGCTCAGGACCGGCACACCCGCTGCATTCACAAACTGCATCCGGCTCGACGGAACGCCGAGCTTGCACGGCGCCACCGTGATAACCTGCGGCGCGCGATCCCAGCAGACTGCGAACATGCCGTTGGACGGAACGCGTACCCTGTACACGTCGGATGTCTTCTGTCCGCCGACAACCTCAGCGCCAACAAAAGTGAGGTTTGTCATTTCTGCCGATACGGACAGCTCCACTGTTCCGGGCAGGTCTTTTCCTCCCAGCTTGGCAACCAAGTATCCGTTCTCAATACGTGACACCGAAAGGAAAACGTTCGTCGGCATCTGACTGATGGTTACTTTGGGTCTGGCGTTGTCCTCAAGCACCACATATCGCTGGTCCGGATTCAAGCCGATGATCTTACCGCCATCGTATGCCACCCATCCGTCAATGGCGGCCCCCGGGGCGGCGAATTCAGACACGTTCCTTGTGCGCCACCAGACGACCTGCTCGGTATCCTGCTTCACCCGCACAAGCCCTACGCCGCCACCGCTGCGCGTCCTGTATTCGGTGCCGTCCCTGCCGCGCAGGTACGCCACAACGCCGGGCGCGTACTTCCCGGGGAAGTACTGTGTCAGCATCTGTTGCGCCCAGAAGAGAAGACGTTTCCTGACCAGTGTCACCTCCTGGCCGGACCGGCTGTTCATTGGGCGGCCTGATGAGATGACCGGGATGCACGAGAGGGTCTCCTCGGCGTCCAAGGCACCGTGCAAAGCCCGGGTGTCAAACAGTCCGCGTTCGAACAGCCTCGCCAGCTGGTATTCAGATGCCTGGTTGAAACGCAGTGAGTACGGCCCGAAGAGATAGCTGTTGAGGGGATGCACCTCGGAACCGGCGGCAAGCATTGCGATCGAGTCGGTGATAAGCGTCATCTCGTGCTGGCGTTCACCGACGAAGGCCACATTGGGAAGCCGTTCCCTCATGTGTCGCCTGCCCCAGAGGTGTGACTGCCACACTGTCAGGTTGTCCCTCTTGCCAAACGTGTCATACTTCGGCCCCATGCCTGAGCAGTCGTTGAAGATACCCCACACACCGTATGTGTTGGCAAACTCCTCCATCATGCTGGCATGCAGCACCCACCACATGCGCCCGCTGCCTTCAAAATCCATTCCGGGAGTGCGCATAGGCGCGGTGTATCGCTTGAACTCATCAGACTGCCCGGTGAACATGCAGGTGTACGCGGCCACCGGCACTCCAAACTCCTGCCGCATCTTCACGTTGTCGGCGTACTTCCCCCATGTTGCGAGATTCCTCGGGCCCTCCACGGGGTACTCGGGAACCCACCCCGCGCTCCTCGCCGCAGGCACGTTGGTTCCGTACTCTTCCAGCCAGCCGGGCGGCATATCCAGCTCCATCATCGCATCGGCCGGCACGCCTTTTTCCACGAAGTTCTTCTTGAAGTTATCGACACCGAACACACGGTGGGTAATCAACCGGATATTGCGAACCCAGGCGGGATCCCGCTTATCAAGCGGCACACACCCGATTGTCTTCTGCATGACGGCACGGTATCTCTCCGCCGCCGGCTCCCAGGAGTCAAACAGGTTCAACCGCCAGATTGGTGCCTCCAACTCGCCAGTGCGCCATGGAGAATCCCCGCAGAGGGTATCTATGCTGAAGACGCTGTCTGCAGAGCGAAACCGCTTCCCGAAAGCCATCTTCTGGTCATTTGCCCACAAAGCCAGGCACTCACCGCCCCGCGCCTGGAAAGCCAGGAAAGAAACCGGGTAATCAACCGGCCACATCGCTCCCGATGCCCCACCGGCGCCTTCAAGCTGGACCTTCTCAACCGGCAACGCCATGCCGGCAGGGTGTATGAAACGCACGGACTTATTGGAGAATGGCCCGATCGTGAATCCGGCCGCGAAAACGCCTTCGTCAAACACGCCGAACTGCTTCGGTCTGCCGGCCTTCGCAATCGGCGTCAGGCAAAGATCGCCTGTGGCTTCATCATACTCGATACGCATACCCAGGACTGCGTACTCATAGTAGTTCTGGGCCTTGTCCCCGCCCGGGCAAACCAGGCCGGTAACAGTGTATTCAACACCGCGCGGCAACCTGGCCACGCTAACTAGCTGTACGGCCGAATCCCCAGGGATATGAAAGAACGTCCTCGCCGGGAGTCCGGGCCGGAAATCCTTCAGAAAGAGCGCAGCCCTCTGCCCCGGCTGCATATCGCCGGGCTTGCAGTAGGCTGTTCCGGTCCGCTTGTCGACAACCTGAGTGATGGCCATGTCCAGCACATCGACCTTGTACCGCTCGGTCTCGACCTGGATAAGCGGCGGCTGGACAGTGAATGTTGCCTTGCCCCCGACGTCGAACGTGCCTGCATACGAGGCGCCATCCGAAGTCGCCGTCGCCACTCCACCGGCTTCATCCTGGGCCTGGCACAGGCCAGCCCCAAGAAGCAGGCCGACAAACATGCTTTTCATTCTTCTCATAGTGATGACACGAGCTGCGGAGCTGCAATCATGACCTTTCCTGTCATGTTGAACTCGAAAGTTATCAGCACAGTTTCCCCGGCATAATCAGCCAGTGACGCCTTCAAGGTCGTGTTGCCACCACCGTGCTGGACATCAGCGACAACCTTGCCGTTGACGCGCATTCGAACCTGCCCGGGGGTGCCGCTCACCACTGTCTCCAGGCTTGCAATCTCCGTAGGAAGTTTGACCAGATAGTCCGCCTGCCTCAAGTAACTGGGGAACCAGCAATCCCAGACCAGGTCCGCCCCTGCTCCTGCGGCGGCCTCCTTAGCCTGTTCGAAGGTCAGTATGACAACGCCGGCGGCCCCTATGACCTCGGGCCTGCTGGATGCGAGCCCGAGCTTGACCGGCAGCGCGCCGAGAGCCTTCGGCGCGAAGTCCCAATAGGCGGCGAATGTGCCGCTCGCCCCGACCTTCACCTTGTAGACACCGTCGGCAGTCGGCATCCCGACAACCTCGGCACCGACAAACTTGACCGGCTTGCCGCCCGACGCGACGGAGACTTCGACCGCCCCGGGCATCCCCTGCCCGCCCAGCACCACAGCCCAGTAACCTTTGCCCATGCGGGAATTCGCCAGGAATACGCCGGCCGGCAGCTCGCTGATCGTAACCGCCGGACGCTCATTATCCTCAAGCACGACATAGCGGACTCCGGGATTCATGCCGACGATCGTATCGCCCTTGTAGGCCACCCAGCCCTCGATCGCCGCGCCTGGCGCTTCAAACGCGGGGACTCCCCGTGTTCTCCACCAGACAACCTGATTCTTGCCGGCATTAACTCGCACGAGCCCCATTCCGCCGTCATTGCGGATACGATACTCCGCGCCGTCCTTACCGCGCAGGTACGACACCACACCGGGGTCAAACTTTTCAGGGAAGTACATCGTGAGCATCTGCTGGCCCCAGAAGTAGATGCGCTTCTGGATCAGGGCCGTCTCCTGACGCATCACATCATTCAAGAAGATGCCTGACGAATTCATGGGAATGCAGCCAAGTGATTCGCTGGCATCAAGAGAGTTGTGCAACTCGTAGCTATTGCCCAACCCGCCCTTAAGCCAGGTGCCCTGCTGCATCTCCTCCGCCTGGTTCCACCGCAGGGTGTAACGTCCCAGGAGGTAGGCATTGATTGGATGAACCTCGCCACCTATCCACATGAGCGCCAGAAGATCGGAGACAATCGTGATCTCGTGCTGGCGCTCGCCCATGAAGGCAACAGGCAGCAGCCGGTCACGCAGGTACTTCCGCCCCCAGACGTGGGCCTGCCAGACCGTGAGGCCATCAACCTTGCCGCGGGGATCGTATGCGGGGCCGATCCAGGAACAGTCATCATAGATGCCGCGAACCCCGTATCTCTTGACGATGTCCTCAGTCATGTTTGCATAGAGCAGCCACCACATGCGGCCACCACACTGGAAGTCCATGTCCGGGGCACGCAGCACTTTGCTGTCCGTCCGGAACGGCTCGGACATACAGACGAACTGGCACGTGTACGGGAAGCATGCCACGCCAAAGTCCTGGAGTTCCTTCACGACGGCGCCGTAGTTCCAATAGCCTTCGTAGCGCTGTGCCTGCTCGAACGGGTAGTTGGGGAACCACTCACCCCTCTTCGGGCTCATGATCTCGGTCCCGTACCCTGCCAGCCAACCCTGCGTATGCCACTCCATTATTGACTCAACCGGGATTCCCTTGTCCACGAAGCTCTTCTTGTAGGTCGCTGGCCCGCCCCACACCTGATGCGCAACGAGCCTGATCTTGCCGGCCCAGAGAGGCTCGCGCTTGCTCAGAGGTTTCACGTCCAGCGTGCGCTCCATGACTTCGCTGTAGCGAGACGCGGCCGGCACCCAGGAGTCAAACAGGTTCAGGCGCCATACCGGGGCTTCCATGCTGGTTGTGCGCCATGGCGCATCGCCGTTGATGGTATGGTAGTCCATGATGCCGTCATGAGCCCAGAATCTCTTGCCCCAGTCCAGCTTCTCGTCATCGGCCCAGATGCTCACACACTCACCGCCAGGGGCCTGGTACACCGTCAGGCATAGAGGCCATTCCATTGGCCACCAACCGCCGCCATGCGTGACCGGGGTGAGGCCTCCGACCGGGTGGATGTACCTGATATCCTTGTCGAAAGGCCCCACTTGGAAGCCCAGCCCGAAGATACCCTCATCATTGACACCGAACTGCTGCGGCCGGCCGGCCCTGCCAACGGACCCCATCACAAGGTCACCGGTCTTCTCATCGAACTCGATGCGCATACCGATCATGGCGTCGTTGTAGTAGCGCTTGGTATTCGCATCACCGGGGCAATCAAGTCCAGTGACGGTATATTCAACGCCCCTGGGCAGCTTCTTGACATGGATCCTCGGCTCGGCTGCCGCCGGTTCGCTCGAATCCTGCTGGACCTCGCTCATCACCGACAGCTTGAACTTGCCGATGGTGTGCTCGGCCCACGGGCTGTTGTGCTGGATCGTGATCGCCAATGTGGCGCCAGCCGGGATCCTGGTGCCGGGATCGATCATGAACGTCGCCTGGTGGTTCTTGCCAGCCTCGCCGCCGACAGACCAGCCCGTCTCAGGACTGTCATCTATCGCGCCGGCCACCTCTCGCCCCTGCTGTTCGTGGTCGGCCCTGGCCGCCGTGAACTTCACCACGTTCGGAGTCGCGGCGGCACCGGCCGCGCCATAAGACACGCTGAACTTGCTCACGACAAAGTTGCCGTTGAAGGCACGACCCGGGCCGTGCGCCGGAAGGCTGGCGTCCGACAATGGCTCCAACGTCAGCCCCTTTGCGTCAATACCGGCAGGCATGGCTACTTTCAGGGTGTAGGTGTCGTCCTTCTGGCACGCACCGGTGACAATGACTATGCCGTCGGGATTAATGGAAGCGACAGCGCCAGCGGCACTCCTGAACTCGCTCGGCACCAGCTTTGTCAACTTCTGGACAACCCCCGGAGCGGGCCCGTCTGCCTGCCTCGGAATGTGGACGAATGTCCGCTCGGGCTGCCCCGGCCGGAAATCTTTCAGGAAAAGCTGCGCGCGACCGCCCGCCTTCATTTCGCCCGGCTGGCAATAAACCTGCCCGGTCTTCTTGTCCACGATCTGGCGGACACTCGCGTCCAGGAAATCAACCTTGTACCGGGCCGATTCAACCGTCACAACCGGAGGTTGCACGGTAAACTTAGCGCCCCCGGGCACAGTGAACGATCCGCTGTAGGATGGCCCTTGCGCCTTCTCCTTCTGGGCATATCCGATCGATGGCGCGAGAATCAAACCAAGCCCTACGATAGAAAGACCGGTCAAAAGAGTCCGTTTCATATACCTCCCCGTTCAGGATGCCACATTGCAGATCCGCCTCAGGCGCGGGTGGCACCGCGCCATCAATCCGACTAGATAAACCCCTCAGCCAACCACGGGACAACACCCGATTCATGCAACAGCAACTGCAGGCCAGCTACTTGATGTCGGTCTCCGGCTTGCTGCTCTTGTACGGGTGACCGGCCGGCAGCTTGTCGACCATGCCCCATTTGTGCGCAAGATATCCTTCGATCATCTGCCGATCCTCGACACTGAGCGCGGTGGAGAACGCCATCACTTCCCCCATATCGAGGGCCGCGCCTTCGGTGGTCTTGCCATATACGGGGTCTATCCTCGCCCCGATGATCATGCCGTATTTTCCGTAGGTGCCGGCCGCCGTATCAAGGAGGATCTCATTGGTAACTGTTGTGCCGCCGTTGATCGTGAAGTGATCGGCACCGTCGCTGTAGCTGGCCACAACGATGACGCCACCGGCGTTTGTTGAACTCACCTTGGTGTCAAAACCGCCCTGCCAGTAGTGATTGCCCCATGTACTCACGTGACCGCCCCTGCAGGTGATGCCATATGCCTGGCGGCTGTACGGACTGCCATAGTGCACGACGTGGTTGACATGCCACGAGGTCGGCTTGACGTTCGCAACGGCTATGATAATCGTGCGGGCGCCGCCGCCATAAGCTCCACCGGAGGCGGGTATGCAATCAGTCCGCAGGTAGTGACCGCCGTACTGGTCGTCATGGTTCGCGGCAAAACGAACCATCGGCATGCCATTGAACGCGCCTTCGACAAACGTGGGACGGAATTCGCCAACCTGCTGGCCGGCATGAAACCTGTTCGTGCTGCAGTCCTTCCACTGGGACACCTTGCCGTCCGCGAGAACAACGGCATTCGAGACGCTGGCATCAAGCCATAGCTCAAGTCCCTTGAGATCAGCCGGCGAAAATGCGGAACCAACCGACGTTGTCACGGCAACCACCGCAGCCGCGACAAACCCGACCACAGACTCTTTCATCTGACCTCCTTGAATCTTCCTTAACAACGCTCCACCACGGCCTTAGCACTGCCTGCCTCGCGGCTCTAAGACTATGATACTAGACGATTTGTCATCAGCCGAAACTTATCCTGACTATTACCTCACCAGCCTATCAGTAGTCAAGGCTGGCTCACGAGCCCTGTATGGATGGCCGGACGGCAACATACCGGCCATTCCCCACTTATGGGCCAGATATCCCTCAACTTCCTGCCGTTCCTCGACGCTGAGAGCCCTTGAAAACGCCATGACCTCACCCATGTCGACGCTTGCGGCCTCGGTTGGCTGGCCAAAATATGGATCTATCCTCGCTCCTACGATGATTCCAAACGTGCCGTGGGCCCCTGCCGCGGTGTCCAGCGGCACAGAATTGGATACCGTCGGACCGCCGTTGATGGTGAAGCGGTCCACGCCGTTGCTGTAACTCGCAACAATGATGTAGGCGCCGCAGTCTGTGGAACTGATGTCGGTGCCAAAGCCGTCCGCCCAGTAGGAATTGCCCCACCTGTATTGGCCGCTCCCCTTGCTGGTCAGTCCGTAGGCCTGGCGGATCCTGGGACTTCCGTAGTGGATGACGTGGTTGACCTTCCATGGCGTGTCCCTGACATTCGCCACGGCTGTGATGATGGTCCTGGGATCTCCGCCGCGCGCCGGGATACATTGAGTCTGCAGGAAGTTCCCACCAAACTCACCGCGCGAACTGAAACTCACCATCGGCATGTCGCCGTAAACGTCTTCCACGTAGACGGGACGAAACCCCTCGCCCTGTTGCACGGCGTCATACTCGTTGGTGCTGAGGTCCTTCCACTTCGCGACCCTGCCGGCCATGATACGCACTGTCTCCCGGCGGCTGGCATCAAGCCACAGCTCCAGACCGGGAATATCGGCAGGGGACAGCGCGAGAGACGATTGCACCGTCACTCCGGCAAACAACACCACGGCGATGGTGAAATCCATCAATCTTTTCACTCTTATCTCCGCCACAGGATCATCACCTTGCGAGGAGCAGACAACCCGTCACCTGCCCCGCGGGCCGGCGTCAGTACCTGCGTATGGCAATGAGACGCCCGCAGCCCGGCGGGATGGCATCCACCTTCAGTGTTCTGCCGTAGAAGTCCAGCACCGGAGCCGGTGCGTTCGCCTCTGCATAGAACTGACGTACGCGCACAAACTCCTGCCACACGAGTTCCGGCACCAGATCCAGCTTGCCGAGGTCGATCTTGACCGCCGCACCCCTGGCCTGCTTCTCATCAGAGTTGAAGACGCTCAGCATGATCCTGTCTGGCAGCAGCCACATTCCGATCCTGATCGCCGGATCGTCACAAGTCACCCCGCGCGCGCGGCCGGGCGCGTAGTGCTTCGTCTCCTTGCGCACGAGGCCGAAGTCAACTACTGCGGCGGGAAGCCCTCCCGCCACCCATGCCGGGATCGCCTTGGTTGCACGCGCAATCTCGGTGGCATTGGACACGGCAAGGCCGACGAGGATGATCTTGTGCGCCTGCAATGCCTTCACCCGCACGATCCCGGTTGAGGAATCCAGTTCCGCCGTCGTGCCGTCGCTATCAGCAAAGAGGGTCCTGGCACATACCTGGCCGGCCGTCAGGCCGAGCTTCGCGAGGTCCACGGTAACAGCAGCATCCCTGGCTGCCTTCCCGTCAAAGTTGAAGATGCCGAGGGTGACATGTCCCTCGCCTGGCGTCTGCCACAGGGATACGAGAACGTCCTTGTCGGCACAGGTTGCATATGGATTGCGCCAGTAGGGGTTGTAAACGGTGTCGGCTGCATTTACACCCCAGTCCAGGACGCTTTCGGGCATTGTGGAGAGGATCGGCATGTGGTTGACGCTGATCCAGTTATTGAGCCACGATTCGTGCATCCATACCCATTGCGCCTGCGAGCGCGCTGCGCTGACCTTCTTGCCGTTGTCCTTTGATTCGAGCAGGCTCATCCAGGCAATAGCTACACCCCACGAGTGGCACACCGACATGGCCCTCATCCTCTCCGGCGGGTACTTGTCGACCCAGTCCAGCGGACTTGAGTCGAGGTGCAGCGGCAACTCGGCATCCGTGACGGCATCGACCCACGGCATGGCAATTGGCAGGTACGCATTGGTTGAGTGGAAACCGTTGCCGCCCGGCACTATACCGGCGTCGAGCATCAATGACCACAGCCGCATCATGAAGCGCCGGATGTTCCATCCGTTGTACCCCGGCTGGACTCGCCCGTCGGGAAGGCGATATGCAAGACCGCTCAGGAGGTCGCCATTATGTATAGGAAAGGCCAGGTCCCAGTACGTGTGCCGCACGCCGCCATCCTTGAAGGCCGGCTCGAAGAGGGTCATTGCGTAGTCGGTGTACGTCTCATTCCAGGTATCCCAGTGCCCGGCCTCCCATTCGGAGCCGAAGTAGCTGTAGACGTCATTCTCCAGCGACTTCCGCCCGTAGCCCATGATCTGGAACGACATGTGGGTGAAATTGATACCCGACCGCGCCCGGTACGGATCATACCACTGGTGCTGGCGGGCGTAACTGTCGGCCTGTGCCTTCTGCTCGGCCCACAGGGCCGGCCACTCCTCCGGATATCGGGACTCCGGATGAATCCAGTTGACGTGACCTGAGATGGGCGGCTGCACGAGCTGGCCGGTCTTGGAGTCCTTGCGGACGCCGCGGAATGGAATCCAGAAAGTGCCGTCTTCCGTCGTGATCGTCGTCCTGAAGCCCTTCGGCATCGGTTTGAACGGCGTGGCCATATAGCTGAAAGAGACGGTGCGCGGCCCCCTCATCTTGATGGGTTTGGCCACAATATGGTTGCGGAGAACAACCGAGGTTCCGGTCGCGCCATTCACCTCACCAGCGGACGACTTCTCCCTCACCACCTCGTGCGCCGGGACAGTGTCGTCCTGCACCCAACCCTTGTCGTTGTCCGCCCACCACAGGAAACCGCGCCGCTCGCTGCCGACCCACACCGTCGGGTAGAAGGACCCCAGCCCCATCCCGCAACCGGTTATGCCTGTATCGAGCGTCGACCAGAGCCGCCCCTGCTTCTCATCGGGCAGCAGCATCGTGGTGCGACTGGAGTAGTTCTCGCCGGGACCTATGCACAGGAGGCAATCGGCATCTTTCTCGGACAGCGGGAACTCTATGCGCATCGCATCGACCCTGACGGCATCGCCGGAGGGCTGATAGGTCAGGTCCACGTACACCAGGCCGTCCTGCTCAAGCCAGCCGCTCGCGGTGAAATCCAGCCCGCCGCCGCTGGCCTTGCCCTCGAAGCGAACCCGCCAGTCCTTATGTTCAGTGATCTTCGCCGCACCGACTGGAATGACTGTTTCCTTGCCGTTCGAAAGCACAACAATGCGCGCCGGCCCAGACAGCACTGACTCCCCAGCCGACCTGATGGCAACGGGCAAACCGAGCGCATCCAGCGCATACTCGCGCCCGAGCAAGGAGAAACCCGGCACGTTCACAGGCTTGCTCTTGCGCTCTTCACGCCCCGTCCCCTTCACGCCGGGGGCCTCGGCGCCACCGGGCACGCGAACTTTCCTGATAGCGGTGTATGGCGCAAGCACCCGCTCGACGTCGCCGACCTTCTTCCCCCACCAGCGTGCGAACTCACTGGCTTCGTCCTTCTTCTCGAACTGCCCCGTCATCGGGCCCAGGACCTTCCCCTCGACCAGCTCCATGAAAGCCTCAACCCGGTACTTGCCCGGTTCCAGCTGAGGCAACTCAACCACATCCTGCAGGTAGTAATCCGCCATCAGGATGACCTGTCCCTCGGCAATGACCTTGCCGTCCGCTTCTGCAGTCACGCGGTAACGCAGCGACTTGGCATGAACGGAATCCTCCAGGTAGTATGTGTCGGCCTTGATGAGCAGCCATGACCGCACCGGGTTGAAGCGTGTCTCGAAAGCGAACTTGGAGGTATCCGGCGGCGGAACCGGCGCCATCATCAGCGGGTTCGATCCGGTCTTGAAGTTGAAAGTGTGGCGGAAGAGCTGCCGGGCCCCCTGTTTGACCTCCACCCACGCACTCCCGGCCCTCACCTTTTCGGGGAGCTTCTCGTTCAACGCGAACTCGGAGGCCTCGCCGGGAGGAACAGTCAGCGTCAGGTTGGTCTTGATGGCACTGGCAACATCGACAGTGACATTGACGTCAACGGGTTGAGCGGTCGGGTTGAAAGCCCTAATGACCATCGCGGCCGTTCCGTCGCTCGAGAGGTTACTCAGGCTGTCCATGGTCATCTGCACGCCTGGAGTATTCTCAACCAGGGTCAGAACGTTGTAGCCGAACGGCTCCAGGTAGCCGCCGTTGCAGGGTATACGCGCCTGCAGCCATGACGGGATATGGTTGACGCCGAGCATGACGCGCCATGTGTCGCCGGCGCTATGCGCGCCTCCAAGCTCGAAGTCACGCGGGGTCGACGACATCTCCATCTCCCACCACCGCCCGCCGTTGGGCGCGGAGCCTGGCTCCGTGAGGCGAGTCTTGATCACAAACTGCGGGGCCCAGTTCTTGAACTGCTGGCCGAGCGCGAGGCGGGAGCAGTCTCCGATGAGCCCGGCACAGTTGAGGAACCACTTGAAGGAGTTCTTGGTGTTTGCACCGGGAACATTTGCACCCATCGGTTGCCAGTGCAGTTCCAGGCCGTCGTCCCAGACATAAGCAAGCCCCTGCGTCCGGCCGGATGTAACCTTCGGCTTGTAGTTCGCCCGGAGGTAGATGCGGCACGCCATGTACAGGTGTTCAGGATCCCATGCGAGGTAGAATGTAGTGGGTCTTGGAAGGAGGATATCGTCACCACACTGGCCTACGCCGCTGACCGCGGTCGCCTCCTGCCACTCGTGCCAGTCGATAGTGCCGTCGATCTTCGGCGGCTGGCTTATCCGCGGAACCGCGAACGCCGGCACCCTCTCCGGCGGCAACGCGTAGGGTCCCATTGCACCGGCCATCGCACCCGTGGCCGTCAGCAGCAACATCAGGCCGGCAAGAGGGCCTGAAACGCACATGTTTGCGAACCGCCCAGCAATGCGTCGAACGTCCATTATGCAGGTTTCCCGGTAGTCGCTTCCTTGCAGTCGTAACGAACGCGACAATACGCGCGAAAAGTGGCAACGCAAGACTATTTGTCGTCTTTCTTCGGTCTTCTGCAGGCGGCAGAACCGGCGACCGGCAACACGCCACAAACAGCTGTTTACCTGCCCCGGCCAGGCCGGCGCCAAGCCTCGAGGACAACCTTCCATTCCTGTGCCGTGCCCACAGCCACGGCAGACAGTTCAGTCCGCCTCATGCCATGATCCGTCCGGTGGCGGTAACCGGAAGAAGTGAGCGAGCGAAGTGCCGACTCCCGACCTTGTGAGCCGCCGGCGGTCAGCTTTTCAATTCTGCGCTGTCTGAGCTGGCGAAGACGTCGGCCTCGCCGTCTTGTACGGGTGATTAGAGGGAAGCTTGTCCGCAATATCCCACTTGTGGGCGAGGTAACCCTCGACCTTCTGGCGATCCTCCACGGTCAGCGCCGAGGAGAACGCGAGGATTTCGGCAACATCAAAGCAGCCGCTCTCTGTCCCCTTCCCGTTTGCGGGGAAAATCCGTGCGCCGATGAAGATGCCATACTTGTCGCCGGTCCCGCCGGCCGTATTGAGGTCAACCTGGTATGAAATGGTCATTCCACCGTTTGAAGTGAACTTGTCAATGCCGTCGCCGTAGCTCATGACCAGTATGACGCCGTCCGGCTCCTGTGACGGCACCCCGGTATCGAACGCTCCCTGCCAGTAGTGGTTGCCCCAGTAGTTCCTGGCACCAAGCCTGGTGGCAATGCCATAAGCCGCCATCGGCGACGGGCTTCCGTAATGAAGGACGTGATTGCTCTTGAACGTGAAGTGGCCGACATTTGCCAGCGCAACCACCAGAGTGCGGGGATCCCCGCCTGTGGCCGGCACGCAGTGGGTCCTCATGAATGAGCCGAAGTACTGGCTGTTCCCGAAAAACCGCACCATCGGCAACACCGGGTGCGTCTTTACGATCCCGGCGGTGTTGGTGGCAAACCGCGCGCCCTGTCGCGCGACCGGTGGATTATTGTACGCATCTTTGACGTAGACCGGCCGGAAAGCGTGGGCATTCTGGATGGCCCGGTATTTGTTAGTGCTGATATCCTGCCACAACGCGACCCGACTGCCCATGATCGTCAGCGAGTTGGTGTTGCCGGCATCGAGCCAGAGCTTGATGCTGTGTATGTCGGACGGTAGAAACTCATCCGCCGCCGGCGCCGGCGTTCCAATGGCCCATGACGCGACGACTGCCAGCATCATCAGTTTCTTCATTTGCCCCAACCTCCAGCGAATCCTTCGACCGGCTCTTCTGCATATCTTCCCTATCACAAAATCATCGATGGTCAAGAAATCTGGACACATTTATCATGTAGGATCGCCGTGGTCACGCCCGGCCCAACCGCCAAGGGACGACGGTGCCAGGCGAGTAGGTGGCATAAAGTCTTGCGAATCTCCCATGACTAAGTATCCTGCCGCATGCAAACGATCAAAGAAGGTGGAACATACGTTGTTATGGGATTGCTGGACCGGCTGTCGATTGCATACTCGATCGGCACCGCCATCCAGTCGGCGGGCGGACGTGTCGTATTCACATTCCAGGGTGAAGTCCTCAAGAAGCGTTATTGGGACAGCGACAAGACGCTGGGCGCCGCCGACAAGGTCATCGAGCACCGGTTCTGCGATGTGACGGTGGAGGATGACGTGAAGCGGCTGTTCTCCGACATCGGGCCGGTATCGGGCGTCGTCCACTCGATTGCCTATGCAAACCCGAAGACCTGTCTCGGCACAGAGTTCCATACCGATGCCATCGATGACATCAAGAAGTCGTACCACATCAGCGCCGTTTCATTCGCCACGGTCGCCCGCTACGCCGCGCCTTGCATGAAAGGCGGCGGATCACTGGTGGCGCTGACGTTCGACACCAGCCACACCTACCCGCTGTACAACTGGATGGGGGTCCACAAGGCCGCGCTCGAGGCGATTGTCCGCGCACTCGCACGGCGGCACGGTCGCGAGCTCATCCGTGTCAATGCCGTGTCCAGCGGGCCCCTGGCCACCACGGCGGCGAGCAAGATCCCGGACTTCATGCGCATCGGCGAGATATGGCAGGCAAGCAGCCCCATACCGTGGGACCCGCTCACCGACGCCAAGTCCGTCGCCGACGCAGTCGTCTTCCTGCTTGGTCAAGGCGCGGCGAAGATCACCGGCCAGGTGCTTGCTGTCGACGGCGGCGCTGCGATGGTCGGCGGCTCTCTAATGGACCACGAGCGGCCCGTCGGTCCGGCGCTTTAGCTGCAACGCCTCATCGCCGGCACCGCATCATGGGGTGGGCCCTACTCCCTGCCGCCAACCTCGACTGTGTATTGCTCCCGGGGACGACGACAAACAGACAAACACGTCGATAAAGATTGACCGGGCTGACCACGGAAACCTAATATAATCATGGTGGTATGGGTAATCTCATGAATGCCTGCGGAATAACTCGAGTTGGGACTCGTGCAGGGGCTGTTGTTGCCTTTGCGCTTGGTCTGGGTTTCTCGGCGCTGTCGTCCGAAGCGGGGCCGATTATCGACTCCCCCGAAACGTGGACAAGCTCTGGTGCGCAGGGCTGGACCAACACAGCGCCCGATGTCAGCCTCTCAAATCCCGGTGGCGCGCCGGGCTATCTCCTTATCACCTTCCCGGCAGTGGGCAACCCGCCGGACCCGGGCGAGACGCTACACGACACCATCTACACGTTCACGTCACCAGCCACGAACATCTTCGGCGGCAATTTATCAAACGTGTTGGGAGCACGATTTGTCCTGTCAAACTCCGTAGTCCCCAGCGCCATCAGCGTGGTTTTTGGAGTAGCGACGAACGACAACGAGTGGACTTTCATCCTGGACCCTGCGGCAGCCGGCCAGTGGACCCCCTACAACGTCGTTTTCCAGTTCTCCCTGTGGACGATGCCCGGCGGGACGGAGAGCGAGTTTCTCGCGGACCTGCTCGCGGTCGAGTACATCGGGATCCACATCGACCGTGGCGGATCCGACCAGGAATACTACGGTTTGGATGACTTCACTCTCTACGTCCCGGAACCTGCTGATTACCTGCTGCTGGCAGCAGGGCTCTTCGGATTCGCGCTGGTTTTCAGAAGGCGATTGAGGACATGGAAGGGCTGGTCATCCGGCCTGCCCGCCTAAGTAGCGGCATTCAACTGCCCTGGACCGGTGCTGATCGTTGTGACCCTGCCTGAGACCGCCGTTCCTATTGGGAGTTATCCGGCCATCTGGCCTCGAAGAGTTTCTCCTCAACGTCCTCGCTCAGTTTGACAAGGTCGTAAATGTCTTCCGGCGGGATGGAGAGCGGACAGGTCTTGACAATCTCATAGAGTATCGCGCGCGCGGCATCGAGATTGCCCGACTGCATACGAATCTGAGCAAGGCGCAGCCTCGCCTTTGCCCAGGCCCTGCTGTGCTGCTCAACGGTCTTCATTTCGGTCGCGATAGACTGCTCCGCCAGGTCAGGTTTGCCGCTTCGTATATAGATCAACTGTATGGTATCCATGACTTCGGCGTTGTCGCCCGCAGTCTTCAGGAGAACCGGCACAAGCTCAATCGCACCTGGCAATGTCTCAGGGTCCCAGGCCAGTGTGAAGGCCAGATTGTTCAGCATCGCATAGTCGTTGGTAAACAGTTGAAGCCCCTGCCTCAAAGTCGCCGCCGCATCGCGTGAATTACCCAGGCGCCTCTGCGTTTCGGCAAGAAGCAGGTACGAAGTCCTGTTGGTGTAGCCGGCCGCCAGCGCATCCTTCATCTGGTCCATCGCATCGATATAGTGCGACCCGCCGGCCAGGAACTTTGCCCGCCCAAGCATCTCCATCCAGAGAGGATTGGCGGGTTCAAGTCCCCTCAGTCTCCCAAGCGCAAAGAGAACGTCCCAGTCCGGCTTGTCGACCTTGCCCCACAGCTCCACAATTTTGCCGCAGAGATACGGCTGCGGCAGGACGGAGTACTCGATTGCCCGCGATGCCGCCGAAAGGGCCCATTTCTTGTCCTGCAGCCTTTCGGCGCAACGGAGGGACAGAACGTGGGCAGGCACAAGTCCCCGGGATCTCACCTCGGCATCAACCGCCGCAACGGCTGCAGCCTCATCCATGCGTTTCCTGAGAAGGAAGTCGCCAGCCCTGACAATCGTACCAACCGGGTACTTCCTTGACCCGGTTGCATCGCTGATCACCTTGAGAACCCATTTGTCGACCCGTCCAGAGTTGACACCAACCACAAGGTGCGCAAGCCAGACTTCGGGATCGGCTGGACAAGCCGCAAAGGCTTCCTCAACAACCTCAGGCGCGCCTTGCGAAATGGCGATGAGTATCCGCCTGAGCATGCCGGAATCAGGCAGCTCGTCAACCGCGCGCCGGGCGGCGGCAAGCGCAGCCTCCCTCTTGCCCTTCGCGACCAGGAGCAATGTGAGCTGGTTCAGGGCGACAGCCCGTTCCATCTTGTCACGCCCGCAGGCAGTCCACGCTTCGATATCGGCCTCTTTCGCTCCGCATCCTGAACGGTAACAGGCCAGCCAAAGCCTCACCAACTCCTTCACGAACGGGCTCGTAATCGCCGACAGGTTATTTTCCAGTATGCTTGCGTTCTCCTCGAATTCGGCTTCGGAGGGCAGGTTAATGGCTCCAACCCGGATGCACAGCTCCGCCGCCGGAAGCGTCAGCGCCTGCACGGTCTGAGTGGGCGAAAAGTAGTCGCCGGCCACCAGGTCGCGGTTGAAGACCTTCGCTTCCGACATCCGCTGCGTCTTCAGCAGCAGGGCCGCTTCCATTGCCTCAAGTCCGCCCACAAGCGACTTTGCGCGCTCAACAGCCATGAGCGCTTCCTCGGGGCTGAGAAACGTGTCGGTCATTCGCACCAGCAGCGCCTCGGCCTGCGATGAATATGGATGCGCTTTCAGCGTCTGTCGAACGGTCTCCAACCCGCACACCCCGAGCGTGAGGCGGCTTTGCGCCTCGCCGAACATCAGCATCGCCGGCAACGGCGCATCCCCCTGCCCTACCCATGGCCGGAGTGTCTCGTACACATTCTGCCAGTCGCCCACGCGCTGGTACATCCCGGCGTGGGCAAGAACCACCCTGTTGCTCTCCAGGACATTATCCACGGCGATCCCGGTGAGCATCCTGTGGGCCTCGTCAAGACGCCCGGTCAGTTCGAACGCCTGTGCGTAGAGGTACCGCATGCTGACAGAGAGCGTCTTGTTCCTGTCGCGCGCAAGAAACTCCACACGGGCCCTGTCCAGCAGCTTCCTCCTGGCCTCAATCGACCTGGCCCTGTCGTCAGCATTGGCGACATACAGTTCCGAAGCCAGCGGAATGTCGCCCCAGGGTTTCTTCCATGAAGTGGATGACCTGATAAGGTAGTAGTAGGTGTCAGGTGTCAGGCTGATCGGCCCGTCAATCGAGCCCGACGACAAGCCAAGGAATCTTTCCCTGAATGCGAACCACTGATCGCCCTGCCAGACAGGCAGCAGGAAGACCGCCGGGTGAGTCGGGTCAACAACGGCGAGTTTTGAATATGCGAGCCACGCAAGGTCAGGTCGACGCAGGCGAAAGCTCTTCTCGACCCAGTCGGCAAGCTCGTCAGCGCCCATCAGCGCCAGGTTATCGACAAGTTTTCGTGCAAAGACAGACTCCCACTCACTGTCAGGCCATAGCGCCGCGAGCACATAGAAGTACTTCAGCAGCCGCGGATCGTCTCCGTGAGTCTGCATCACAAGCGTCAAAACCCTTGCCGCCCCCGCCGCGTCCTTTTCCGCAAAGAAAGCCTCGATTGTTATGAGGGCGTGCCTGAACTCGCGGTATGGAGCATTGATGTTGGATGCCGTGATGGCATCCCATCGTCTGGCTGCAGCCAGGTACGGGTACAGGGCCCGAACCCTGTCGACGAGGGCCCCGGACCTGGACGCCTTGACAACCATACTGGCAACTGTATCAGCATCTCCCCTCCGCGCGGCAAACTCAGCCTCAACCATCGCAACACCCGGCGCCTGGCTCCCCACAATCACGGCAATGTTGCTGACTACCGGCCCGGCCTGGTCAGTCCAACCCACTCCCACCAGCCCCCACGCGAGCAGGAGCGAGTGTTCCGGGTCCTTCTCACTGATCGAGGCAGGAATGAGCTTCAGCTCATCGATGGCGGCTTTGTTCTTTCCTCGCAGAAGAAGGGTTCGCACCAGCGCCTTCCGCAGCCCATGGTTGCCGGGCTCGATGGCAAGAGCCGCCCGCCCGGCTCGCTCTGACTGGGCGATGTCCCTGTGGACAAGATCGAGAGCCACCCCGCCTATCATCTCCGCCCTGTGGTGTGGATCACACCTCACCAGGAAGAACGCGGCAATCCCGGCTGCCAGGGCCAGAAACATGGCAACCCCGAACCACCCGTGGACCAGCTGCCAGAAAAGCGGGAGCCGCCTGATCGCCTCGTCGCCATCAACAGGGGCATGCCACCCCTCCGTTCCATGCACAGCGGCCCGGCCTCGCGGCCGCCACCACGCCGCTTCAACCTGGACAATGACAACGGAAACCAGCAGCAGTACTCCGAGAGAGTCGTGGAAGAACTGCTCCGCCCACCCGGGCTGCGAGGGATCGGCAAGTGCTGCTGTCAACCCGATACGGACGACGTTTAGCAACATGACCTGCGCAAGGCCGGCCGACAGCAGCAGCGCCAGGCGAATCCAACTGTAGCGGAGAAGAATCCCTATTCCGGCCCCGCAGACCAGAACCGTTGCGGCGGTTGTCAGCCCGCTGCACGCCTCGGGCACCATGAGTACCCCCGTCTGGGTCAGAAGGACCATCCCGTCAGCCCACACTCGGAAGTTGAAGGCATGCAGGACGTACTCCGCGCCGTGTACGGAAACCAGCTGCATGGCCCTGTGAAGCGCGGCGAGTACCCCGCCGGGAACAGGGTGTATCCAATAGAGGATGATCAGGGAAATCACCGTATCCCTGGAGAATCGCGCCGGTAGTGACCAGCGCAGCGATGCGAACAGAAGGAGCAGCACACCAAGCCACTTGAACTGGCTGGTATCGAAGATCATCCCGCTTGCGTACGCAACAACGCCTGAAAACGCCGCAACCGCCACCACGACCGCAGGGCTGGCCGGCACGGCTCCGCCCTGCGCGGCAACCGGCTTGGGCCTCAGAAGAATCAACAGTGCGAACACAATGCCCAGCACCACGTGGCTGATACCGACCTGTGTCCACGCGGGACTGGAATTCGACTGCGGAAATACGAAGTTGATGACAAGCCAGATCGAGAACATGAGCATCGCAAAGGCAAACACTGCTTTCCTGGCCATATTCATGTGTTCACCCGTGCGGTTTGACTTGATAGATCCAGCTCGCTCTGACCGTAACATGTCGCCGGTATGCGGTCAAGGTGACGAACCAGCCTTGTCGCGACTCTTTGAAAATGTGACGAACCAGCCTCCGCAGTCAGCCTTGACGGCGCCACGGCTTTGGCAGACTATGCAGGGCATTGATGCCAACCACTCTGGAGGGAGATGCGAATGGACAAGTCATCGCTGGAGACGAACGACCTGAACACAACCGTGCGCTCGTTGAAGAGGACGGTAATGGGACTGATCCTTGCTGTTC